>NZ_JBHXMU010000055.1:0-65825 GCF_042720685.1 Kitasatospora sp. NPDC058492
GGCGCGGGGGCCGCGGCCGGGGCGCCGCCCGCCGGCGGGAAGCTGCGCGGGATCGGCCAGGCACCCGGCGCGGGCCCGGCGGGCGCCGCGGGGGCTGCCGGTGCGATCGGTGCGGCCGGTGCGGCCGGTGCGGCCGGTGCAGGGGCCACCACAGGGGCCGCCGCGACCGGCGCGGCCTGCACCGGGGCGGTCTCCACTACGGGCGCCGTCGCCGGAACGGGCGCGGCCATGGGCGCCGCCACCGGCACCCCCGCCGCCATCGGCGCGGCGAACCCGCCCGCCGCCGCCCGGCGCTCCAGCTTGTCCAGCCGCGCCTGCAACGACAGCTCGTCGCTGTAGGCACCCGGCAGCATCACCCGGGCGCAGATCAGCTCCAGCTGCAGCCTCGGCGCCGCGTTGCCGCGCATCTCGGTCAGCCCGGTGTTGACGATGTCCGCCGCCCGGCTCAGCTCCGCCGAACCGAACGCGTCCGCCTGCGCCTGCATGATCGCGACCCGGTCCGCCGGGGCGTCGATCAGCCCCTTCTCCCCCGCCTCCGGCACGGTGGCCAGGATCACCAGGTCGCGCAGCCGCTCCAGCAGGTCGGCGACGAAGCGGCGCGGATCGTGCCCGCCCTCGACCACCCGGTCGATCACCTGGAACACCGTCGCCCCGTCGTGCGCGCCGAAGGCGTCCACCACCTCGTCGAGCAGCGCCGAGTCGGTGTACCCGAGCAACGAGGTCGCCATCTGGTACGTCACGCCGCCCTCGGCGGCGCCGGCCAGCAGCTGGTCCATGACCGACATCGAGTCACGCACCGACCCGGCCCCGGCCCGGACCACCAGCGGGAACACCGAGTCCTCGACCTGGATGCCCTCCCGGCCGCAGACCTCCACCAGGTAGTCGCGCAGCGTGCCCGGCGGGACCAGCCGGAACGGGTAGTGGTGCGTCCGGGACCGGATCGTCCCGATCACCTTCTCCGGCTCCGTGGTCGCGAAGATGAACTTGAGGTGCTCCGGAGGCTCCTCGACCACCTTGAGCAGCGCGTTGAACCCGGCCGAGGTCACCATGTGCGCCTCGTCCAGGATGAAGATCTTGTAGCGGCTGTGGACCGGCGCGAAGAACGCCCGCTCCCGCAGCTCGCGCGCGTCGTCCACACCACCGTGCGAGGCCGCGTCGATCTCGATCACGTCGATCGAGCCGGGCCCGCCGGTCGCGAGGTCGCGACAGGACTGGCACTCTCCGCAGGGCGTCGGCGTCGGCCCCTGCTCACAGTTCAGACAGCGGGCCAGGATGCGCGCACTCGTCGTCTTCCCGCAGCCGCGCGGCCCGCTGAACAGGTACGCGTGGTTGACCCTGTTGTTACGCAGGGCCTGCTGGAGCGGAGCGGTCACGTGCTCCTGCCCGATGACCTCCGCGAAGGTCTCGGGGCGGTAGCGGCGGTACAGGGCTAGGGACACACCCCCGACGATATCGGGACGCACCGACAAACGCGTCGCCCCTCGCCTCGCCACCGTCCCCCGGCGACCGCCCGGGAACGCAAAGACCCCCCGTGCACCCGCCAGAGCCCTCTTACCCTTGCTGCCTTCCGGCCCTGGGGGGGTTCAGAGAGATAACGCCACACGAGGGGCTGACCCCCACACTACCGGATCCGGGCCCCCACGATCCACAGGCAACCCCACCCTCCCGCCTACGGGATTGCTGGTCGCGACCACCCCCGAACATGTACTAAGCTCTCCCACGGAGGATTCGCCTAGAGGCCTAGGGCGCACGCTTGGAAAGCGTGTTGGGGGCAACCCCTCACGAGTTCGAATCTCGTATCCTCCGCCATGGCTGACCAGCCATAACGAAGGCCCCGACCGCTCAGCGGCCGGGGCCTTCGTCGTTGCGTGGTCTCAATTCTGGTCTCAGTTCGAACCCTGGACCCGCGCAGAAGACACTCGGCACCGCCCGAATGACGGCAGCGAGGCTTGTGACAGGGCCCGAGGGCTGCTCCTGGAGCTCCCGCGACCGTGAGTCGCCCTTCCCGTGACCGCCGGACGGCACAGCGTGAACTGCGGAAACTGGGCCCCGCAAAAGCCTCCCGCGATTGTCGGTGCGTCCAGTCATACTGACGGATCAGGCTGCCAGGTCGCCTGCTGAACGACCAGGGCACCGTCGCCCAGGGAGGGAACGCCCGTGTTGGTGCTGTCCGTACAGATCGACAAGTTCCGGAACTTCACGAACGAGCAGACCATGGCCGTCGACGCCAGCGTCACCTGCTTGATCGGGAAGAACGAGTCGGGGAAGACCACCATTCTTCAGGCCCTCCACCGGCTGAACCCTGCGAACAACCCGGACACGTTCGACCTCACGAAGGATTACCCGCGCCGGCACCTGGCCCGGGACCGCCGGACACACAGCCTTCCCAACCTCGCACCCGTGACGGCGGCGTTCGCCCTGGAGGAACGCGACCTCGACGCCCTCGAAGACCAGTGGGGCGTGCGACCCCCGGCCGACGCCCGTATCGAGGCCTCCCGGACCTACGACGACGAGCTCAAGGTCCGGATAGTCTGCGACCTGCACCAGGTCCTGGAGCTGGTCTTCAACGAGGCTGGTATCGATGACCTCGACGACCGCGACTACCTGACCGCTGGCCACGGGAGCACCGCGGAAGTCGTGACCGCAGCGAACGCGCGGTCAAAGGAGCTGAAGGCGGACAAGAAAACCGCCCGCGCCAAGGTCATCGACAAGGTGCCGACCGAGCTCAAGAAGTACCAGTTGCTCCTCGACGGCAACCTGGACGACGACCAGCACCAAGCGCTCGTGGATCTCCTGCCGAAGTTCTTCTACTTCTCGACCTACGAGCTCTTGCCCGGCGAATGCGACCTCCACGACCTCGCCGCCCGCGTCCAGAGCCGCCGCACGCGGCGCGGCGACGCCACCATGCTCTCCCTGCTGCGTCTGGCTGGCGAGAAGCCCGGGGACCTTCTGGACGAGGACTACGACAGTCGCAAGGCCGAACTCCAAGCCGCGAGCATGGACCTCAGCCAGCAGGTTTTCGAGTACTGGAAGCAGAACGACGCCCTCACGGTCGTCTTCGACACCGACCTCGTGGCGATGCCCCCGAACGCCGAGACCGGGCAACCGGAGCCACACCACCGCATTCTCAAGATCGAGCTGCGCGACGAGCGGCACGGGGTGGAGACCAACTTCTCCACCCGCTCCACGGGCTTCCAGTGGTTCTTCTCGTTCCTCGCAGCGTTCAGCGCCTACCACGACCGCGGGGAGCGGGTGGTAGTCCTGCTCGACGAGCCCGGTACCAGTCTGCACGGCGAGGCCCAGGGCGACTTCCTTCGCTACATCTACGGTGAACTGGGCACCACACAGCAGGTGTTGTACACCACCCACTCCCAGCACATGATCGACCCGACGCGGTACGAGACCATGCGCGCCATCCATGACCAGGCAACTCGCCAAGACCCAAGTCTGGGAGTGGTCGTCACGCCCGTGAGCCTGTCGGCGGACCCCAAGACGATCCTGCCCGTGGAGGCCGCTCTTGGGTACTCCGTCGCCCAGCACCTCTTCCTGGGAGCCGGGCCGCTCCTGGCGGTGGAGGGCAGCAGCGACTTCGTCTTCCTGATGCGCGTGTCGGACTACCTGATCAACAGAGGTCGCACCGGTCTCGACCCGCGTCTGGCCATCATCCCGGTGGGCGGCGTGGGCAACATGCCAGCCTTCATCGCGGTCATGGGCCGGAGGCTGACGGTCCGCGCCATCATCGACGGCGCGGAGGCCACCAAGGTCACCTCCAAGGTCTTCAGCGCGGCCGAGGCGGCGGGCGTCGAGCCCTCCAGCATCATCGTCATCGGCCAGCTCGGCGGTCTGCCCGACACCGCTGACATCGAAGATCTCTTCACTGCCAAGGACTACCTCTGGCTCTACAACAAGGCCGCAGGCAGCTCTCTTACCGAGACCGACCTGATCCACACGGAGAAGCCCACCCCGATTCTGATGCGCCTCAAGATCGCACGCGAGAAGCAGGGCAAGCCCAGTGCCTTCGACCACGTTGGGCCTGCCCACGAGCTCACCCGCCACCGAGACGAGTTCTTCAAGCAGGTCGACGACCAGACCCTCGACCGCTTCGAAGAAGTGTTCAAGAAGCTGAAGGTCGTCTCCTGACCTCTTTCTCCCTCTGTGGCCCCGTTCGCTCGAACGGGGCCACAGAGGATCTACCGGCTCACTCGCTTGTGAGCCCCCCCTGGATCGTCACTCTGCGGTTTCCACCGCAGATCCGCTCCAGAGCAAGCCACCGATCTTCCGCCCGACGTCGTGCAGCATCGGGTCGGTGACGTGCTGGTAGCGCTGGGCCATGGCGGTCGAGGACCAGCCCATGATCGCCATGACGATCCGCTCCGGCACGCCGAGCAGGAGCAGAACGGTCGAGGCGTTGTGGCGGGCGTCATGAAGGCGGCCGTCGCGGATGCCGGCCTCGCGCAGGAGCCGCTTCCAGTGGTGGTAGTCGGTGCTGGGGTTGAGCGGCTCGCCGGTCTCCGAAGTGAAGACATATCCCTTGTCCGTCCAGAGGTCGCGCGCGAGCGCCCGCTCGCGGTCCTGCTCCTCCTTGTGCAGCCGGAGGATCACGACGAGCTGCTCGGGCAGCGGCACCGCGCGCCGCCCGGCCCGGGACTTGGTGTCCTTGGTCTCGCGCCGGACCAGATCCTTCTGCGGACAGAAGCCGGGCTTGCGCCCGCAGCGGTCACCACAGCCGTGCCGGTACTTGGGCCGCAGCCGGCCGCGCCGGACCCAGGCAACGCCTCGGGAGAAGTCGACGTCCTTCCACTGGAGCCCGAGCACCTCGCCCTGCCGCAGGCCAAGGGCGAGCGCAAAGATCCAGCGGGCGGAGTTGCGGCGCTGACGCGCCGTCTCCATAAGCGATTGGACCTCCTCGATCTCGAACGGCTCGACCTCCTCCTCTTCGAGCTTCGGGGCCTTGGCGATCGTGGCCACGTTACGGGTGAGGTGTTGGCGCCGTACCGCCTCGCCGAGGGCTACCCGGACCGTGCGGTGGGCCTGGTGGGCAGTCCCGGCGGCGCTGCCGCTGGCCTGCATCTTCTTGTAGAAGCGCTCCAGGTGCTCGGGCTCCAGCTTCTCCAGGCGGTGCGCGCCGAGGCCGGGGACGAGGTGCACGCGGACGGCAACCTCGTATCCGGCGTACGTGTTCTCGCTGACGGTGCCGGGGACGATCTCGGTGATCCAGTGGGTCAGCCACTTGTCGACCGTCCACTTCTGGCCGGCCTTGTGCACAGTGCCGTCGTCACTCAGCTGCTCCAGCTTGCGGACCTTGGCCGTGACCTCGGGCCGGGTCTTGGCACTGACGTGGCGCCGGTCGGGGGTGCCGTCGTCCTTTACGCCGACCGTGACGCGGCCGTGCCAGCGGCCGTCACTGCCCTCGTAGATCGAGGAGTCGCCGTTGGGCTTGCGGGTCTTCGCCATCTGCGCCCTCTCAGGCCGCAAGGGCGACGTTCGAAGCGGCGGCGGCCGTGCGGGCGGCCATGTACTCCTTGAGCGCCTCGGCGGGCACTCGGCGGAGGCGGCCGATCGTCACGGACGGGACTTCGCCGGAGGCCACCAGGGCATACATGGTCGTCCGGCCGACGCCGAGACGGCGGGCAGATTCCTCGACGGTGAGGGCGACGAGCGTCGGGTCGGCTGCACCACCGCCCTGATCTGCGATCAGGCGGAGGAGGACGCGCTCGGTAGTGCCGAGAGCGCGGGCCACCCGGGCAAGCTCCAACGATGTTTCGGGCATGGGTGTCCTATCCCGGCGGCGCTTTCGGCTATGCGCCGCCGTTGTCGGTGTTCCAGGGATGGGCGAATCGGTTGTATGGGCCCGCGTTTTGGCCCCGGCGTTCGTAGCACCGAGGGGTTGCGGAAGGCATGACGGGTCGAGGCTCCACAGGCGGGCAAAGCCCGTGGTCGGACCGGCGGGAGGGGACGTTAGCGGTTGATTACGGCCGCACCAAACCACCGAACATCCAGCATGATCTGGTCCTCATCGGATCAGCGGCAGGAGTGACGTGCGGACTCGGCAACGTGCGGCAGGCACCCTCAAGTGGCCAGGGCCGCCGTTGGGGGCGACGGGCTACGTCGCGGCTCCTGGGTCAGCGAGACCCTAGGCGTCGGGCGAGCCGGGCGGAAGGCTCGGCGAGTGGTGGTCGTCACCAGCGTCGTCAGCCACGACCTGGGTGATCATCGCGCTGATGAGTTCGGCAAGGTTCGGGTGGGCTGCGCCGTAGGCATCGAGCGCGTAACGGGCGCGATCCATCTCCTTGCGAGCGGCGACGGACTTATGCCAGCTCTCGGCAAACTCCGCCAGCAACCGCTTCACGTGGGCGTTGGCAGCGATCTCGGGTGGCCCGACCAGGTTGTCCAGGGAGATGCCGAAGACCTTGGCGAAGCCGATGGCCTCGTCCAGGTTCACCCTGCGACGCGGTTCGCCGCTCTCGATGCGCCACACCGCCGACTGGTTGAGCGGGTAGCCGGCCTCTGTCAGGCGCTCCGCGAGCGTGGCAGTACTCCACCCGCGCGCCTCGCGCTCCATCTTGATGCGTTGGGCGACGTTCTCCTCCCCTTCCAGTCGCCGTCTCGGATCCGCACCAGTCACGGTCAACCCTCCATGCATTGTTGTTAAGCCCATTTGCAATGCGCCGCCGCGCAGATCGTGCGTCGTGACGCCCAACTGCGGTCACTACATGCCACCGGCATCCGCACGGTCCAGCACGCGCTGACTCCGGGCGCCGACCCGGACGAGATCCGTACGACCGTCGAGGCCGAGATCCGTGCCGAGCGCGAACGCGCCCTGGCCTCCGGTAGCAGCCGCCTGTCTCGCTACATCGTCAACGGCTGGGACTTCGTCACCAAAACCGGCGCGAACAAGGAACCGCTATGGGGCACCCGAGAACAGACCGCCTGGGCCTCCGGCGAGAGCCTGATGATCGTCGGCGCGCCCGGCGTCGGCAAGACCACCATCGCCCACCAGGTCGTCCTCGCCCGCCTCGGCCTCCAAGCCGCCGTCCTCGACCTCCCCGTCGCAGAGGGAGAACGCGTCCTCTACCTCGCCATGGACCGCCCCCAGCAGATCGCCCGCGCCATGGCCCGCCGCATCCTGCCTGCCGACGAGGCCCACCTGCGCGACCGCCTCGCCGTGTGGCAGGGACCGCTCCCCGCCACCCTCGACAAGGAACCCGACCTCCTCGCCGAACTCGCCGCCGCCCACCGCGCCGACACCATCGTCATCGACAGCCTCAAGGACGCAGTCAGCACCCTCGTCGACGACTCCCTGGCCGTCGCCTTCAACAACGCCCGCATGCGGGCCCTTCGCGCAGGCGTCCAGATCATGGAGCTCCACCACCAGCGCAAGGCCACCGCCGACGCGCCACGCGGCCAGCGACCCACCCTGGACCGGGTGTACGGCTCGACTTGGCTGACCGCCGGAGCGGGCAGTGTCCTGTTCATCGCTGGAGAGGCCGGCGACCCGGCGGTCACCATTCACCACCTCAAGACCGTGACCGGCGAGATCGGCCCGCTGCCGGTCGTCCACGACCACCAGCGCGGAACCACCTACGTCGAGCCGACCCTGGACCCGGTCACCCTCCTGCGCGCCGCTACGGACGGTCTGACCGCCCGTGACCTGGCGACCGCCCTGACCGGCGAGGCCAACCCCGACCGCGCCGACATCGAGAAGGCCCGCCGCCACCTTGACCGCCTGGTCAAGAGTGGGTTGGCGGTCAAGGCCGAAGGCACCACCGGTGGCGCCGGGGGCGGCCAGCAGGCGCGTTACCGCCCCTCCGCCCGACACATCACCGCCGTCTCCTGACTGCCAGCGCGGTGACAGGAGTGACCGAGGACAGCGCAGTGACCGAGTCTCCGGTCAGTCCGTCGTACTGACCGACCGCAGTGACCAGAGTTCCGGTCAGCCCGGTGGCTGCGACCGACCGGACTGACCGGGGTGACCCTCGGCCAGCGGGCAGCGCCGACCGTCGCAACTGCCCCGCCGGTGAACGGGCGGATCATCGCCACCATGGGGCACCTTCCGGGCGTGGACCGCACACGGGACCGTCCACGCGCGCCTTCCGCAGAGGGCCTTGCGAGAGCCGTTCACACCGTCCACGCTCGGCAAAGAAACCGCAGGTAGAGCGATCACGGAGGCGTACACGCCGTCCACGCGACCCAGCGTTCACGCGCGAGCCCCCCTCTAATAGGGGGCTCGCGTGTACGCCCCGTCGTGAACGCCCTGCCATCGAGGAGATGGCCGAGTTTCCACCGCACGCCGTAACGTCCACTGGCCCGGCCTGCAAGGCTCACCCACATCTCGAACTGACGTCAGACCAGCGGAAGCCGGAGCAAGTTGTGGGATAAGCGATGCTTACCCCCGGCACCGCCAAGGCGGAGCAAGTTGTGAGGCAAGGAGTCCTTACCTCGCCTGCACCTCGCAGCGGATGGAGTTGCCCTCGCCCAGGGGTGCGAGGACAACGCGAATAACCTTCAGGGCAAGATCTTCAGGGACCAGCAACGCAGCCCGACCCAAGCCGGACAGTGCGGTGAACGCTGGCACGGTACTGAAAGCCCCACACCGTGGCCCCCGACCACCGGTACGGTAGCAATCCGTAGCGGCTTCAACACGGCATGGGGGCCAGCGTGGGGGGCAGTGGCATCACGTTCGGCAAGTTCATCGCGCTCCGTCGCGCCGAGATGGAGTGGACCCAGCTCCGTCTCGCCACTGAGCTCGACCGCAGCGAAGTCTGGATGTCGCTGGTCGAACGGGACTTGCAGCGGGTGAAAGACCTGACCCTGCTCCGGCGCCTCGCGCAGGTACTGCGCTGCGAGCTCAACGAGCTGATGGCCTTACCGCAACCGGCCTCCGAGCGGCCAAGGTCCCGCCCTCGCAAGTCCACCTCCGTTACGCTGACGAGCAGTTCCGCTGCCGAGGAGGACGATGTGCGACGCCGCCCGTTCCTGACCCTGGCGGCTGCCGCCCTGTTCACCCCGGTCGCAGGCCAGCAGGCCGCGCACGCCGAGACGACCTCACCGCTGGCCGGTCTGGAGGACCTGCTGCTCTACGGGACGGGACGGGTTCCGGCACCCCGCAGCGAGCCGACCCACGAGTTCGTAACCGCTTCTCTCCTGACGTCTCGTCGCGAGTTCAAGGCAGCACAGTACAACGCACTCGCTGAGGCCCTGCCGAGCCGGATCGCCGCCGCCCAAATGGTCGGTAGCACCGAGGAGCGGGCCCTGAACGTCGCCCAGCTCTACAACCTCGCGGTCCGGCTGTGCATCAAGATCGGCGACAACAACCTGGTGGCCATCACCGCCGACCGCGCGCTCACCGCCGCCCGGGACGGCGGCGACCCGCTGGTGGTCGCCGAGGCACAGCGGATGGTGTCCAGCGCCTGGCGCCGGCAGGGCAGCCTGGCCCGAGCAACCGACATCGTGGTCGTCGCCGCCGAAGACCTCCTCGTCGACACCGCGGTGCCCGAGTCCGCCCGACTGGCCGCCCGTGGTGATCTGTACGCCACCGCGGCCTACACCGCCGCAAAGACCGGAGACCGGGCCTACGCGCACTCGCTAATCCGGGAGGCCGCCGACAGCGCCGCAGCCGCCAGCCGGGCCTCCGGCCTGATGGACGGCGTCCAGGGCATCGCCCTGCACGAGTTGTCGGTGCACTACGAGCTCGGCGACGCCGGCCGGGCGATCGAACTGGCCTCCACGATCGACCCCACCGCGCTGCCGACCGCCGAACGTCAAGCGCGCTTCTTCACCGACGTGGCCCGCGCGTTCGACCAGTGGGGCAAGCCCGAACAGTGCTACCGGGCTCTGTTGGCCGCCGAGGAAGCAGCCCCGCAGGAAGTCCGCCGGGGTGCCGTCCGCGACCTCGCCAGCACCCTGCTGCGGCACGACCGCAAGCTGCCCGGAGTCCGGGACTTCGCCACCCGCGCGGGCGTGCAAATCATCTGACCCGTAGCCGGACTACGGGCCGTAGTCCGGCTACGGATCCGGCCTTTCGCCCGGCAGTTCACTGGGGAGCGTCCACCCCTCCCCCGCTGCCGAAGGCCCTCCCATGCCAACGCCCAGCACCTCCCCGCCGCCCGCCAGCCGGCGCCACGTCGCCCCGGCGGACCGCGACCGGCTCGGCACCTTCCTCACCGCCTCCTGGGCCGCCCTGCACCTGCCCGTGCTCACCCTCCTCGGCCTGGCTGTTCACAACCACCCGGCCGAGGCCAGCCCTCAGAGCGCGGCGACCGCACCCGATGCACCTGCCTCCTGAGGCCCCCAGGGGCCGTCGCGACGACCCCGCTCTCCTTCTTCCACTCGCTCGCCCGAGAGGAGACCCAGCCATGCACCGGCTGACCGACGCGCCCGCGCTGCACACCGAGTTGGAGCGCATCGACTACCGCACCACCCCCGCGTACTACTTCGACATCGAGCACGTCACCGACCCGGTCGTGCTGGAGCTGCTGAACTGCTGCCCCACCGTGTTCGGCCTCAAGAAGGCCATCACCAACCTGCTGGCCGGCAACCTGGACATCCCGCTGCCGGACGCGACCGGGACCATCGAGCCCGGCGCCACCGTTCGGGGCCACGTGATCGTGGCGCCCGGAGCCGTCATCGCCGAAGGCGCGTTCGTCACCGGCCCGGTGCTGGTCTGCTCCGGCGCGGTGATCGAGGCCGGCGCCCGGGTGCGCGGCAACACCGTCGTCGGCCCCGGCTGCCGCATCGGCTTCGGCGCCGAGGTCACCCGTTCCTTGCTGACCGGCGGGGTCTTCATGAAGCACACCAGCTTCGTCGGGGACTCCGTGCTCGGCCTCGGCGTCAACATCGGCGCATTCGTATCCACCACCGGCCTGCGGGTCACCTCCGGGCCGGTCACCGAACCGGCCACCGAAGAGGTCTGCGCTCACCTCGACGGCCGGCGAATCGCCACCGGCCAGACGAAGTTCGGCGCGGTGGTCGGCGACGGCGTGATCGTTCCCGCCGGCACTGTGCTCCAGCCCGCCACCCTGATCGGCGCGCACACCCTGCTCTACCCGAAGACCCAGGTCGGGGGCTTCTTCCCGGCCGGAAGCCAGGGAAGGTGACCATGCCCACCACCGACACCACCACGACGACCGACCAGCGGGCCGTACGGATCACCGGAGGCCGCCGCCTGGCCGGCACCGCCACTGTCCAGGGCAGCAAGAACATCGCCCTGCACCTGTACGCCGCCGCGATCCTCGCCGACGACCCGCTCACCCTGGCCGGTGCGCCCGAGATCCTGGACACCCTGGTCGTCGCCGACATCCTGCACCGCACCGGCACCCGCGCCACCGTGACCGGCGACGAGTTCGCCACCCGACCGGCCGACTCCTACTTCCCCGTTATCCCGGACGACCTCGGACGGCGCATCCGCACCACCGCGGTGATGGGCGGAGCTCTGCTGGCCCGCGCCGGCAAGGTCACCTTCCCCACCCCCGGCGGGGACGCCTTCTGCGCCCGCTACATCGACCGGCACCTGGCCGCGATGGAAGCCGCCGGGGCCGAGGTCGAGGTGAATCGGGGCCGGGTGCGGGCCCGCTTCACCGGTAAGCGGCTGCCGTTCATCACCGATGCCGAGACCCGCTCGTGGGGGCCGAGCCTGGGTGCGACGGTCACCGCGATGCTGCTGGCCGCCCGTACCCCGGGCACCTCCTCGATCCTCAACCCCAGTGTGGAGCCCGAGGTCACCCACACCGCCGCCCTGCTCTCGCAGGCCGGCGTCGGCATCGAGTGGCGCGGCAGGACGGCGCTGAACGTCACCGGCACCGACCGCATCCGGGGCGGGGTGTTCACCGTGCCGCCGGACCGGCTGGAGGCCGCCACCCTCGCGCTGGCCGCCGCCATCACCGGCGGCGCCGTCCACCTGGACGGCTTCCCTCCGGCCGCGTTCCCGGACGGGCTGGTGTCGGTGTTCGCCGACGCCGGAATCCAGCTCGACCCGCTGGACGGCGGCACGGCCGTCAGCCTCCCGGCCGGGCCTCGGCCGGTGCAGATGGCCACCGGCCCGCACCCGAGGTTCCCGACCGACGTGCAGCCGCAGCTGACCGCCTTCCTCACCCAGGCCGAGGGCACCTCTCGCATCGACGAGCGGATCTACACCCAGCGCGACACCCACCTGTCGGCCTTGGCCTCGTTCGGCGCGGCCGTCAACGCGAACGGCTCGGTGATCACCGTCCGGGGCCGGTCCGCCCTCACCGGCGCCGGCGTGGCCGGGGAGGACATCCGGGCGGTGACCGCTCTAGTGATCGCCGCGCTGGCCGCCGAGGGCACCTCTACGATCCGAGGGATGTATCACCTGCGGCGCGGATACGGCAGCCTGCTGCCGAAGTTGGCCGCGCTCGGTGCCGACCTGACGATCGACCAGGAGTAGCCGTGACCAACCCCGTGCCGTGGAAGCCGAACGCGCTCGCCGACCTGCGCGAGTGCCTGAACCTGATGACCGCTGACAGCACCGTGCCCGGTGGAGTCATCGCCCACGGCACCTTCGACACCGAGCCCGGCTACCTTGCCTCCGGTGTCGTCGCCCCCGAGTGCGGCGACGCCCGGCCGGGGCCGGACACGGTGTACGACGTGGCGTCGCTGACGAAGGTCCTGGCCACCTGGCCGCTGGTCGGCGCTTCCCTCCTGGACGGCTTCACCCTGGACACCCCGATCCGCGAACTGCTGCCCGACATCCCGGCCGACGCCCCCGGCGGCCGGGTCACACCCCGACAGATCCTCGCCCACACCTCCGGGCTCCGCGCCGACACCCGCCTCGACCAGTACCGGGGCCGCCCCGAACCGCTGGCCCAGCTGATCTGTGGAGAGGCCCTGATCGCCGATCCCGGGGCCGGACACCGCTACATCAACCGCGGGTTCATCCTCCTTGGCCTGGCCCTGGCCCACTATCGCTGCCAGCGCCTGGACGAGCTGGCGGCCGAACTCTGGCAGCACCTCGGCATGCCGAACACGACGTACGGACCGGTGCCCCGCTCCGCCCGGGTCGCCCCGACCGAGCAGCGGCTGACCGGCGGGCCCCGGCTGTGGGGCATGCCGCACGACGACAACGCCGCCCTGCTCGGCGGAGTCGCCGGCCACGCCGGGGTGTTCACCACCCCGGCCGACCTCGCCGCCTTCGCCACCCACCTGCTGACCCCGCACGCTGCCGGCGCTCCCCTGGGCCGCTGGCTCACACACAGCATGCAACCGCAGGCCGCGATCGAACCGGGCCTCGACCGTGGCCTGGCCTGGATCCTCGCCGACGAGGGCCGGGTCGCCTACCACCACGGCTTCACCGGGACCAGCCTCTACCTCGCCCCGGCCACCGGCCGCTACCTGGCCATCTGCACCAACGCCGTCTACCACCACCAGGACAACCGCACCCGCCTCGCCCCGCTGCGGACCCTCGCCCTGAAGGCGATCACCGACGAACCCTAGGAGGGCCACCCGTGCCCAGCACCACGCTCGCGTCCCTCACCACCCTGCGGCTCGGCGGCCCGGCCAGCGACGTCCTGCAGGTCGCCGACCCCGACGACTGGTTCGAACTGGTCCGCACGATCGGCGACCGGCAGGAGGACGCGCCCCTCACCCTCGGCCACGGCAGCAACGTCATCGCCTCCGACACCGGCCACGAGGGCACCGTCGCCGTGATGAACACCCGGGGCATCGCCGTGAAGCGGGTGGACGACGACACGGTGGCCGTGACCGTCCAGGCCGGCCACCCGCTCGCCGACCTCGTCCAGTGGGCCTCAGCCGAACACCTCGCCGGAATCGAGTGCCTGGCTGGCATTCCCGGCACTGTCGGGGCCGCCCCCGTCCAGAACGCCGGAGCCTACGGCCAGCAGGTTTCCGACACCCTCGACCACCTCACTGCCTGGGACTGGGACATGGGCCGCCTACGGACCCTGCCCGCCCAGGCGTGCCGCCTCCGCCACCGCGACAGTCGCTTCAGGAACGACCCCGGCCGCTGGACCATCCTGACCGCGACGTTCCGCCTCAACCGCTCACCGGCTGCGCCGATCACGTACCAGCCGCTCGCCGACGAACTCGGCGTCCCTGTCGGCGCCCGACCGCCCGTGGCCGAGGTGGCCGCCGCCGTCCTCGCCAACCGCCACCGCCGCGGGCTCCTCCTGGACCCCCACGGTCCCGAGGCCCGCCAGGCCGGATCGGTCTTCCTCAACCCGCCCGTCACCGCCACCCAGGCCACCCGCCTGTCCACCGCCGGCTGCCCCGTCCACACCGACAGCGACGGACAACTCCGGGCCAGCGCCGGCTGGCTGCTGGAGCACATCGGCTACCGCCCCGGTTACAAGATCGCAGCCGGCATCCGCTGCTCGGAACGCCGCACCCTCACCCTCACCGCCCACGACGGCGCGACCGCAACGGGCTTCGCCCAAGCCCTCACCGAGCTCTCGGCGCAGGTCGAGATCGCAACCGGGATCAAGCTCCGGCCCGAGCCGACGTTGGTCGGCGCCTGGGCATAAGAAGTCCGGGGGAACCAAGACCTCCAGGGCCGCCAAGACCGTCCCTCTTCGCACCGTGGAATCTCGTCTTCATGCACTCCGTGCGACGGCGGCTTCCCGACCCTCGGCTACATCGCCGAGCGCTCGAAAATCCTATATGCGTCTTATATTCACCATCCAGCTCCCCCTAATAGAGCATTCTTCATACCGCTTTTGAACCCCTCGCGGGCATCCCAAGAATCACCCCAGAGCGCTTCTTGCAATCCCGCCCACGCCCGGTCTAACCTTCCGGCCATCGAGGAAGATTCCATCGCTGCCACGGAATGTCGAATTGAAGTATAAAGAGATTCGTCTGGATAGCATCCTAGCGGACCGTCCCGTCCGAGTGAGTTCAGTAGAGGACGACCTGGCCGCGTCGATCAAGCGAAACTGGGTAAACGTTCCACTGATGGTGAACCCGGAAAACAACCGGCTCATTAGTGGTTACCGTCGATATGCCGCATGCCTGACGACTGGCAGGATTCTCGTGCGCGTCGGAGTTCCTGCAGATGCCCTGGAGGGATGCGAAGAGATCCGAAAGCATCTCGAGGATCCGAATATTCGGGCGGTACCACTTTATCCGCGCGAGCGACTAAACCTCGCTCTTCTACTTGGAGAACTCCCCAGGCCTGCGGAAACGGAGGCGGACTCCTTCAAGTTTGATACACACATCGGGCCAGCAGTCGGCCTCACCTCCAGCATTCTATGGAGGCTGCGATCCACTCTCGGAAAGACTTGCGAGGGCGAGGCCGCAGTGAGCGAGAAGACCGCGACAGCCCGGAGATCTTTTGCCCTGATGCTGGAGGCTGTCGAATACCCTCCGGCGGGCATGACAGCTGGCCAGGCAGTTCGTCAGCTGCACGACCTCCTAAAGAAAGGGATCTGCCCCCCATCGCTGCATGACCTGGCGTCGGGGGCACCGAGGGAAAAGCCCGCCGGATCACCGGTTCCATGGCAGAGAAACCACGCTCGACCAGATGCACCCAAAAGGATCGTCGCTTCGGAGGTCCGGCGAGCACTGGATGCGATCTCCGGAGCGTGCGTCGGGCTAGCCAGCCTTGGAACGTCAGGCCTTCCAAGGGAAGAGGTCGACCACGCCAATCGCGAGGTCAAAAGCATTAGTCAGCTCCTTCGCCAATTCACCAAGAGCCTGCCCACGGGAGAATTGAAATGACATCAAATGGCAAGATTTCCGGAATCGAAATGATTGCACCCGAGAATGTAACTGCAGACTCCAGGGTAAATACCAGGCCCGTCGACAAGACTTGGGTCCAAAGGAAGCACCGAGAAGGGTACGACGAGAAACGCATCGGCGTACCAACAGTCTCCGCTCGAAGCGATGGGACGTACGTCTGGCTCGATGGCCAGAACCGCGGAGCGCTGTGCGTGATGGCTGGCCGAGGCGGCGAGAAAATCGCCATGAAGGCGTTCAGAGGGCTGAGCCTGGCAGAAGAGGCTGAACTCTTCCTCGGCCTCAATGACAACCGCAGGGTTGCCCCCATCTACAAGTTTGCTGCCGAAGTCACCGCATGCCACCCAGAAGCGGTTTCCATCAGCCGGATTGTGGCGGAATTCGGTTGGGCAGTTTCCGATGCTGGAAACCCCAACAACATCGCAGCAGTGGCGGCCCTGAGCTCGATCTATCGTTCTACGACACCGACAGGGAAGACCCTCCGCTTGGCGCTCTCCGTCCTCACGCAGGCCTGGGGGCACACTCAGGAGGCTGTCACAGCCCCATTGATGCTCGGGCTTGCATCGGTCTTGAATGAGTGCCCAAACCTCAACGCGGCGTCGCTAATCAAGAAGCTCAGCGTCTACGACGGCGGCCCGTCGAGTCTGCTCGGCAAGGGGCGCGGCTTCCGGTCGGCCACAGGCTGCACTGTGCCACAGGGCGTCGACCAGGTCATCAGGATGGTCTACAACAACGGGCGCCGGGCTGGCCGCCTGAACACCTGGGGACCGCCGGCGGCTCGGACAGCGGCACCTCAAGAGCAGCTATCCGTTCGACTCTGACATCGCCACACTGCAGCCTCGGCAACAGACCTGCCACACCTGCCGTGCCTCTGAAGGCCCAGACGGCGACGCCGCCTGGGCCTTCAACTATGCCGTTCGGCGCGATACCCATGCCGGAACAACGAGCGCCAGACGTAGAAACAAGTGAAGACTAGTAATAGAGACAAGCATCGGTTAGTACATAGACACCAGGATATGTGACGTGCGAGTATCCAACTGTCCGCCAGACGGCGGACCCTTCGGGAGGGAATGGCATGTCACAGGAGCAGCAGTTCATCTCGGTACCGGTGCCGAGTCAGCACGTCACGCAGGTGTACGCGCTGCTCGCGGAGCTCGCCGGCGTCACGACGGCACGGTCTGCGGGAGGCACCGCCGCTCCACTGGAGGATGGCGAATGGCCCTTCGTCGAGTGGAGCCTGCATGACCTGCGCAAGCTGACGGAGGATGCGCTGGACTCCGTACAGGTGGTCACCGGCGTACTGGACATCCTGGCCAAGCAGCCTGGTGAGCGAGTGAGTTACACGTCTCTCGTCGAGCTGCTCAAGGTCGACCGGAAGCGCCTGCGGGGCGTCCTGTCCGCGTTCACCCGTGTCGTGCACAAGCACTACGGCCGACGGAACTGGCCGATGACCTGGGTGGAGGCCCCCAGCGAAGGTGCCGAGTTGAAGTCCGAGTTCTATTACACGGTGAGCGTGACCACCGCCGCACGGTGGCGGGAGATTCGTCCTCAGAGCTGACGGCGGCCGAAGCTCGCATCCGCCCCCTCGGGAGGGGCCTGAGACGACTAGGGAGCGTATTTGGTCGTGATCAAGGGTTGGCTCTGGTGAGGTCTTTGATCCAGATCATCGCGCCGCGGAGGTGGAGGCCAGCAAGGTAGCTCGCCGGGGTCTTGTCGTAGCGGGTGGCGATGCCTCGCCAGGCCTTCAGCTTGTTGATCAGGCGCTCGACGGTGTTGCGCTCCTTGTAGAGGTCGACGTCGTGGCTGACGGGCCGGCCACCCCGGCCGCCCTTCTTCTTCCGGTGCGCGGCCTGGTCCTTCTTCTCCGGGATGACCGCCTTGATCGCGCGCCCGCGCAGGTGGGCGCGGTTGCCGCGGGACGAGTAGGCCTTGTCCCCGGCGACCGCGTCGGGCCGGGTGCGGGGACGGCCGACCGGCCCGCGGACCCGGACCTTCTTGAGCACGGGGACGAACTGCGGACTGTCAGCGGCCTGCCCCTCGGTCAGAATGAACGCCAGCGGGCGGCACCTGCGCTCGCCGGCGACGTGGACCTTGCTGGTCTGTCCACCCCTTGAGCGCCCAAGCAGGGCGGCCTTCAGGCGGAGCTTGCACCGGCGCCGGAGGCGTCGCCGCTCTTCCCGTTCCGGGTCGCCCGCAGCGCCCTGTCCGTCTTGTCCTTGCGGGTCACCCCTTTTTGCCGGGCCTTCTCCGCCTCGTCGGCCGCCTTCTCCAAAGCGGCCAGCGCGTCGGGACCCAGGTGCATCCCGGCGGCATCGTGGTGGGCCCGAACAGTGGTGGAATCCACACTGACCAGCGATAAGTCCACCTCGCCCCGCCTCGCGGCCTCCGCGATCGCGCCCTCCAGCAGGGCTTCGAAGACGCCCGCGTCACGCCACTGCCGGAAGCGATTGGAGACGGTCGACCACGCGCCGAACTCCGCCGGCATCTCCCGCCACTGCCCACCGGTCCTGAAGCGCCAGATCACGCCCTCGAACTGCTGCCGCAACCGCTCCGGATACGGGCCGTACTCGCCGATCGGCAAGTACGACCCGATGAACTCCCACTCCGTATCTGATAGTTGCGCTCGCGTCACGCAACATGGTCTACCTGATCGGGCCACGCCATGAGGGCGAATCCCACATATTGATCACAACCGAATACGTGCCCTAGTTCTGGTTGCAGTTCTGGTTGCATTCACCCCCGTCCAGGATCGCTCAGCACCCAGCCGAAGGTGCGCTCCACCGCAGGTCGGGACGCCTGCGGCCCTCCCCGGACGGTCGGACGAACATTTGGAAAGCGTGTTGGGGGCAACCCCTCACGAGTTCGAATCTCGTATCCTCCGCCGGCAGAAGGCCCGGACCGTTCCGACGGTCCGGGCCTTCGTCGTTTCGCGGCGCGGGGACACCGCTGGGTGAACTCCGCGCGCTGGGCGGTTCGGCTGCGGCATAACTTTGAGTTATGAGACTTCACTCTTCGCGCACGAGGTTCTGGGGGCGGGTCGGCGTGGTCGCCGCCGCCGCGGTGGTGTTCGGCGCCACGGCGGTGGGTGGCGCCGTCGGCCGGGCGCCGTTCCTCGGGCCGCTGAACACCGTGTCACCGGTCGCCTCGACCGTGCCCGCGAACGGGGACCAGAACCCGTACGGCACGTTCGTGGTCCAGCACAGCGTGGGCAAGCTGCGCCGCGGCAACGTCCTCATCAGCAACTTCAACAACGGGCAGAACCTGCAGGGCACCGGTACCACCCTGGTCCAGGTCAGCCCGGACGGCACCGTCGGCGAGTTCGCCCGGATCGACCCGGCGAAGCTGCCCGGGCCCTGCCCCGGCGGGGTCGGGCTCTCGACCGCGCTGACCGTTCTGCCGGGCGGCTGGGTCGTGGTCGGCAGCACGCCCACCACCGACGGCACCTCCGCCACCGTCCAGGCCGGCTGCCTGCTGGTCCTGGACAGCAACGGGACGGTCCGCGAGACGATCGTCGGCGACGGCATCAACGGCCCGTGGGACATGACGGCCGCCAGCTTCGACGACCGCGACGAACTGTTCGTGACCAATGTGCTGAACGGCACGGTCGCGGGCGGCGGGGCCGAGGTCGACCAGGGCACCGTCCTGCGGATCACCCTGTGCCGGCAGGGCGACGCACCGCCGCAGCGGCTCGCGACCACCCGGATCGGCTCGGGCTTCGGCCAGCGGACCGACCAGGCCGCCCTGGTGATCGGCCCGACCGGCGTCGGGCTGGGCCACGACGACACGCTCTACGTGGCGGACACCCTCGCCAACCGGATCACCGCGATCCCCGACGCCGTCCACCGCACCACCGACGCGGGCACCGGCACCACCGTCAGCACCGGCGGCCACCTCAACGGGCCGCTCGGCCTGGCCGTCGCCCCGGGCGGCGACGTCCTCACGGTGAACTCCGGCGACGGCAACCTCGTCGAGACCACCCCCGCCGGCGACCAGGTCGCCGTCCGCACGCTCGACAGCAGTGGCACCCCGCCCGGCGCCGGCGCCCTGTTCGGGCTCGCGGTCGACCTCGACCACGACGCCGTGTACTTCGTCGACGACGCCGCCAACTTCCTGAACGTCCTCCACTGACCGCAACGGGCGGCGACAGCCGGAAGACCCGGACCGCCTCACGCGGTCCGGGCCTTCGTCGGCTCCACGGCCCCGACTGGCCGGCCGGTACCGGAAGTGGCTTCCGCCCTCCCGTGCAGCGCCGCGAGGTGGACTAATCGAGCCTTAGTCTCGGAATTAGTCCAGGTTAGTACCTGGACACCTGGACACATGGCGTGCAAGTATCTGTCCTGCCGCCAGACGGGCGACACGTCGGAGGGGAAGAAACATGACGCAGGACAGCCAGCAGTTCATCTCGGTGCCGGTGCCGGCTCAGTACGTCACGCAGGTGTACGCGTTCCTCGCGGAGCTCTCGGGGGCCGCTGCGGGGGCCGCGGTGGCGGCGGCGGCCGAGAAAGGGCCGCAGGAGGACGGCGAGTGGCCGTTCGTCGAGTGGACCGTGCAGGATCTGCGCCGGCTGACGGCCGATCCGCTGGACTCGGTACAGGCGGTGACCGGGGTGCTCGACATCCTGGCGAAGCAGCCCGGCGAGCGGGTGAGTTACACGTCCCTGGTCGAGCTGCTCGACGTGGACCGGAAGCGGCTGCGCGGCGTGCTGTCCGCGTTCACCCGGGTCGTGCACAAGCACTACGGCCGGCGGAACTGGCCGATGAGCTGGGTGGAGGCGCTCAGTGACGGGGCCGAGTTCAAGTCGGAGTTCTTCTACACGGTGAGCGAGACCACCGCCAACCGGTGGCGGGCGGTCCGCGCCCAGGGCTGACGGCACCCAGGACTGACGGCGCGCAGCCGGTTCGAGGCGGACGCCGCGGTCAGGCCGCGGTGTCCAGCCGCCGGCGCTGGTCCTCGTCGAGCACCAGGTCCAGGGCGGCCAGACTCTCGTCCAGCTGGGCGACGGAGCTGGCGCCCACGACCGGGATCGTCGGCACCGGGTGGCCCAGCAGCCAGGCGAGCACCACCTGGTTGACGGTGGCCCCGGTCTCCTTCGCCACCTCGGCCAGGGCGGCCAACTGGGCCTGCACCACCGGCCACTGGTACTTCTCGGACAGCGGCCGGTCGGGTCGGCAGTACGCGCCGCCGAGCAGCGGGGAGTACGCCAGCAGCAGCAGCTCCGGCCGCTGCGCGACGTACGACAGCAGCTCCTCGTCGGCGTGCTTCTGGATGCCGAAGTCCGCGTCCGGCCGTGGCCGGAGGTAGCTGTGGCGCTGCTGGACGCACCGGCAGCCGGGCCAACCCCGCTGCTCGGCAAGCTCGTTGGCGGCGGCCAGGTCCGCGGCGCTGTGGTTGCTGCAGCCGAGCCGGCCGACCTTTCCGTCGGCCACCAGCTCGGCGAAGGCCCCGAGGGTCTCCTCGACCGGGGTGGACGGGTCCGTCACGTGGGCGTAGTAGACGTCCACGCGGTCGGTGCCGAGCCGGCGCAGGCTGCCCTCGGCCGCGTTGTGCAGCGCAGCGGCGGACAGCCCCTCCATGTGTTCGGGGAAGGGGAGTTCGGACACCGGGCGGGCTCCCGCCTTGGTGGCGAGGACCAGTTCGGCACGGTTGCGCCGGCGGGCGATCCAGCGGCCGAGCAGTTCCTCGCTCTCGTACCCCGTCCCGCCGGGGGCCCAGAAGGCGTAGTTGTTCGAGGTGTCGACGAAGGTCCCGCCGGCCTCGGTGAACCGGTCCAGGATCGCCGTCGCGGTCTGCTCGTCCACGGTGGTGCCGAAGGTCATGGCGCCGAGGCACAGCGCGCTGGCCTTCGGTCCGTCAACTCCGAGGCTGCGGTACAGCATCAGTCATCCCTCCCAGGGGTCGGTAATGGTGGTGCGGGCCACGATCGGGGCGTGGCGCGCCGCGATCCGGTCACCAGAATCATCACCCCGGCCGCGCCCGACTCGGCCAATGCGCAGACCAGCCGGGAAACCGTCCGATTCGTTCAAGACGGGGCGTCCGGGCGCCGCCTACCGTGACGGGCATGAACAGCACACCAGCACCGCAGTTCGCCGTCGTGGGCCTCGCCGTCTTGGACCTGGCCGCCTCGATCGCCTTCTACCGGCGGCTCGGACTCGCGTTCCCCGACGGGGCCGAGCAGGAGCCGCACGTCGAGGCCGTGCTGCCGGGCGGGCTGCGCCTGGCCCTCGACCCCGAGTCCACCATCCGCTCGTTCCACCCGGACTGGCGTCCGCCGGCGGGCGGCGGCCGGACGGCACTGGCGTTCCGGTGCGCCGACCCCGCCCAGGTGGACGCGGTCTACGAGGACCTGGTCGGCGCCGGGTACCACGGCGAGTTGAAGCCGTGGGACGCCTTCTGGGGCCAGCGGTACGCCGTGGTGCACGACCCGGACGGCAACGGCGTCGACCTGTTCGCGCCGCTGCCGGGCGCCACGGACTGAGTCAACGGGGCAGCAGGGCGGTCGCCGGCATTCCCGCCAACTCCCGTACGTCGCGCGCCAGATGGGCCTGGTCGGCGTAGCCCGTCCGGGCCGCCGTCTCGGCGAGGGGCACGCCGGAGCGGGCCAGCGCGAGGGCGCGCTGCAAGCGGAGGATCCGGGCCAGGGTCTTGGGACCGTAGCCGAAGGCGGTCAGTGAGCGGCGGTGCAGTTGCCGCGCACCGAGGCCGACCGCCTCGGCGGTCGCCGCGACCGAACGGCCGGCCGCCAGGGCATCGGCGACCGCCCGGACGAGCGGGTCCACCGGCCGCGCGTCGGCCGCCAGGCGCAGCGCCAACTCCTCCAGGGCCACGGCCGGGTCGGGCGCCGCGTCGATGCGCCCGGTGCGGCGGCGCACCTCTGCTCCGGGCCGGAGATCGGCCAGGTCGACCCGCCGGTCGCGCAGTTCGTATGCGGGCACGCCCAGCAGGGCGGGGGCGGCGCCGGGCGGGAGGCGGACGCCCGCCCACGGGCCGCGCAGCCCCGGTCCGAGCTGGAAGGCGCGGGTGTCCGGCCCGGCGACGAGGAGCCGGCCCTCGGTCCAGAGCAGGTCCATGCAGCCGTCGGGCAGGACGAGCCCGGCCGCGCCGCCGCCCGTGCTCCCGACGGCCCGGCGCCTCCACACGACCGCTCCCGGCAGCCTCGACGCCCGCTCCGCGTACTCGGGGGACATGAGGCCCAGGCTACGCGCCGCCGCCGGGCGCCGCCGGGGGTCGGCGACACGCCGGCGGCACGCCCACGGCCCCGGCCGCGCGAGGCGGACGGGGCCGAGACGGACAGGACAGGACAGGGCCGGGCAGGACAGGGCAGGCTCAGCCCACCCGCTGGACGGCCTCCGCCACCTCCGCCGCGTCCTCGACCGAGCCCGCCTCCACCGGAGCGGTCTTCCGGCCGTCCCGCATCAGCACCAGGGTCAGCCCCGCGGCCGCCAGGACGGAGATCCCGCCCGCCGTGAAGGTGACGGAGGCCGCGGTGTTGAACGCGTCGCGCGCGGCGGCGGCCAGTCCGCCGTCCCCGGTGCTCGCGGCGAGGGCGAGCGCGTCCGTGATCGCGTGCTTCCCGGCGGCGGGCGTGTCGGTGGGCATCGAGCCGGTGAAGGTGCTGGACAGGACGGCGCCGAGGATGGCCACGCCCAGCGCGGAACCGGACTGCTGGATGGTGTCGTTGAGCGCGGAGCCGACACCGGCGTGCTCACCGGGGATCGCGCCCATCAGCGCGTTGGACGCGGCCGGCATCGCGAGGCCGGAGCCGGCGCCCAGCACCAGCATGGCCAGGGCGACCTTGGCGAAGCCGTCGCCGACCGAGAGCGTGGCCAGCAGCCCGAACCCGGCCGCGATGATCAGCATGCCGGCCGAGGTCGTCACCCGCGGGGCGACCTTCTTGCTGAGCACGGCGCCGAGGGCGTTGAACACCAGCGAGGCGACGGCCAGCGGGAGGAACGCCAGGCCGGTGTCGGTGGCCGAGAACTTCAGCACGAACTGCAGGTACTGGGTGAGGACCAGCATCAGGCCGCCGGTGGCGAAGGTCAGCAGGACGAGCGAGAAGCTGGCCCCGGTGAACACCCGGTTGCGGAACAGCTTGAGCGGGACCATCGGCGAGTCGGTCCGGACCTGGCGGACGGCGAACCCGGTCAGCGCGAGCACCCCGACGACGAGCGTGCCGAGCGTGCCGGGGCTGGTGATGCCGTCCCGGGGCAGCACGGTGATCGACCAGACCAGCGCGGTCATCCCGGTCATCGAGAGCACCATGCCGGGCAGGTCGGGCCGGCGCCACGGCCCCCTGGACTCCGGCATCAGCACGACCGCCGCGATGACGGCGACCACTGCGACCGGCACGTTGAGCAGGAAGACCGCGCCCCACCAGAAGTGCGCGATCAGCGCACCGCCGAGCACCGGCCCGCCGATCATGCCGATCATGGCCACCGCGCTCCACGCGGCGATCGCCTTGGGCCGTTCCTCGTCGTCGAAGACGGTGATCAGGATGGAGAGCGTGCTCGGCATGACCAGGGCTCCGCCCACGCCCATCAGCACGCGTCCGGCGATGAGCTGGCCGGGGCTGTCGGCGACGGCCGCGACCAGGGAGGCGGCGCCGAACACCACCAGCCCGATGATCATCATCTTCCGCCGGCCGAACCGGTCGGAGAGGCTGCCCGAGGTGAGCAGCAGCCCGGCGAAGACCAGGATGTACGAGTCGATGATCCACTGGATGTCCTCGGCCCCGGCCCCGAGGTCCGCCGCGATCTGCGGGATGGACACCGTGAGCACCATGTTGTCGACCACCAGCACCAGGCTGCTGAGACAGAGCACGACCAGGATGAGCCAGCGGCGCGGATGTCGGTCCACCGCGGTCCCCCTTCGAAGTGAGCGCGCCGGCCGTAGCCGGACGGAAGTCGTCGCGGGTGCACCGCGGTCCGTCCCCACGGCCGCGGTGCACCTCGATCCGCACACCGTGCGGATGCCACACACTGTACGGAGACCGCACAGCGTTCGCAAAGCCGTACGGTGTGCGGCGCGGCTTATGCTGAACGGAGCAGCCGAGCCGAGCACAGGCGGGCGAAGACCGAGAGGAGGGCCGGATGCCGGCCAGGTCGAAGGACGCGCCCGGGACACCGTGGAGCCGCCCCGAGCGCCCCCGGCGCGAGCAGCCGGCGCTCAGCCGGGCCCAGATCGTCGCGGAGGCACTCGCCATCCTGGACAGCGACGGCATCGAAGCCCTGAGCATGCGCAAGCTCGGCGCCCGCCTCAACGCCGGTGCCACCTCGATGTACACCCACGTCGCCAACAAGGACGAACTGCTCGCCCTGGCCGTCGACGAGGTGTTCGGCAAGATCTGGATCCCGGCGGTCACCGACACGAACCCGGCGGACTGGCGCGCCACCGTCGCCGAGTGCGCGGGCAGCGTGCGCCAGGTCATCCTGCGCCACCCGTGGATGGTGTCGGTGATCGGCGACCTGGGGCTCGTCTACTTCGGGCCGAACTGGATGCGCCTCTCCGAGGCCCTGCTCACCTTCCTGGAGGCAGCCGGCTTCACCCCGATGGAGGCCAGCGACGCGATGAGGGCCCTGCTCGGCTATGTCATCGGGACGTCCAGCGTAGAGGCCTCCTGGCTGAGCGCACTGGCCCGGCACGGCCGGGAGGAGCAGGGCTGGATGGACGAACTCCTGCCCGCCATCATCGAGGCCACCCGGGACTTCCCGCGCCTGCACCGCCTCTACACCACCGACGCCAACGGGGTGACCGACGGCTCCCGCGACAGCGGCTTCACCAACGGCATCCGGCTGATCCTGGACGGCATCGAGGCCACTCGGCAGGCCCGGCCTGACAGTTGACGGGGCGTCAGTTCTGGCTCAGCGCCCGGGCCCCGCCGTAGCCCGGGCGCTGGACCGACCGCGCCGCCCACACCACCGACCGGGCCGCCGGGGCGGGCAGTCGGTGGTGCGGGCAGTCGGTGGTGCGGGCGGCCGGTGGTGCGGGCGGCCGGTGGTGCGCAGCACCCTCCGGTCAGCCCAGGGCCGCCACCCCGGCGGCCGGAGCCGCGCCGGCCAGCGGCGGGCGCAGCGAGGCCGTGCCCAGGCCGGTCGGGCCGAGCGGCACCGCGGCGGGCGCGGGCAGTTCCTCGACCGCCGCCCCCGCCCTGAGCTGCCGCTCCGCGCCGAAGTGCCGCAGCAGGTCCTCCTCGCGGTACCGGCGGCAGTCCCGGTGCCAGACCAGGATGCCCGCGAGCCAGTGCTCCAGCTCCTTCACGTACCCGTCCAGCAGCTCCCGCGCTTCCGGCTCCAGCGCGAAGTCGTCGTACAGGACGGGGAGTTCCTTCGCCGCGACGTGCTGGAACTGGTCCAGCCGGGAGTGCATCAGGTCGTCGACGATCCGGACCGCCGACGGGTAGTCGCAGTTGAAGAAGTTCTGCACCACCAGGACGGCGTTGTGCACCTCGCCCTCGTACTCGACCTCCTTCTGGTACGAGAACAGGTCGTTCATCATGCACGCGTAGTCCGCGGCCGAGTTCTCCAGCGAACGCATCGAGCCGTGCTCGTGCACCCCGGGCGGCACGGCCTTCCCGTGGGCGAGCCGGCACAGGCTCATGGTGAGGTCGGAGCCGAAGGTGGCGCGGCGCATCTCCAGGTAGTCCACCGGGTCCGGAATCCGGTTCTGCACCTGGTTGTTGAGCTCCCAGATCCAGCTCGCGGTCATGTCCTCGACGGTCTGGCGGAACGTCCGCCGGGCGTCCGCCGTCATCGGGCCGGCGGTGCGCTCCCAGATGTCGGCGAGGCCGCGTTCCAGGGCGTTGGCGGGCTCGGGCGCGGGGCTGCCGTCCACCGGCATGAACAGCGGGAGCCGCTCGTTGGCGAGCTTGGCGCCGGCCAGGTCGCGGGTGCGTCCGAAGACCGCCGGGTAGTAGTCGTCGGCCCAGGTCCCCCAGGCCAACCAGGCGGAGGAGACGTCGAGTTGGTCGGCGGTGGCGTTCGGGTGGATGCCGGCCGCGCAGAGCGGGAGGTCGTAGTCCCGCATGGACGCGGCGTCCCAGATGCCGGATCCGGGGATGCCGGGCTGCTCCGCCAGCAGGCCCATCCGCTCGGCCCACTCGATCACCCGCTCCCGCGCGCCGCCCAGGTGCGGGTTCAGGGTGGCCTCGAACGGCAGCTTGAACTCGGGCAGTCGGGACGGTCCGACGGGCTGGTACGGCACGTGGGCGTGCGACCGGGCCCGCCGGACGGCCGGTCCGACGCCGCCCGGGCCGGCCTGGCCGGCCGCAGGTCCACCGCCGCCCATCGCCGTGCTGCGCAGGATGTCCAGCGCCGAGGTGCCCACCCCGCCGATCGCGAACGGGTCCCACCAGTTGCCGGTGCCGGGCAGCGCGCCGCCCGTTCCCGCCGCGACGCGGCCGCCCGAACCGGCCGCCGCACCACCGCCGTTCATGTACCGGCTGGAGCGCATGTGCCACTCGTGGCCGCCGGACTGCCAGTCCTGGAGGCCCTTGACGTACGCCAGCACCCGGGCGCGGCCCTCGGGGGCGAGCCCGGTCTCGGCGAACAGCACGGGCAGTTCGGTGAACACGGTGTTCTCGAACTGCTGGAGCCGCGAGGTGAGCAGGTCGTTGACCGCCTCGGCGGCCTCCTGGGTGGAGCACTCCAGGAACTTCTCCAGCACCAGGATGCCGTTGCTCAGCTCGCCCTCGTCCTCCACCTCCCGCTGGTAGGAGAAGATGTCGTTGCGCAGGTGCACGCCGTCCGAGAAGGCGTCCATCAGCACCCGCAGCGCGCGCGAGCCGGAGACCTCCTTCGGGACCTCGGCGCCGGCCGCGTACTCGACCAGTTGGGCGGACCAGGGCGCGCCGCCCACCTTGCGGCGCATCTCGATGTACTCGACCGGGTTGGAGATCCGGCCGGCGTTGATGTTGGCGAGCTCCCAGAGCGACTCGTTGAGCAGGTTGCGGGTGCTCTCGGCGAAGCGGATCCGCCAGTCCTCGCCCATCACCGGCACGGTGCGCCGCCACAGGTCGGCCAGGCCCGCCTCGACCGGGTTCTCCGGCTCCGGCATCGGGGTGGCCGGGTCGGCCGGCATGAACAGCGGCAGCCGGTCGAGGTGCGCCTTGCCGGCCTCGCGGTCGTTGCTGCGCTTGAACATGTCGAGGAAGTGGTCGTCGAAGAAGAAGACCCACACGTACCAGTCGGTGACCAGCGAGAGCGCCTCGGCGGAGGCGTCGGGGTGGGTGTAGGCGCAGAGCAGGCCGTAGTCGTGGGCGTCCAGGTCGGCCTGGTCCCAGATGCCGGAGCCCTCCAGCATTCCCATCTCCCGTGCCCAGACGGAGGAATGGGCCCGTGCCTCGTCCAGATGGGGGTTGAGGCGTGCCGGGTGCGGCAGGTAGAAGGACGGCAGTTCGAACGGCTGGGTCACGGCGGGCGAGCCTTTCTGGACGCGTCGATTGCACCAAGAATGGCCCGCCGGCAGGTCGCCGCACCGGCGCAACGGAAACAGTCATACAAGATGACCAGCCGCCTCCAACCTGCCCACGCCGCCCTCCTCTTCGCCGCCCGACGCGGGCAAAAAGTACTCCGCCGGCTCTCCCGACCGCCGGATCGGGTGTCTCGGGCGGTCGCTCCGCCAACGAACAAGCCAGCTGCGCCAAGGCCCTGGAACACCAAGACTTCCCCTGCTACGGGCGTGTTGACCGCCTCCGCCCCCGCCCCGTCCACCAGACTGGGCGCCGACCCGACGTCAACTCCGAGGAGGGCAAGCCCATGAACGTCACCGTCCGGCTCGCACAGCAGCCCGAGGCCGACGAACTGCTCGGACGGAGTGCGCTGGCCGCGCTCGTCGGCATGTTGCTTGACCAACAGGTGCCGATGGAATGGGCGTTCACCGGTCCGCTGACCATCGCCCAGCGGCTCGGACGCAACGACCTGGACGCCCGGGAGATCGCCGTGTACAACCCGGAGGAGTTCGTCGCCCTCCTGTCCGCGAAGCCCGCCGTGCACCGCTACCCGGCCGCGATGGCCAAACGGGTCCAGCAGCTCTGCCAGTTCCTGGTGGCGCAGTACGACGCCGACGCCGCCGCGCTCTGGAAGGACACCCGCACCGGCAAGGAACTGCTCAGCCGCCTCAACGCCCTGCCCGGTTTCGGCAAACAGAAGTCGCAGATCTTCCTGGCCCTACTCGGCAAGCAGTACGGCGTGCGGCCGGAGGGCTGGCGCGAGGCGGCCGGCGTGTACGGCGAGGAGGGCGCGCACCGCTCGGTCGCCGACATCACCGGGCCCGAATCCCTCGACCTGGTACGGGAGTTCAAGCAGGAGATGAAGCGCGCCGCGAAGGAGGCCAAGTCCGCGGCGAAGACCACGACCCGGACGACGGCGGTGAGCACGGCCGGGGCGCGCTGAAAACCGATCGCCCGGCCGGCCCCGCCGGGAACCGTTGCCGAGCCGCCGAGGAGTCCACCGCCGTACGGTCCACGGCCTCCCAGGATGCGCTGAGGGCCCCGGTCGCGCCGCGCGACCGGGGCCCTCAGCAGTGCCTGTCAGGCCAGGACGGACTCCCGCTCGTCCGTCGGATCCGCCGCACCCGCCGTCGCCGGCGCGTCCACCGCACCCGCCGCATCCGCGCCGGCCGGCGCGACCGCCTTGCGCCGCGGCAGCGCGAACATCAGCAGGAACACCACCAGCAGCGCCCCCGCGACCCACCACATCGCGTGGACGAACGCCCCGCCGAACGCGGTGCCCATCGCCTCCGGCGCGACCACGTCGTCCATCGCCCCGAAGAAGGCCACCGACACCAGCGCGAGCCCCAGCGCGTTCCCCATCTGCTGGACGGTGTTGATCAGCCCCGACGCCGAACCGGCGTGCGCGCGCGGCACCTCCGCCAGGATCGCGTCGGTGATCGGCGCGACGATCAGGCCCATCCCCAGGCCCATCACCACCAGCGGCAGCGCCATCTGCCAGGGCGCGATCGCCGTCCCGTACCGGTCCGCCTCCCAGATGTACGTCAGCACGCCCGCCGCCATCACCAGCGCGCCGGTCTGGAGCACCCGGCGTCCGAACCGGGGCACCAGCTTCTGCACGGACAGCCCGGCCGCGGCCGAGACGGCGAGCGAGAACGGGATGCCGGTGGAGCCGGCCTTGAGCGGGCTCCAGCCGAGGCCCAGCTGCATGTACAGCGTCCAGACCAGGAAGAAGATCCCGCAGACCACGCCGAAGGCCAGCTGCACGCCGATGCCGGCCGCGAAGCTCTTCACCCGGAACAGCGACAGCTCGACCAGCGGCGAGCCGTCCCGCCGCGTCTTGGCCTTCTCGTACGCCACGAACAGCGCGAACACCACCAGGCTGCCGGCCATCGACAGGTAGCCCCAGAGCGGCCAGCCGGCCTCCCGCCCGTGCGTCAGCGGGTAGATCAGCATCAGCAGGCCGACGCTCGCCAGCGCCACCCCGACCAGGTCCAGCTTGAGCGCCCGCTCGGCCTTCGACTCGTCGATGAAGCGGCGCCCGAGCAGCAGCCCGGCGATGCCGACCGGCAGGTTGATCAGGAAGATCGGGCGCCAGGCCAGGCCGAACAGGTCCCACTCGGTGAGCAGCGCGCCGATCAGCGGCCCGGAGACGGCGCCCAGCCCGACCACCGCGCCGAACATGCCGAACACCTTGCCGCGCTCCTCCGCCGGGAAGGTCGCGTGGATGATCGACAGCACCTGCGGCACCATCATGGCCGCCGTGCCGCCCTGGAGCACCCGCATCCCGACCAGCATCTCGGGGCCGGAGGCCAGGCCGCACAGCGCGGACGCCACGGTGAACCCGCCGATGCCGATCAGGAACAGCCGCTTGCGGCCGTAGATGTCGCCCAGCCGACCACCGGTGATCAGCCCGATCGCGAAGGCCAGCGCGTAGCCGCCGGTGACCCACTGGATGGCGCTGAAGGAGGCGCCGGTGTCCTCCTGGATGCTGGGGATGGCGATGTTGACGATGGTGACGTCCACCAGGTCCATGAAGGAGGCGACCATCACGATCGCCAGCGCGATCCACCTCCGTCGGTCCGCGTCCGCGGTCTTCATTCGGTACTCCTCATCCGTCCTGCTCGTCCTGCTCGTCCTGCTCGCGCTGCTCGCACTGCTCGTCGGCACGTCCACGAGGGTACGGGGCATATAGGTCAGATCCTGTCCCAGTTGTCCGGCATCCTGGACGGCATGACGGACACCCCCGCACGGCTGCTGAACCTGCTGTCCCTGCTGCAGACCCCGCGCGAGTGGCCCGGCAGCGAACTCGCCGAACGGCTCGGCGTCAGCCCCCGGACGATCCGGCGCGACATCGACCGGCTGCGCGACCTCGGCTACCCGGTGCAGGCCACCATGGGCGCGGTCGGCGGCTACCGGCTGGTCGCGGGGACGGCGATGCCGCCACTGCTGCTGGACGACGAGGAGGCCGTCGCCATCGCGGTCGGACTGCGGGCGGCCGCCGGGCACGCGGTGGTCGGCATAGAGGAGGCCTCGGTCCGCGCCCTCGCCAAGCTCCTCCAGGTGCTGCCGGGCCGCCTGCGGCACCGGGTGGGCGCGCTCAACACCGCCACCATGCCACTGCTCACCGGCGACGGCCCGACCGTCGACCCGGACGACCTCACCGTGCTCGCCGGTGCCGTCACCAACCGGGAACGGCTGCGCTTCGCCTACCGGGCCGGCGACGGCGCCGAGACCAGGCGCAACGTCGAACCCGAGCGGCTGGTCTCGGCCGGCCGCCGCTGGTACCTGGTCGGCTACGACCTGGACCGGGACGACTGGCGGCTCTTCCGCGTCGACCGCCTCAGCGAACCCCGCGCCACCGGCGCCCACTTCACCCCGCGCCCGCTCCCGGCCGAGGACGCCGCCGCGTACGTGGCGGGCAAACTGCGCCGCCAGTCACCGGCCCGCGCCGTGGTCGCCACCGTGCACGCCCCGGCCGCGAACGTCCGGCGGCACTTCGACCGGGGCGACTCCGAGATCGAGCCGATCGACGAACACCGCTGCCGGCTGCGCTCCCGCACGGACTCCCTGGAGTGGACGGCGGTGCGGCTGCTGACGCTGGACTGCGAGTTCGAGGTGCACGAGCCGCCGGAGCTGATCACCCACCTGCGCACCCTGGCCGCCCGCGCCGACCGGGCCACCCGCGCGGGCGGCTAGGGCCCGCGCGGCAGGATCCGCCGGGCAGGCCCTAAGCCTCGATCCGGTACCAGCAGTCCCCCGCGCGGAACCACAGCGCGCCGTCCCGGCCGTGCGCCCGCACCCGGTCGAGCGCGCCGGGCACGCTCAGCTGCCGGCGCCGGGTCTGCTTCCACTCCTTGCCGATCAGCTGGTACCAGGTCAACTCGCCGCCGCTGGACAGGAAGACACCCTGCCCGCCGCGGATCGCGAAGCCGACCGGCAGCCGGACCGGGCACGGCACGGTGGTCGACGGCCGGTCGACCGCGTCGATCCGGGTGAGGTGGCTGACCGACGGGCTCGGGTGCCAGGCCAGCCAGGCGCTCCGGCCGTCGGTCGCGCCGGCCAGGCCCTCCAGCGGGTAGGACGGCAGCTTGTCCGGGCTCCACACCACCCGGCCCCGGGTGTCGGCGGCCCGCAGCCCGGCGGCCGCCATCGGGTGGTCGCCGTAGATGCCCTCGTCCCCGTAGGCCATCCAGATCCGGCCGTCCAGGTCGGTCACCAGCACCTGGACGTCGTCACCGAGCGCGAGCTCCCGTTCGAGCGCCCCGTCCGCGCCGTACACGACCGCGTTGGGCAGCCACTCCTCCCCGTCCTGCTCGGCCCGGTACCCGGCCAGCAGCACCCGGCCGCCCGGCAGCAGCCCGAGGTGGTCGGGCGAGCAGGAGACGCCGGACAGCGGCACCCGCCACTCCCCTTGCGGGGAAACCACGACCGCCTCGCCGTCGAACGGCAGCCGGACCGGCGGCCAGGATCCGGCCGGCGCCAGGTGCTGCTCCGGCACCACCAGGAGGGCCAGTTCCCCGGCCGGCCCGACCGTCCAGGCCACGGCCCTGCGACCGGCCGACCGGTCCTCCTCGGGCAGCCGCCAGACCTCGACCGGATCGTGGCCCACCGCGCTCAGACCCCGTACTCGGCGGTGAGCAGCGCCCGCCCCAGCGTGTGGAAGGTCAGGTGGAAGCCGATCTGGGCCGCCGGGGTGTCGGCGGAGACGTCCAGCTTCTCGACGTCCAGGGCGTGCACCGCGAAGACGTACCGGTGCGGGGCGCCGGGCGGCGGGGCGGCGCCGTCGTACTGGTGGCCGGGGAAGTCGTTGCGGCCGTGGAAGGAGGCCGCGCCGGGCAGGTCGTCGTCCGAGGAGCCGGCGCCGCGCGGCAGTTCGACCGTGTCGGCGGGCAGGTTGAGGGCGAGCCAGTGCCACCAGCCGGAGCCGGTGGGCGCGTCCGGGTCGTAGCAGGTGACGGCGATGCTCCGGGTGCCCTCGGGCAGCCCCGACCAGGCCAGTTGCGGCGACCGGTTGCCGCCGGCGTGGCTGAACTCCCCGTCCAGTGTGCCGCCGTCGGCGATGTCCTGGCTGGTCAGCGGGAAGGACGGCACCTGCGGCAGGAAGTCGTACGGCAGCGGCGGGCGAACGCTCATGGGGTGGTCACCTCTCAACGGGCCGTGGACGGCCTCGGGCTGAAGGACGCTGAAGAACACGGTCCGACGGGCACGGCCTGTCGGACACGGTCTGTCGGACACGGCTCACTGTAGTGGGGTGCCCGTCCGGTCCGGCCGCCCCGATCCGGTCGCCCCTCGTTCGGGCCCGGTCCGCTCAAATCGCCAGGTATAGACCAATCCGGCCCCTGCGGCTAGCGTGGACAGCGCACCCGCCCCCAGCTCCGGAGCCGCACCGTGGAGTCGTCCGTCCTCGCCTTCGCCACCGACCTGCTCGACGAGGGCGCCGACACCTTCTTCGGCAACCTCACCGACCGCGCCGGGGTCGGCGGCGTCACCCTCGCCTCGGTCTACCACGAGGCCCGGGACGTCTTCCCGCACAACCCCCGCCGGGTGATCCGCTACCTGGAGCCGGGCGCGGCGTACTTCCGCCCCGATCCGGCCCGCTGGCGGGGCCGCCGGCTCGCGCCCGCCCCGTCCACCGCGATCGGCGACCGCGACCCCTTCGCCGAGGCCGCCGCCGAGACCCGCCGCCGGGGGCTGAAGCTGCACGCCTGGACGGTGTTCTGCCACAACGACCGGCTCGGCTTCGCCCACCCGGACTGCGCCCCGGCCAACGCCTTCGGCGACCGCCACCTCACCGAGCTCTGCCCGGCCGCCCCGGAGGTCCGGGAGTACGCGCGGACCCTGGTCGCCGAGCTGGCCCGGTACGGCGTGGACGCGATCCGGGCCGAGTCCCTGCACTTCCACGGGCTGCGCCACGGCTACCACCACGAGCGCTACTTCGAGGAACTGGGCGCGGGCGCCGAGGCGCTGCTCGGCATCTGCTTCTGCCCGCACTGCCGCGCCGCCGCCACCCGCACGGGCGTCCCGGCGGAGGAGGTCGCGGAGGCCGTCCGCACCGAGCTGCGCCGCCGGCTGGCCGACGAGGCGGCCGCCGCCGAGCCCGCCGACCTGAGCGCGCTCGCGGACGGCGCCCTGGCCGCCTACCTGGACGCCGCCACCACCACCGTCACCACGCTGGCCGCCGAACTGACCGAGGAGGCCCGGCGCCACGGCATGCGGCTGAGCTTCATGGACGGCGCCGGCCCGGGCAAGGGCTGGCTGTCCGGCATCGACCTGCCCGCGCTCGCCAAGGCGGCCGACCAGATCGAGACGCTCGGCTACGCGAAGACCCCGGAGGCCGTCCGGGAGAAGATCGCCGCGTTCGCCCTGCACGGCGTCCGCCCGCAGGACATGGCGGTGATCCTGCGGCCGATGGCCTCGGACTGCGACGGCCCGGCGAACCTCGCCGCCAAGATCGCGACCCTGCGCGAACTGGGCGTCCCCGAGGTCGAGTTCTACAACTACGGCCTGATGCGGCTGTCCTCGCTCGACCGGATCGGCGCCGCCCTGGCCGGGTAAGGCTCCAGTCCTGCGGGGCCCGGCCGCTACCGCCGCCGCTTGGACGTCCCGAACAGGCTGCGCGAGATCTCCTGCCCGAGCTGCTTCCCGGCCGAACGTGCCAGGGACTTCACCGTCGGGTTGCTGAGCAGCGAATCGAGCAGCCCGCCCGCCCCCTTCGGCTCCTCCCGCCGCGGGGCGGGCTCCCGCTCCTTCGGCACCCTGGCCGGTGCGGCGGCCTCCGGCCTGGGCGCCCGCGCTGCCCGCGCGGCCAGCTTCTCGTACGCCGACTCCCGGTCGATCGCGTCCCGGTAGCGCGCCGTCAGCGGCGAGGCGTCGACGACGGCCCGCAGCGCGCCCGCCTCGATCGGCCCCATCAGGGACTGCGGCGCCCGCAGCCGGGTGGCCGCGACCGGCGTCGGCGCGCCCTTCTCGGAGAGCACCGTCACCACGGCCTCGCCGGTGCCGAGCGAGGTGAGCACCGCGCCGAGGTCGTAGGAGGAACGCGGGAAGGTCGAGACGGTGGCCTTGAGCGCCTTGGCGTCGTCCGGGGTGAAGGCGCGCAGCGCGTGCTGCACCCGGTTGCCCAGCTGCGCGAGCACGTCGGAGGGGACGTCGCGCGGGGATTGGGTGACGAAGAAGATGCCCACGGCCTTCGAGCGGATCAGCCGGACGGTCTGGGTGATGGCCTCCAGGAAGGCCTTGGAGGCGCCCTTGAACAGCAGGTGCGCCTCGTCGAAGAAGAACACCAGCTTGGGCTTGTCCAGGTCGCCGACCTCGGGCAGTTCCTGGTAGAGGTCGGCGAGCAGCCACATCAGGAAGGTGGAGAACAGCCGCGGCCGGTCCTGGACGGCGGGCAGTTCCAGCACCGAGACGACGCCCCGGCCGTCCGGGGCGGTCCGCAGCAGTTCGGCGGTGTCGAACTCGGGCTCGCCGAAGAACGCCCCGGCGCCCTCGTTCTCCAGCAGGGTGAGCGCGCGCAGGATCACCCCGGCGGTGGCCGACGAGAGGCCGCCGATGGTCCTCAGCTCCTCCTTGCCCTCGGGCGAGGCGAGGAAGGCGATGACGGCGGTGAGGTCCTTGAGGTCGTACAGCTCCAGGCCCTTGGTGTCGGCGTAGTGGAACACCAGGCTGAGCGAGGACTCCTGGGTCTCGTTCAGGTCGAGCACCTTGGCGAGCAGCAGCGGCCCGAAGCTGGTGACGGTGGCGCGGATCGGGATCCCGGCGCCCTGGCCGCCGAGCGAGTAGAACTCGACCGGGCAGCCCTGTGGGGTCCACTGCTGTCCGACCTCGGCCGCGCGGGCGGCGGTGCGCTCGCTCGGCGCGCCGGGCGCGGCGACGCCGGAGACGTCCCCCTTGACGTCGGCGAGGAACACCGGCACGCCCTGGGCGGAGAGCTGTTCGGCGATCAGCTGGAGGGTCTTGGTCTTGCCGGTGCCGGTGGCGCCGGCGACCAGCCCGTGCCGGTTGAGCACCCCGAGCGGGATGCGCACCTGGGCGTCCGGGTAGGCGGTGCCGTCCAGCAGCACCGCGCCGAGGTCGAGGGCGGGCCCGGTGAAGGCGTACCCGTCGGCGATCTCCCGGACGGCCGGCGGGGTGAGGGCGGAGGACATCGGGGCACTCTCCTGGGCGGTGCGGGGAGGCGGGGCGGGCCCGGAACCCGGTCCCGGGCGGGCCGTGTCCCGATCGGAACCCGGCGATGTTCGCGACATTTCCCATCAAACAGCCGCAATCGCCCTCCCGCAGCTCACACCCGAGCGCGTGGCGGCGTCGCGGCGGCTGCGCCATCCGCCGCCCAAACGGTAGGCTTTCCGTGTGATCTTCAAGCGCATCGGCAATGGGCGGCCGTACCCGGATCACGGCCGGACGAGCACCCGACAGTGGGCTGACGTCGCCCCACGCCCGGTGCGGCTCGACCAGCTGGTGACCACCAAGGGGCAACTCGACCTCGAAACCCTGCTCGCCGAGGACTCGACCTTCTACGGGGACCTCTTCGCGCACGTGGTGAAGTGGCGCGGCGACCTGTACCTGGAGGACGGACTGCACCGGGCGGTGCGGGCCGCACTGCAGCAGCGCCAGGTGCTGCACGCCCGGGTCCTCGAAATGGAATGACGGACCCTCTACACGGGCTCCTGGACCGCCCCCTCGCCACCCGGCGGAGGGCGGTCCGCGCGTACCCGGGTACCTCCTTTCGGGTACCGGCGTACTCCAGATGATGATCATTTAGTACCTTCGCAGCCGGACGGCACTACGCTGCTGACTACGGCCGCGACCAGGGGATCCGCCCGCACCACGGGATCCACTCGCACCAGCCGATCCGTCATCCCGACCCCGCCCTGGCACGAGGGGGAGACAAACCGTGAGCATGTTGACTCCCCAAGGCCTCAAGGGGAAGCAGTACCGCGTCACCGGCAACGCCTATCCACGACTCGGCCGGCCCCCGAGGAAGAGCCGCAAGGTGATCTCCGGGCTCGCGAGCCTGCTCGCCCTGGCCCTGATCGGCCTCGGTGGCGTCCAGCTCTACGACATCTTCAGCGGGAAGAACAAGAACTCCTCCGCCCAGGCCTGCGTGACCCCGTCGGGCAAGCCGCTGGCCGCCCCCTCCCCGGGCGCCACGCCCGGTGCGCCCACCGCCTCCGGCGCGCCCGCCGCCCCGGGCGACCCGCACGCGATCCCGCACCCGGCCGGCGTCACGGTGAACGTCTACAACGCCACCGCCAAGGGCGGCCTGGCCGGCCGGACCGCCGAGGAGCTCAAGAAGCGCGGCTTCACCATCGGCAAGGTCGGCAACGCCCCGGCCGAACTGGACAAGAAGGTGCCCGGCACCGCCCAGGTGATCGCCGGCCCGGCCGGCGCCGGCGCCGCCACCCTGCTCGGCTCGCAGATCGCCGGGGCCACCACCACCGCCGACGCCCGCACCGACGGCACCGTGGACTTCGTGGTCGGCGACAGCTACAACGCCCTGCTGGACGAGACCCAGGCGGCCGCCGCCCTCGCCCTCGCGACCAAGCCGTCCCCCACCCCGACCGCCACCGGCAGCTGCTGAGGCCGGTCGTCCCGCGCAACAGGAGAGCCCCCCGGCAACGCGCCGGGGGGCTCTCGTCCGTTCGGGGGATCCGCTCAGCCGGCGGTGCCGTACAGGCGGTCGCCCGCATCGCCGAGGCCGGGCACGATGTAGCCGTTCTCGTTGAGCCGCTCGTCCAGGGCGGCGGTGACCACGGTGACCGGCAGGCCGGCCAGCTCGCGCTTCATCACCTCGACGCCCTCGGGCGCGGCCAGCAGCACCACGGCGGTGACGTCGGTGGCGCCGCGCTCGATCAGCATCTTGATCGCCACGACGAGGGTGCCGCCGGTGGCCAGCATCGGGTCGAGCACGTAGACCTGGCGGCCGGAGAGGTCGTCCGGCATCCGGGTGGCGTAGGTGGAGGCCTCCAGGGTCTCCTCGTTGCGCACCATGCCGAGGAAGCCGACCTCGGCGGTCGGCAGCAGTCGGGTCATGCCGTCCAGCATGCCGAGACCGGCGCGCAGGATCGGCACGACCAGCGGGCGGGGGTAGCTGAGGCGGGTGCCGAGCGTGACCGCCACGGGGGTGGTGATCTCCACCTCGTCGGTGCGGACGTCCCGGGTGGCCTCGTAGGCGAGGAGGGTCACCAGCTCGTCGGTCAGGCGACGGAAAGTCGGCGAGTCGGTGCGCTCGTCGCGCAGGGTGGAGAGCTTGTGGGCCACCAGGGGGTGGTCGACGACGTGGAGACGCATGTATCGAGGTTAGCCCGGGTCTGCACGCCTGTACGACTCGCCGCGTGCCGACCGCCCCGTCGCCGGGGTGCACCCGGCCGTATCGCGCCGTGACGCCCCGCGAATGTCCGGACGGAAGCGCCTCCTGTGGTATCAACCGGGCTGATCTGGGAATGTCACGTCTTATGACGAGCAACCCGAACGCCGGGGACGGCTCGGCGGACGAGCCCGCAGGCCGGTCGGGCAATCGCCCCGGCCCGCCACAGGACCCCCCGGAGACCGAGGCGGACCGCCGCAGGCGGCGGGCCGTCTTCCTGCGCGAGCTCACCGAGGCCCGCGAACTCCGGGAGCGGGTCCAGCCCCGGCGGACCAAGGAACGGCGGATGCGCGAAGCCATGCGGATGCGAACCTTCCGGATCTGACGAGGATCCGAAGCGGTTCCGGCGCGGCTACCCCCGCAGCTCCCCCTGCGGCTCCGCCGACCGGCCGGTCCGGATCCGGCGGGCCCCGGGCGGTGGTGCCGGCGCCACACCGGCCGCCGGCCGGCCCTTCCGACACGACCTGCAAAGACGCGCTGCCGAACACCCCCCGCAAGGGCGGGCTTTCTGTCACGATTCCGATGGGACGGTCCGAACGAGCGGACCGCCTCTGGCGCGGGGGCGGCCAGATTTTCGCGTTGCCCGAGCGCGCCGACAGCCGAGACCGAGATCTTGGGAGTGTCCCTGGTGGCGTACTTCGCTGCAGTGCTTGCTCGCACCGAGGACGGGTGGGATGTGAGCGAGACGGAGCTCGACGACGTCGAAACCCTCGCCGACCTGACCGAACTGGCCCGCGACTCCACGCAGGACGACGACAGCGTCCTGATCTTCATCGAACAGGAGGACGCCTGGTTCGCCATCGTCCGGGTGGACGGCGAGGAGGACCCGCGGATCTTCGTGTCCGACGGCGCCGCCGCCGCCCGCAGCTCCTACGGCTCCGTCCTCACCGACGAGCTGGTCGACCAGGCCGGTGAGAGCGAGTTCGGCGACCTGGACCACCTGGTCGTCGAGCTGGAGGAGGACGAGGAGGCGCAGGAGCAGGACGAGGACGCCCGCAGCGGCGTCCCGGTCGGCCCGCTCGGCGACGCCCACCTGCTCACCGAGTTCGGCCTGGCCGCCGAGGAGCTGCTCGCCCTCAGCGGCGAGGGCGCCGTCCCGGGCGACGCCCTGGAGGAGATCGCCGAGGCCCTCGGCTGCGGCGAGGTCCTGGAGGCGGTCCGGTAGCGGGCGGTGACCAGGCCGGTGACCAGGCCAGTGCCCACCGCCGGATACCCGACACTGGATGCCATGCAGTCCGCATCCGCCCCGCAGGCCGTCCCCCGCATCGCCCCGCTGCCCGCCCCCGTCCGCCCCGACCCGGTCCGCGACCGCTGGGCGGCGCCGATGCGCCTCGCCATCGCCGAGGCCGCCCTGGCGCCGGCCACCGGCGACGTCCCGGTCGGGGCGCTCGTCCTGGGCCCGGACGGCGAGGTGATCGGGCGCGGCCACAACGAGCGCGAGGCGGTCGGCGACCCGACCGCGCACGCCGAGGTGGTCGCGATCCGGCAGGCGGCCGAACGGATCGGGGAGTGGCGGCTCAGCGGCTGCACCCTGGTCGTCACCCTGGAGCCCTGCACGATGTGCGCCGGCGCCATCGTGCTGTCCCGGATCGACCGGGTGGTCTACGGCGCCCTCGACGAGAAGGCCGGCGCGGCCGGCTCGCTCTTCGACGTGATGCGCGACCGCCGGCTCAACCACCGCCCCGAGGTGGTCTGGGGCGTCCTCGCCGACGAGTGCGGCGAGCAGCTGCGCGAGTTCTTCGAGTCCCACCGCTGACGTCCGGCGTCGACTTCCGCCGCCGGGTCCCCCGCCGGCCGCCCGTCCCTATGGATTTCGTGACCGCGCACCCGTCCGGTAGAGTTCCCCTCGGTAGCGTGTCCGAGCGGCCAAAGGAGCACGCCTCGAAAGCGTGTGTGGGGGCAACTTCACCGTGGGTTCGAATCCCACCGCTACCGCTGGAAAGCCCGAAGGCCCGTCCGATCCGGACGGGCCTTCGGCGTTTCCGCGCACCCTCGAACGCGAAAAGGGCTCCGCACTCCGGGCTGATGACCACCAACGCCCGGAGAGTACGGAGCCTGGAAAGGGGGAGCGGCTCGGGGGGACGACCGCTCCCCCGGCGGAGTCCCACAACCGGCGCCGCGTCGGGGGGAAGCCGCGGCGCCCGGTCCCACAGCGGGGAGCTCCGGATCCACGCACCGGGGATTCCTGCCAGATCCTCGGCACGTCTCCCATCCTGCCGCCCGGGCCGCTTCCGGGCATCCGGAGAAAGGCCCCACTCACGGGGACCTTCGTCCCGCCGGGCGAACGCGTCGCACACTTGATAGCCCGTCCGATGGATAAGCTGCTTCCGCAGGGCCGCTCGGGGACCCGGATGGCGGCGGCCCACAGCAGGAGAGGACGACACCCGATGGCGCAGGCGAAGAAGATCGGCATGGCCCTCCTGCTCATCTTCGTCCTCTACTCGATCATCAGCTCGCCGGCCCGCTCCGCCCAGCTCGTCCAACTGGGCTTCGAGGGCATCTCGAACGCGGCCAAGGCGGTCGGCACCTTCATGACCGGACTGATCAAGTGAGCGCTCCGCTCGCGTAGGGCCCGTCGTCCCGCCCCGGCGCACCGGCTACGGTGTGCGGGACCCTCTGTCCCCGTCCGCGAGGAGCGGCAATCGTGATCCGGCATCTGGTCCTGTTCAAGCTCAACGAAGGCGTCCGCAAGGACGACGAGCGCGCGCTCGCCGGCGCCAAGGCGTTCGCCGAGCTGGGTTCGCTGATCCCCGAGCTGCGCGAGTGGGAGTGCGGCTGGAACACCACCGAGCGGGACATCGCCCACGACTACGCGATCAACAGCCTGGTCGAGGACCGCGACGCCCTGCACGCGTACCTGACCCACCCGGCCCATCAGGCCGCGGCCGGTCAGTGGCGCGAATTCGCCACCTGGGTGATCGCCGACATCGAGGTCTGACACCCGAGGCACCCGGGTCCGTCCCTCGGACGGCCCGCCGCGCCCCGTCCGGCCACCGGACGGGGCGCCTTGCTCCGCCCCGGAACGATCCGTGCGGCGCCTGGGCGGGAAGCCCGGTGAAGCCCCGATGCCGCACCAACACACCTCCGCCGGGTGCTTGCCCGACCTGCGCCCGCCTTGTGATGCTATGACCGGTTTTGCCGGACATGGCGAGGTGGTGAAGCAGCCGCGACACCCGATCCGCAGGGCCCTTCGTTATCGACTGAGGGAGGGGTGACGTGTCCGACGAGGTACTGGCGTCGATCATCAGCCCGGCCGGCGAGCTCCGCCCGGACGGTCTGCGCGGCCCCGGCGGCCGCCCCGCGGTGGACGTCCGGACGCTGACCCGGGTGCTGTTCGAACGGCTCGCGGAGCTGCCCCCGGGCACCCCCGAGCGGGAGCGGGTCCGGGCCGCCCTGATCGAGGTGAACATCCCCCTGGTCCGCTACGCGGCCACCCGCTTCCGCAGCCGCAGCGAGCCGATGGAGGACGTCGTCCAGGTCGGCACCATCGGCCTGATCAACGCGATCGACCGGTTCGACCCCACCCGCGGCGTCCAGTTCCCCACCTACGCACTGCCCACCATCCTCGGCGAGATCAAGCGCTACTTCCGGGACAACGTCCGCACCATGCACGTCCCGCGCCGGCTCCAGGAGCTGTGGGTCCAGGTCAGCGGCGCGATGGAGGAGCTGACGGTGCTGCACGGCCGGGCCCCCAAGGTGCCGGAGATCGCCGCCAGCCTGCGGATCCCCGAGGAGGACGTCCGGGCCTGCCTGGACGCCGGGCGGGCCTACAACGCGGCCTCGCTGGAGGCGGCGCAGGAGCACGAGGGCGGGCTCGCCCTGCTGGATCGGCTCGGCTACGAGGACTCCGCGCTGGCCGAGGTCGAGCACCGGGACATGGTCCGCCACCTGCTGGTCCAGCTGCCCGAGCGGGAGCGGCGGATCGTGATGCTGCGGTTCTTCGCCAACCTGACCCAGTCACAGATCAGCACCGAGCTGGGGATGTCCCAGATGCACGTCTCGCGGCTGCTCTCCCGCATCCTGACGAGGCTTCGGACCGGCAACTCCTGGGAAGACTGAGATTGCAGCGCGTTACCCTCGCGTGACATCTTGCGACGTTCGGGTTTGCCGTGCACCGTGTTCCGGTATGGAGGGGGAGGGCCCCCGCCGGGAACCTCCGTGCGACGGCCCCCGTTCAACTGTCAGTCACAAGGGGGTGGGCGCATGTCCGGAGAGCTGGGCACTGCGGAGATCCACGCTGGTCAGGCCAACGGTACGGCTGTCGCCGAGGACCGGATCCCGCTCCAGCGGGTCCCGGCCGCCGCGCCGCCCGGGCCCGAGGCGCCGCCCGGCTCCGGGCTGGACACCCGGACGCTGTCGCGCTCGCTGTTCCTGCGGCTGGCCGCCCTGGAACCGGGCAGCGCGGAGCACACGTACGTCCGCGACACCCTGATCGAGCTCAACCTGCCGCTGGTCCGGTACGCCTCGGCGCGCTTCCGCAGCCGCAACGAGCCGATGGAGGACATCGTCCAGGTCGGCACCATCGGCCTGATCAAGGCGATCGACCGGTTCGACCCCGAGCGCGGGGTGGAGTTCCCCACCTTCGCGATGCCCACCGTGGTGGGCGAGATCAAACGCTTCTTCCGGGACACCAGCTGGTCGGTCCGGGTGCCCCGACGGCTCCAGGAGCTGCGGCTGGCGCTCACCAAGGCCGGTGACGACCTGTCCCAGCGGCTGGACCGCTCCCCCACCGTCGCCGAACTGGCCACCTGCCTGGGGGTCAGCGAGGAGGACGTGGTCGAGGGCCTCGCGGTGGGCAACGCGTACACCGCCAGCTCGCTCGACTCCAGCCCCAGCGAGGAGGACGGCGACGGACCGCTGGCCGAGCGGCTCGGCTACGAGGACCTCGCGCTGGAAGGCGTCGAGTACCGGGAGTCGCTGAAGCCGTTGCTGGCCAAGCTGCCGCCGCGCGAGCGCCGGATCATCATGCTGCGGTTCTTCGGCAACCTCACCCAGTCGCAGATCGGCGACGAGATCGGCATCTCCCAGATGCACGTCTCCCGGCTACTCACCAGGACGCTGACCCAGCTCCGTGAGGGTCTGATCAGCGAGGGCTGATCCTGCCCCGGGAGGCCACCCGTCGCCGTCCTGGCAGGCTGCGCGTCAGCCTGCCGGGACGGCGTCGTCCATCGCCCGGCCGACCACTGCGGCGGCGCGTTCGACGACGAGTTCGGCGGCGCGCAGGTAGTCGGCGAGGACGGGTCCGCGGTCGGCGCCGACGGCGTGCGCGCGGGGGCCGAAGTCGTCGGCAACGACATGGTTCAGGCCATCACTGCACAGGGCCACAGCGCACCACGGCGCCCGCCCGCCCGGCCGTCCAATAGCCGCCGGGATCACGGGCGTTGGCCTTACCGCGGCAGCCCGGGACTGCGCCCGACCAGCGCCGTTCGACCGGCTCCGGCGCCGCTTTCCGCCCGGCCCCGATTGCACCGGACTCGGTCCGCCGATCGACCGCGCGTGCACCTCCATTGCATATTCGGACTGTCACATGGCACAGCGGTGCCCGATATTGCATGAACCTGCCCAAGGCGTCGGCAAGATGTGCAAGAGTGTCATGCGCGACGACGACAGTGTAGGTGTCCGGTGGTCCGCCCAAGCCGCACGGGCGGTAACCAGGTGTAGCTCTCAGCTTCCGCTTTTTCATTCTCAATTCATTATTTGCATGGCCGGTCCGGTTCCGGTCACAATCGGCGCCTTCATGGCTTCGCCATGAACGTTGGTAACAGGTTCGCTGCACTCTCGCCCAATTGGTCCCTCGCAGAGGCCCCCCTCGACCAGGATGGGCGCCGGGCAGCCTGCTGCCCGCGAACAGCTACAGGGCAGGCGAGCGCTGAGCAGCGAGGCGCCTACCCAAGGGGAGGATCACCATGGGTCGAGCGACCCGAAGAGTTGCCGCGTGCGCGGCGGCAGTTCTGCTGGCCAGCGGCCTGCAGACCACCCTGGCCCACGGCGACACGCCGCCCAGGATCGACCTCACCATCCTGGTCATCGACGACGGAGGCCCGTCGGTCGCGGCGATCACCGCCGAACTCAAGAACCAGGGCACCCCGTACAAGGTCGTCAACCTCAACGACACCAACCGTCCCATCATCAACTCCGCTTTCCTCAGCGACACGGTGAACGGCCAGCCCCGCGGGAAGTACCAGGGCATCGTCCTTCCCAACGAAAACCCCTTCCCCAACAGTGCGGCCGAGATGACGGCCATCGCGGGCTACGAAGCTGCATTCGGAATCCGGCAGATCGACGCGTACACGTTCGCCAGTCCTGCGGTGGGGCTGAACTACGCGGTGAATCCCGGTTACTACGGCACGCTGGACGGATTCCAGGGCGCCACCACCACGGCCGGCACTTCGGGCCCGTTCGGGTACCTGAAGGGCAGCGTGCCGTTCGAGGACAACGATCCGACCGTCAGCGAGAGTTACGGCTACCTGGCCACGCCACTGGCCAACCTGCCGGCCGGCGCCTCGTTCGTCCCGCTGGTCGACGCCGCGATCCCGAGCACCACCTCGCGCGGTTCGCTGGTCGGCGAGTACACGCACGACGGCCGCAAGGAACTGGTCGTCACGTTCGTCTACAACCAGTACCAGCAGCAGTACCGCCTGCTGGCCCGCGGCATGGTCGACTGGATCACCCAGGGCGTCCACCTCGGCTACGACCGCAACTACTTCGCGGCCCACGTGGACGACGTCTTCCTCGCCGACGACCGCTGGGACACCGTGCTCAAGTGCACCCCCGGCGACGTCACCTGCCCGCCCGGCACCCCGGACACGGCCAACCCGATCCGGATGACGCCGGACGACGCCCAGCACCTCAAGCAGTGGCAGACCGCCAACAACTTCACCCTGGACATGGTGTTCAACGGTGGCGGCAGCGAGGACTGGAAGGCCGACCACCAGACCACGGTGGACCCCACGGCCAACCAGATGATCGCCGACCAGAACAGCTACCGCTGGGTCAACCACACCTACAGCCACCCGTACCTGGGCTGCGTCCAGGACGTCACCGTGGTGCCGTGGCGCTGCACCAAGGACTCCGCGGGCAAGACCGTCTGGACCGACCAGAACACCATCTCGGGCCAGATCAAGGACAACTTCGACTGGGCCGCCAAGAACGGCCTGAAGGTCGACCCGCAGGCCCTGGTCACCGGCGAGCACTCCGGTCTGCTGACCGCCCCGCAGGAGACCAGCGACAACCCGAACCTGGCACCGGCGCTGGCCGCCAACGGCATCAAGTTCACCGGCAGCGACGCCTCCCGCGAGCCCGCCCAGCGGACCGTCGGCTCGTCCACGCTGACCGTGCCGCGCTACCCGATGAACGTCTTCTACAACGCCGGCACGGCGAAGGAGGAGGCCGACGAGTACAACTGGATCTACACCAGCAAGGCCAACGGCGGCAGCGGCGTCTGTGAGAACAACGCCAACTCCACCTGCCTGACGCAGCCGCTGGACGCGAACACCGGCTTCCAGTCGTACATCGTGCCGCTGGAGGCCCGGATCGACCTCGGGCACGTGCTGAGCAACGACCCGCGGCCGCACTTCATCCACCAGTCGAACCTGTCCGAGGACCGGATCCTCTACCCGGTGCTGGAGAAGATCCTCGGCACCTACCGGTCGCTGCACGCCGACAACACCCCGATCGTGAACCTCGGCGAGCGCGAGATCGGCCAGGAGTTCCAGCGCCGCGCCGCCTGGAACTCGGCCGTCTCGGCCGGCCAGGTCACCGGCTACCGGGTCGGCAACACCGTCACGGTCAACGCTCCGGCCGGTGTTCAGGTCCAGGCCACCATGCCGACCGGAACTTCTCAGAAGCTGGTCATCGGATCGACCGCCTTCGGTTCGTCCTACGCCGGTACGATCTCCGGTTGGGTGTCCCCGGGCACCCTGCAGAGCAGCGTCTCCCTGCAGCTCCCCTCGGCCGGCACCCCGGCCGCCCCGGCCGCCGTCGCCCCCGGCGTCGCGGCCAAGTCCGTCCCGGCCCCGGCCCCGGCGGACAAGAAGGTCGTCCCGCAGGGCGTCGCCACTCCCGTCCCGGTGGGCCCGAGCGACACCGGTCGTACCAGCGCCCCGACCCTGGTCCCCGGTAGCGGAACCCCGGTGCCCGGCAAGGACGTCGCCACCAACGGCAACGGCGGCATCGCCGCGGCCGCCAAGAGCGGTAAGGCCACCGGGGGGGCGGCCTCGCTCGGCACCAGTACCACCGGACGCTCCGGCAACCGGTAGCCCGCAGCACCCGATGGCAGGGCCGGGCCGGTCGCCCGGTCCGGCCCTGCCTCGGGTCCCGTTCCGGCCACCCAGACCGGACACCGAAGCAAGGAACAGGAGGGGGGACAGGAGATGCGCGTCACCCTGCTCACCGAGGGGACGTATCCGCACCAGCACGGCGGTGTGAGTGTCTGGTGCGACCAGCTCGTTCAAGGCATGCCGGACGTCGACTTCGACGTCATCGCCGTCACTGGTACCGGCCAGGAACCACTGGCCTGGGAGCTGCCCGCCAACGTGCGGTCGGTCACGACCGCACCGCTGTGGGGCCCGGCCTCCGAGGCCGGACCGCCCCGCGGCAAGGAGATGCGGCGCTTCCTCAACGCGTACGAGCGCTTCCTCCACTCCATCCTCGATCCGGTCTACACCACCCACTTCGGCACCGAGCTGTACGGCTTCGCCGACCTCGCCCGGCGCGGGCTGCTCAGCCCGGCGCTGCGCAGCGAGCGCGCCCTGCGCACCCTCCAGCACGTCTGGACCCGGGACTACCTGCCCACGGCCGTCTCCCGGCCCACCATGCACGACGCCCTGAACGCCACCGACCTGCTGGAGCACGCCCTGCGGCCGCTCTCGGTCGAACCGCCCACCGGCGGCGTCGCGCACGCCGCCAGCGGCGGGCTGGCCACCCTGCCGGGGCTGATCGCCGCCCAGCAGTACGGCGTACCGTTTCTGCTCACCGAGCACGGCATCTACCTGCGCGAGCGCTACCTCGGCTACCGCACCGGCCCGTACCGCTGGCCGGTCAAGGCGCTGCTGCTCGGCTTCTACCGGATGCTCGCCGAGGAGAGCTACCGGCAGGCCGCGCTGGTCACCCCCGGCAACCGGTACAACCGGCGCTGGGAGGAGCGCGGCGGCACGCCGTCCGCCCACATCCGCACCGTCTACAACGGCGTGGACCCGGCGGCCTTCCCGCCCGCCGGGCCCGAACCCGAGACGCCGACCCTCAGCTGGGCCGGCCGGGTCGACCCGATCAAGGACCTGGAGACGCTGATCCGGGCCTTCGCCATCGTCCACCGTGAGATCCCCGAGGCGCGGCTGCGGCTCTTCGGCGGAACCCCCAAGGGCGGCGAGGCCTACCGGGACGGCTGCATAGCCCTGGCCGCCGAACTCGGCATCGCCGACTCGGTGGCCTTCGAGGGCCGCGTCGCCGACATCACCGACGCGTACGCGGCGGGCAACGTGGTCATGCTCTCCAGCATCAGCGAGGGCTTCCCGTTCACCCTGATCGAGGCGATGTCCTGCGGCCGCGCGACCGTCTCGACCGACGTCGGCGGCGTCCGCGAAGCCGTCGGCGACACCGGACTCGTCGTCCCGCCCCGCGAACCCGAGCCCATGGCGGCCGCCTCGATCGAGCTGCTGCGCGACGCCGAACGGCGCGCCCGCCTGGGCGAACAGGCCCGGCTGCGGGTCATCGAACAGTTCACGCTCCGCCAGAACATCGACGGCTTCCGGGGCATCTACACCGAACTCCTCGGCACCGCCCGCTGGATGCCGGACGGAGTGGTGGCCGTCACCGACCAGACCCCCACCACCGACTGGGACCAGCAGCTCGCCGCCGCCCAGCCCCAGCACAGCGAGGTGGGCGCGTGAACGAGCGGACGAACGACAGGTGCGTGTACCGCGAAGCGGCCACCGAGCGCGGCGGGGTGGCAGCGTGAACGAGCGGAGCGAGAGAACCATCGACAGGTGCGTGTACCGCGAAGCGGCCACCGAGCGCAGCGGGGTGGAAGCGTGAACGAGCGGAGCGAGAGAACCATCGACAGGTGCGTGTACCGCGAAGCGGCCACCGAGCGCAGCGGGGTGGAAGCATGAGTGGCCCCCTGCGGCTCGTCGAGGACGAGGGCGGCTCCGAGCGGACGATGCAGCTGCGTACCCTGCCGCTCAAGCGCCGCCGCCCCACCTCGTCGGCCCAGCCCGAGCCCGAGGAGCAGCTCGACCTCTCCGCGGACCCGCTGGACGAGCTCGCCGAGCGGCTGCACGACATCTGCGCCGATGCCGTCCACCCGTACGAGATCGCCGCGTTCCTGGAGTCCGACGGCCTCTCCGACGAGCAGGCCGCCCTGCTGTACGGCCGCCCCGACTCGTTCACCCTCGCCGAGGAGCTGTTCGAGAAGGTCGAGCGCCGCTACCCCGGCCCGAGCTCCGAGTTCGCCAACCCGTGGCGGGCCGACCCCTGGCGCTGCGTCGTGCGCGGCCTGGTGTTCGCCCTGCCCGGGCTCGGCTACCTGCTCGGCGCCAACCTGTTCGCGGCCACCCGGATGCGGTTCGGCCTGCCCTCCGGAATGCTCGCGCTGTCCGTCGCGACACTGGTCAGCTGGGGCTTCAACCAGGCGCTGGCACACCGCTCGTACCGCTGGCTCGGCCGGCTGCGGCGCCGCGAGGCCGCGATCTGCCTGGCCCTCGGGGCGCCGCTGGGCGCGCTGGTCGCGTCCGCCGCGGCGTACGTGGTCGGCGGGCCGCTGGGCGCGCTCTTCTTCGCCGCCGGGCAGTCGCTGTACCTGGGCGCGGCCACCGTCCTGCTGGTGCTGGGGCGGGAGAAGTTCCTGCTGCTGGCGCTGGTTCCGGCCTCGGTGGGCGCGGGCGTGGTGCTGGCCGCGGACGTCCCGCAGGTCGTGCGGACGGTCGTGCTGCTCGTCTCGCTGGTGCTGGCGGTCGGCCTGGCCGCCCGGGAGCTGCTGTTCTGCATCCGGGGCGGCGAGAAGGAGTCCGTCGAGCTGAAACTGCCGATCCGCCAGGAGGTCCCGCACCTGCTGTTCGGCTTGGCCTGCGGCACCCTCACGCTGATCGCCGGTCTCGGCGAGACCATCCACCAGGCGGTGCAGACCGGCGCCGCGCACGGTGCGAAGGCCACCCCGACCGGACCGGCCATGATCGCGCTGACGCTCAGTCTCGGCCTCGCCGAGTGGCTGCTCTTCCGCTACCGGGCGATGGCCGTGGCCGCGCTGCGCACCAGCCACACCAGCGGGCAGTTCACCCGCCGCACCGGCGGGATCCTGCTCGGCTGCCTGTTCATCTACCTCACCACCGTGGCCGCGCTGGACGCCGCCACGACCGTGCTGTGGCCCGGCGCCCCCGCGCTCGGTGTGCCGCAGCTCGGCGCGATGCTGCTCCTCGGCGGCTCGCTCTGGCTGGCGCTGCTGCTGAACGCCTTCGGGTTCAGCTGGAGCACCGCCCTCATCTGTCTGGCCGCCGCGGGTGCCGAGAGCGCCGGGCTGCTGACCGGTGCGGATCCGATCGTCCTGCAGCTGATCGGCTGCGGGGCGGCCGCCTTGCTCCTCACCGCCATCGCCGGGCCTGCGCTCGGCCGCACCACCCAGCACCGCTGAACACCGAACACCGAAATCACGCACGCCCAATTCGCGTGCACCGCTGGACCCGCTTCACCCGAACACGCTCCACAACGCGCTTCACCCGAACACGCTTCACCTCAACGCGCTTCACGGCACAGCTGAACCACCACCGGCCGGTCGCCACCGGGAGTCCGGCCGTTCCCAAATTCGAGAGAGCGAATCACGCATGAGCAGCGTCGCGGTCACCGGAGCCGAGGGTTTCATCGGCTCCCACCTCGTCGAGTCCCTGGTCGCCGACGGGCACCAGGTCCGGGCGATGGTCCAGTACAACTCCTTCTCGTCCTTCGGCTGGCTGGAGACCCTGTCCAAGGAGGTGCTGGACTCGGTCGAGATCGTCCTCGGCGACGTCCGGGACCCGGGCTCGGTCAACGGCCTGGTCAAGGGCACCGAGGCGGTCTACCACCTGGCCGCCCTGATAGCGATCCCGTACTCCTACCTGGCCCCGCACTCGTACGTCGACACCAACGTCACCGGCACCCTGAACGTGCTGGAGGCGGTGCGCCACCAGGAGATCCCGCGCCTGGTGCACACCTCCACCAGCGAGACGTACGGCACCGCGCAGACCGTGCCGATCACCGAGGACCACCCGATCAACACCCAGTCCCCGTACGCCGCCTCCAAGGCCGGCGGGGACCGGCTGGCCGACAGCTACCACGCCAGCTTCGAGACCCCGGTCGTCACCCTGCGCCCGTTCAACACCTTCGGCCCGCGCCAGTCGATGCGCGCCGTCATCCCGACCGTGATCGCCCAGGTCGCCGCCGGCGAGACCGAGATCACCCTCGGCGACCTGCGCCCGACCCGCGACTTCATGTTCGTCAAGGACACCGCGCACGCGTTCCGCACGGTCGGCACCGCTCCCGCCGAGACCGTGGTCGGCAGGACCTTCAACGCCGGCACCGGTGGCGAGATCTCGGTCGGCGACCTGGTCTCCCTGGTCGGCAAGCTGATGGGCGTCGACCTCCTGGTGAAGGAGGACGAGCAGCGCATCCGCCCGGCCAACTCCGAGGTCATGCGCCTGGTCGCGGACGCCACCCGGCTGCGCGAGGCCACCGGCTGGGCCCCCCAGTTCACCCTGGAGCAGGGTCTGGAGCAGACCATCGAGTTCTTCCGCGACCCGGCCAACCTGGCCCGCTACAAGACCGACATCTACAACGTCTGACCGCCGTACCGATCAATGCCCGTCCTGGTAACCAAGGTTCGTGTCCTGCACATCCTTTCCGTGGGGGAAACACCATGCATGCAGTGATCCTGGCCGGCGGTAAGGGCGTCCGCCTCCGCCCGTACACCACCGCCCTTCCCAAGCCGCTCGTCCCGATCGGCGACCAGCACGCGATCCTGGAGATCGTGATGCGCCAGCTCGCCGCCGCGGGCTTCAAGACCGTCACCCTGGCCATCGGCCACCTCGGCCACATCATCCGCGCGTACGTCGGCAACGGCTCCCAGTGGGGGCTGCGGGTCGGCTACGCCGTCGAGGACAGCCCGCTCGGCACCATGGGCCCGCTGCTCACCATGCAGGACCGCCTGCCGGAGCACTTCCTGGTGATGAACGGCGACATCCTCACCGACCTGGACTTCGCCGGGGTGCTCAAGCACCACGAGGCGTCCGGGGCGCCGCTCACCATCGCCACCTACGCACGTCAGGTGAAGATCGACTTCGGCGTGCTGACCGCCGAGTCCGGCAGCATCACCGGCTTCCAGGAGAAGCCGAGCATCGACTACCGCGTCTCGATGGGCGTGTACGGCGTGTCCCGTTCGGCACTCGCCAAGTACACCCCCGGCCTGCCGCTGGGCTTCGACGAGCTGGTGCTGGACCTGCTCGCCGCCAAGACCCCGCCCGCCGCGTACGACTTCGGCGGCTACTGGCTGGACATCGGCCGCCCGGACGACTACGACCGGGCGAACGCCGAGTTCTCGTCCATCCGACCGGTGCTGATGCCCTTCGAGTCGGCCGGCGCCGGCCAGGGCGTGGCGGAGCTGCCGATCCCGGCCGCCCGCACCGCCCCGGACGACACGGCCGAGGCTCCCGCCACCGCGGGCGCCCAGAGTGACGGACGGGCCGCGTGAGAATCCTGCTCCTCGGCGGCGACGGCTTCCTCGGCCGTCACGCCACCGCCGTCCTGCGGTCACTGCCCGGTGCCACCGTGCTGACCGCGGGCCGGCGGCCCGCCCACGACCTCCGGCTGGACCTGGCCACCGCCCAGGCCGGCCCGCTCGGCGGGGAACTGGCCGCGCTGGCACCCGACGTGGTGGTCAACTTCGCCGGCGCGGTGGCCGGCAGCGCGGTCAAGCTCGCCGAGGTGAACGCGCGCGGCCCGGCCGTGCTCTGCGAGGCGCTGCAGCTCGGCGCCCCGAAGACCCGGCTGGTGCACATCGGTTCGGCCGGCGAGTACGGCGTCTGTCCGGCGGGCAGCTCGCTGTCCGAGGACTCCGACGCCCGCCCGGTCGGCGTGTACGGCGCGACCAAGCTGGCCGGCTCCCTCGCGGTGGCCGGCTCGGCGCTGGACGCCGTGGTCCTGCGGGTGTTCAACCCGGTCGGCCCGGGGGCACCGGCGGGCTCGCTGCCCGGCCGGCTGGCCGCCGAGCTGCTCCGGGTGGCGCCCGAGGGCGCCGACGGCGTGATCACGGTCGGCGACCTCTCCGCCTACCGCGACTTCGTCGACGCCCGGGACATCGCCCGCGCGGTCGGCCTGGCCGCCGCCGCGGACCGTCCGCTCCCCCGGGTGCTCAACCTCGCCTCCGGGCAGGCCCGGCAGGTCCGGGCGATCGCGGACGGGCTGGTCGCCGCGGCCGGCTTCGCCGGCCGGATCGACGAGAGCGGGGCGGGCTCCGAGCGCTCGGCCGCGGTCTCCTGGCAGCAGGCCGACGTGTCGGCCGCCGCCCGGGAGCTCGGCTGGCACCCGGAGACGGACCTCGCCGACACCCTGCGCGACCTGTGGCTCAGCACCGCCGAGCCCGCCTGCCCACCGGTCGTCGCATGACCGGCGGGATCATCCCCGACGGCCGCCTGCTGGTGCCGCTGTACGTCCACCCCGCGGTGGACCCGGCGGCCTGGCAGGCGGTCGCCGCCGCCGACCCGGGCCGGATCGCCGCCGTCGTGCTCAACCTCGCCGACGGGCCGGGCGAGAACCCGGACAACGTCTTCGCCGAGGCCGCCGACCAACTCCGCGCGGCCGGAGTGCCGTTGGTCGGCTACACCGACACCGACTACGGCCGCCGACCGCACGCGGCGGTGGTCGCCGACATCCTGACCTACCGTCAACGCCACGACATCACCGGCGTCTACCTCGACCAGGTGGCCACCCACCCGGGCGCCCTCGCGCACTACCGGCGGCTGGCCACGGCCGCGCGCGCGGCCGGCTGCGGCACCGTGGTCTTCGGCCACGGCGAGCACCCCGACCCGGGGTACGCCGAAGTCGGTCTGGCCGACCTGCTGGTCACCTTCGAGGGCGACTGGGACACGTACCGCGCGATGACGCTCCCGCTGTGGACCGGCCGCCACGCGGCCTCCCGCTTCTGCCACCTGGTGTACGACGTCCCCGCCGAACACGCCGAGGACGCCACCGCGCTGATCGCCGCCCGCCGGGCCGGCGTCGGCTGCGCCGTACCGGGCGCCGGGGAGAACCCCTGGCGCACCCTGCCCTACGGCCTGACCGCTGCTGAACTGACCTGACCTGATCCGGAGTTCGACTACCGTGAACCGCCGTACCCGGCTCCTGCCGGTCGCCATCACCATCGCCGCCGCCCTGCTGGCGACCTCGTGCAGCAGCTCAGGCTCGGACGACGACAACTCCTCGGCCGACGGCTCCCCGAGCAGCCCGCCCGCGGCCACCGCCCCGACCAGCCCGGACGGCAGCACCGCCCCGGGCACCCCGTCGGACGCCGCCAGCACGCCCCCGGCCCCCGGCACGCCCAGCGCCCCCGGCTCGCCCACCGCGCCCGGCGCCACCACTCCCCCGGGCGCCACCACCGCCCCGGGCACCCCCAGCGCCCCCGGCGGCACTCCCGGCGGCACCACCTCCCCGCCGCCGGCCGGCGCCCGCTGGCAGCCCACCCCGGGCCTCGCCTGGCAGTGGCAGCTCGGCGGCACCGTCGACCAGTCCGTGGACGTCCCGGTCTACGACATCGACGGCTTCGAGAACGACGCCTCGGTGGTGGCCGCGCTGCACGCCAAGGGCCGCAAGGTGATCTGCTACATCAACGCCGGCTCCTGGGAGAACTTCCGCCCCGACTCCGCCGCCTTCGCCAAGTCCCTGCAGGGCTCCGACACCGGCTGGAAGGGCGAGAAGTGGTTCGACATCCGCAAGCTCGACCAGCTCAAGCCGCTGATGGCGGCCCGCTTCGACATGTGCAAGAGCAAGGGCTTCGACGCCATCGAGCCGGACACCATCGAGGCCTACAACCAGAACAGCGGTTTCCCGCTCACCCCTGACGACCAGGTCAAGTACAACCGCATGCTGGCCCAGCTCGCCCACGAACGCGGCCTGGCCATCGGCCTGAAGAACGACCTCGACCAGATCCCGGCGCTGCTGCCGGACTTCGACTTCGCGGTCAACGAGGAGTGCTCGCAGTTCGACGAGTGCGACCGGGTCGCGCCGTTCGTCAAGGCGGGCAAGGCGGTGTTCCACGTCGAGTACAAGCTCGGCACGGACCAGTTCTGTGCCAAGGCCAAGTCGCTCGGCTTCAGTTCGATGCAGAAGAAGCTCGACCTGGACGCCTGGCGCAAGCCCTGCTGAGCGCCGGCGCACCGGTCCTCGGTGCACCGGTTTCCGTCGCGCGGGTGACCCTCGTCCGGGTCACCCGCGCGATGATCACTTGACCGCCAGCCAGATGACGCCGCCCAACACGGCCAGCACGATGACGGCGACCAGCGCGATCACGCCGGTACGGCCACCACCACCGCTGCTGCTGCGGCCGTAGGTGGAGACGGTGCCCGGCGCCTGCGGGGCCGCCGGGGTCTCGTCGACGAACGCCCGGAACATCTGGGTGCTGCCGGCGGGGTCGTAGTCGTTGTCAGCCATGGCACGGACTCTAACGAATCCGCCCACCTCACGGACACCCCGGACCCCTCCTGCGCGACCCCCACCACCCGGTCGTGCAACGGTGGTACGACATCCTCGTGAAGTCCGCCCGACACGCGGAATGCCGCCCGGTGCGATCCGGTTGAATCCGACCATGACCGGAAACCACAGCGACGCCCCGGGCCGGGTCCGCCTCGGCGCCTCCGACCTGTCCGTCTTCCCGCTCTCCCTCGGCGGCAACGTCTTCGGCTGGACGGCCGACGAGCAGCAGTCCTTCGCCGTCCTGGACGCCTACGCGGCGGCCGGCGGCAACTTCGTCGACACCGCCGACGTCTACTCGGCCTGGGCCCCGGGCAACACCGGCGGCGAGTCCGAGACCGTCCTCGGCAACTGGCTGCGCAGCCGCGGCAACCGCGACGACGTCGTGATCGCCACCAAGGTCGGCATGCACCCCGAGGCCGGCGGTCTGGGCGCGGCCAACATCAAGGCCGCGGCCGAGGGTTCGCTGCGCCGCCTGGGCGTCGAGCGGATCGACCTGTACTACACCCACCGGGACGACGACACCCCGGTCGAGGAGTTCGTCACCGCGCTGGACGAGCTGGTCCGCGAGGGCAAGGTCGCCGCAGTCGGCGCCTCCAACATCGGCGCCGAGCGGCTGTCCGAGGCGCTGGCCTTCGCCGACCGCGAGGGCCTGGCCAAGTACGTCGCCGTCCAGCCGCACTACAACCTGGTCTCGCGCGGCACCTTCGAGGGCCCGCTGGCCGACGTGGTCGCCGAGCACGGCCTCGCCACCGTCCCGTACTACGCGCTCGCCTCCGGCTTCCTCACCGGCAAGTACCGCCCCGGCGGCCCCGGCGTCGACAGCGCCCGCTCCGAGGGCGCCGCCCGCTACCTGGACGACCCGCGCGGCCCGAAGGTGCTGGCGGCCCTGGACACCGTCGCCGGGGAGCACGGCGTCGCCCCCGCCACGGTCGCCCTCGCCTGGCTGGCCGGGCGGCCGACGGTCGCCGCCCCCATCGCCAGCGCCCGCACCGTCGAGCAGCTCCCGCCCCTGCTGGCAGCCACCACGCTCCGCCTCACCCCCGAACAGACCGCCCTCCTCGACACCGCCTCCGCCTGACCCCGCCCCACCCCGCAGGCTGCGAACCCGCCCCCGCCCGGGCCCGTTCGCAGCCTGCACCCGTGCCCGGCGAACCCCACCCGGCTGAGAACACCGGCCGCAGTGATCAGCCTTGGCCCACGAACGACCGGGCACGGAACAGGACTTCGACGTCGAAGCCGCCACGGGGGCAGCCTCGCCGGAAATCCCGCCCGGGACGGGCTCTTCGACGACGAGGACCGGAAGAAGTACGCGCGCCCGGCCCTCGATTCCGCAAACAATCCGGGCCCGGGCGGTAACACCGGCAGAGTGACCGTCGGCCCCGCCGATCCGAGGGCCCGCGCCGGCACCGTCGACGAAATCCAGGAGACTTTCCGGGCGGTCGGCGAATCCGCCCCGGAAAAGACGGCCAACGCGCACGGCGCACCGGCCGATTGGCAGATCGGGCCCGAACTGCGCACCCGTTCCCTCCGCGGGGACGACCAGGTCCTGCTTCGGGCCCCCGACAGCGGCGTGCTGTCGGGGGCCCGGTACGCCCCGGCGCTACGGCCGCCCGAAGTGGGTCGGGTAGTAGCCCGAGTTGAGGGTGGACACCCGGACCGTCTTGCCGGGCCTCGGCGCCTCGACGAACTTGCCGCCACCCAGGTAGATCCCCACGTGGTGGATCCCGGAGGCCCGGCCGCTGTCCGACCAGAACACCAGGTCACCGCGGCGCAGTTGCCCCGCGCTGATCGGCGTGGTGGCCGCGTACTGGTCGTCGGCCACCCGCGGCAGGCTGATCCCGCTACGCCGGTAGGCCTGCTGGACGAGCCCCGAGCAGTCGTAGCCGGACGGGCCGTTGCCGCCCCAGACGTACGGCTTGCCCAGCTGGGCGAGCGCGTAGTCGATGGCCGACTCCACGCTGCCGGAGGCCGGTGCCTGGTCCGCCGACGGCGTGGCCGCGGGCCGGGCGGGAGCGGGATCCGCGCCGCCGCCGGACTGGCCGGTGCGGTTCGCGTAGACGTCGTAGTGGCTGGTCCACCGCCACTCGCCGCCGCTGTTCTTGAACCAGTACTTCGACCCGTCCCAGCCCTGGCGCAGTCCGGAGGAGGAGGCCGAACCGTTGGACACGGCGGCCGCCTTGCCGCTGGCACCGCCGGAGCCGCCCGAGCCGCCGGACTGGCCGGTGCGGTTCGCGTAGACGTCGTAGTGGCTGGTCCACCGCCACTCGCCGGCGCCGTTCTTGAACCAGTACTTCGACCCGTCCCAGCCCTGCTTCCCGGCCGCCGCGTGCGCGGACCCGGCACCGGCCGTCAGGCCGACCACGCCGGCGCCCGCCAGCACGGTGGTGGCCAGGCAGGTACTCCGCACGGCGCGGTGTATTCGGCTGCCGCCGGTCGCCGTCGCGGGGCGGGCGGTGTGCGGCCGGGCCGCGCAGTTCGGGCAGCCGCAGCCCGCGATCGCGGGGATGCTGCCGGTGCTCTCCTCGAAGCCGATCAGGCCCCGGTCGAGGGCGGCGTCGAAATCGGCGTCGAGGTCGAGGCCGGGATCGGCGTACGCGCCGGTGGCTATCCTCATGCGGGTCGTCCTTCCTTCCGCCCGGCCCGTGCGGCCGGGGGCGGTACCGAGGCGGCCACTCCGGCCGGGGCGACGAAGGCGACCAGCAGCTGCTCCATCAGCGCGCTGCGGGCGGCCTCGTCCAGTTCGTGGGCGGTGGCGCGCTCCAGTCGCCGGACGGCGAGCGCCGCCGCCTCGACTGCGTCGTCCACCAGCACCGTCCGCAGGCCCGCGTCCAGGTCGGCCAGCCGGCGGCGGCGCATCGACTCGGCGACCTCGGGCGCGTAGTCCAGCGCCAGCGGCTGCGCCGAGTAGACCTCCAGGCCCGCCGGGGCGACCTCGGCGGCCAGTGCTCTGGTCAGCTCGTCGGCGAACCACTGCCCGTCCCGCAGCGCGGGCCCGGGCGCCGCGTTGCTGTCGCACGGCAGGATGGACGCGGTGCGGGTGAGCACCGCCTGGACCTGCTCGCGCAGGTAGCTCTCGTGGTCCTCGATCGCCAGCAGCGCCCGCGCGGTGTCCTTGACCCGCCAGACGATCAGCAGCCGGACGACGATCGGCGTGCCGGTCCGGTCGACCGCCTTGACCGGCTCGCTGCGCCAGTGCCGCAGCCGCACGTCCACCCGGCGCCGGCGCAGCAGCGGGTTGACCCAGACCAGGCCGGTGCGGCGGACGGTGCCCCGGTAGCGGCCCCAGCGGGTCAGCACCCGGGTCTCGCCGCCCGCGTTGGCCAGCAGCCCGGCGAGCGCGAACACCACGAGCAGGCCGACCGCGCTGACCGCGGCGACCGACTTGGCGTCCACCTCGGCCTGGCCGCTCGCCTGCGCGGCGGCGCTGCGCAGGTCGGGCAGCGCGTCCCAGTACGGGATGACGCCGTCGCGCAGCAGCATCAGCAGCACGCCTGCCACGCCGACCAGCACCACCAGCAGGGCGATCCAGCCGGGCAGGGCGGTGGCGCCGTGCTCGCGGACCGCCTGGTCGGCGCGCGGGGGGCGGCGGGAGGCGGCGGCCGTGGGGGCGCCGACCTGGGTGGTTTCCGGGATCTCGACGGTCGCCGGGGCGGCCGCCTCCAGCGGATCGCGCAGGTCGGCGGAGGCGCCGGTGGCCGGGCCGGGGACGACGACCAGCGGAGTGGTCGCGGGGCCGCCGTCGACCGGGCCGAGTGGCTTGGCCGTCTTGACGGCCGTGTTCTTGGCCAGCGGGCTGGCGCCGGAGGCGGAACGTTCCGGCAAGGCCGGTGGGAGTACCTGGGGCAGGTGGTCGGGTCGCTGCGAAGAATCGCGGGTGACGTCCATGCACGGATCCTCGGGGTCGGTGTGTCGCGCAACGGGCGGCCCGGATCTGACGGGCAGTGCCAAGATCAGGCTAAGTTCATACGTCATCAAATGCGACATTTATGATGAGGTGTGTCGACATTTGCTGACGAATCGTCCGAAGCCGACCTGACGCGCAGGCACATGAACGGATGGTCGGGATGGTTCAGCGCAGGTCAGCGCCGCCGGACACCGTCACCACGGGCGAACAGCCGACGGGTGATCAGCCCGATTCCGGCGAGCACCAGCAGGCCACCGGCGACCCCACCGCGCCAGCCGCTCGCGGTGGACCGCGCGGCCGCCGCCTGCGAGGCCTCCGCGGCCGCCCCCACGGGCGACGCGCTCGGCGGCGCCGGCAGCGGCCCGGCATCCTCCCCGGCGGACCCGAGCGGTTCGGCCGCCACCGGCGTCGATGACGGTGGCGGTGACGGAGGCGGAGGCGGTGTCAGATGTGGTGTCAGTGACGGTGACGGTGACGGTGGCGACGCCATGACGCCGACGGCCGCCCGGGACGGGCTGGCGCCCAGGGACGGAACGGTACGGAGCGTCGGAGGGACGGAACCGGCGGAGGTGGTGGTGGGGGCGATCCGGACGGTCGGGACGGTGGGGGTGACTGAAGCAACGGACGGCCCGGCCACCGCCGCCGGAGGCCGGGCGACCGCCGGAACGGCGATCGGCAGCAGCCCCGCCGGCGCCGGCGCGAGCACGGATGCAACGGGCGTCGCCCCCACAACCGGGCTCGGCGACGAGGTGACCGGGCTCGAAGGCGTGGACGTGGGTTTGGACGTGGACGTGGACGTGGGCGACGTCGCGGGACGGGACGGTACGGAGGAGGCCACCGGCGCGGAAGCACCGGCCGAGGGCAACACCGGCACCGCCACGCTCGGGCTCGGCCCGACCGGCACCGGCACCGACGCCGACGGGCTCGGCACGGTCGGCACGGTCGGCACCGAGACTGCGGGGCTGGGCCGCACGGGAACCGACGCCCCCGAGCTCGGCACCGCAGGAGTCGACGCCACCGCACTCGGCACCGCAGGAGTCGACGCCGATGCCGAAGCCGAAGCCGATGCCGAAGCCGACGGGCTCGGCGCCGCCGCGACGCGCACCGGCACCGCATCCGCCGCCGCCCCGTTCCCCGCCAGGTCGGTCGCCGTGACGACCAGCCACTGTTGCCCGTCCGTCAGGTCCCGGTTGGCGGTGCAGGTCCAGCTGCCGTCGAGCGCCGCCGTCACCCCGCACAGCACCGTCCGCTCGCCCGCACCCGAACCCGAGACCGAACCCGAGCCCGAAGCCGGAGCCGAACCCGGCCCCGAGGCCGCCGAGCCGCCCGCCCGCGCTGTGACCAGCACCTTCGAGCCCGGCTCGGCCCGCCCGGTGAACGTCGGCCGGCTGACCCGCAGGGTCTCCCCGGCAGCCGGCGAGCCGAGCACCGGCTTGTCCGGCGGGACGGTGTCGACGACCAGCGCGACCGCCTGCCCGGCCGTCCGGTTCCCGGCCTCGTCGACCGCGACGGGGGTGAGCAGGTGGCGCCCGTCCACCAGGTTCTCGACCGGCAGGCAGGACCACTGGCCGTCCGCCCGGACGGCGCTGCGGCAGAGTTCGGCGGCCTGGTCGGTGACCGCGACGGTGCTGCCCGCCTCGCCGGTGCCGGTGAGCTGGATCCCCGGGTCGTTGGTGTACTCCGGGAGGGTGAGGACGGGCGGTGCGGGCGGCGCCGTCTTCACGGTGACCCGGACGGCGTCGCCGCGCAGCACCACACCACCGCTGGTGATCTCGACCGGGGTGAGGGCGTGCGGGCCCGCGGTGAGCGCTCCGTCGGGCCGACAGGACCAGTCGCCGCCGCGCTCGACCCGGGCCCGGCAGGCCGTGGCGTCGCCGTCCCGGATCTCCACCGAGGCGCCGGCGACCGCTCCGTCGCCGTGGATCCGTGGGCGGGCCTCGGCGAGGACGGCGCCGTCGACGGGTTCGGCGACCTCGGGCCGGGCGGCGCCGACGGTCAGTTTGATCCGCTGGTCGGCAACCTGCCCGGAGTCGGCGAAGCCGCCGGAGGGGACGAGTTGGCTGGCGTCGCGGGCGATCCGCAGCCGGGCCCAGGTGTCGCCGGAGGCGGCGCCGGTCGGGACGGTCCATTCCAGGGTCGCGGTGTCGGCGCCGGCCGGGATCTCGGTCTGCACCCGCTCGGCGGGGTCGAAGCGCCCGCTGTGGTCGAAGTCGATCCAGCCGGCCAGGGTCGCGGGCTGGTCGCCGACCGCCACCGGGACGGTGAGCCGGTAGTAGCGGCCGATCGCGGCCTCGGTGGGGAAGCTGATCGACGGGTCGGCGCCCTGGTACTCGGCGCGGCCGGGCTGGAGCTTGGGCGGCGGCGGGCTGGTGAAGACGCTGCGCCGGCCGGCCCCGTGGTCGAGCTGGACCAGCGGCTCGCCGGTCGACCGGTCGGCCGTGCCCGGGTCGTCGGCGGACCGGGGTCGGGTGCGGTGCGCCGGGTTGGCGGCGTCCGCGCCGAGGAACAGGTCGGAGAGCACGTGCGAGGCGTTGCCGTAGTTCTGCGGGGCGGTGCCGAGGTCCTCGTCGACGGTGACGGTGTACGCCTGGCGCAGGACGGGCGGGGCGGTGGTGCTGCCGGCCCGGGCGGTGGAGCGCTGCTCGACCCGGAAGACCGCGGTGCGCAGGGTGCCGGCGAGTTCCAGGGTGCCCTCGGAGGCGGAACCGGCCGCGCCGTCGGAGCTGCCGTCGGCGCCGACGGGTGCGAGGGCGTTGGCGTCGACCGTCCAGCCGGGCCAGTCGGTGCGGTTGACCAGGGTGGGGGCGGAGGGTGAGCCGCCGGTGAGGGTCAGCCGGGCCGCGGTGCTGGTGGTGCCGGACTTCCCGGTGGCGAGCGCGACCAGTCCGCTGAGGTGCAGCCGGGGATTGCGGACCGGTCGGGAGAAGGCGAGCCGGAGCGTTCCGACGGTGCGCCAGGATCCGTCCGCCTGCGGGCGGTTCTCGGTGACGCTGAAGGTCTGCGCGGGGTTTCCGGGGTGCATTCCGTCCGTGTACGGCCCGGCCGCACGCCCCCCGCCGGGGCGGTCGGCAAGTTCGCCGGCCGCGGCGGCCACCTCGGTGCCCGGGGTGGCGGCGAATTCGAGTTGGACGGAGAGGCCGGAGGGCAGGACCGCCCGGCGTTCCCCCGACCAGGCGTCAGGGGACTGCTGGGCCACCGAGAGTGGGGCGTTCCAGCCGGTCAGCAGCCCGGCCACGAGGACGGTCAGGGCGGCGGCCGTGCGGGGAAACTGTCGGCCCATCCGGCTCTCCTTCGCGGTCGGCTGCCGGGGTGCCGGGCAGTCTGGGCACAAGATCTGACAAAAAGGAATCACGATCCTGAGCCGGTCATACTGCGACACCTGCGCTTATGGCCGGGTCCCACCCGTTTGGCGGCCATCCGAGCGGCAGGACGGGATATACCCGAAACAGATGCATTTCATCCATTAGGCCCGCAATCCAGAACGGACGCGGCACCCGGCGCCCTCGTCCGGGCCCGGAAACGGGAGAAGCCCCCGGCCGGTGGCCGGGGGCTTCTCCCTGGTGCGCTCAGCAGGATTCGAACCTGCAACCTCTTGATCCGTAGTCAAGTGCTCTATCCGTTGAGCTATGAGCGCAAGGAACGGGCGAACCCGATCTTGCGGAGATTGGTGCGCTCAGCAGGATTCGAACCTGCAACCTCTTGATCCGTAGTCAAGTGCTCTATCCGTTGAGCTATGAGCGCTCGCCCTGATGAACAGTGCCAGCGGGGCGTTGCGGGGACAACATTACATGACCTGCGACGCGGGACGAAATCGATTGCTCCCTGCCCCCGGGCCGACCCCCTGGAGGCCGCTCGGGCCCCCGGCGGCCCCGGCCTGCGGAGCAGGTCGGCGGGGCGGGCCCGGAACCGCCCCGGAGATGCCGAAAGCCCCGCCGACAAGATCGTCGACGGGGCTTTCCGGCTGCGGAGGCTGAGGGATTTGAACCCTCGATCAGGAATAACCCCGAAACCGCATTAGCAGTGCGGCGCCATAGACCGGACTAGGCGAAGCCTCCTCCACAGGGACCACGTCCGCGTGAGCGGACCCGTTCCGTGTGCCTGAGATGATGCCACAACCGTGGGGTTCGGCACCAACCACCGCCCACGTTACTAGGCGGGTCGACCCCGCCGCAAAGAAGAATGAGATACTGCCGTCTCCGGAGGAGCTGCCCTGAGCCGAGGAGACCTGTCGACGTGAGCAGCAGGCCGATCCGAGGCGCTGCTCGCCTCGCCGCCATACTCGACGCCCTGCCCGACGCGTTGTTGCTGGTGAACAGCAACGGCACCGTCGTGGACGCCAACAGCGCGGCAGTCCACGCGCTCCAGACGCCCGGCACCTCGCTGGTCGGCATGGGCGTGCTGGACCTCCTGCCCGAGTTCGACCCCAGTCGGATCCCCGGCTCGATGCGCCCGGCCGCCCGCGACGGCGACGAGCCCGACCGCCCGGTCCGGATGACCGCCCGGCGCACCGACGGCACCAGCTTCCCGGTCGAGGTCTCCGGCAACGACTTCCCCGACGACGGCACCGGCGAGGGCCGCGGCTACGGGCTCACCTCGTACGACCCGTACCGCGAGCGGTCCCGCCCGTCCTCCGCGAGCGACCTGCTCCTGCTGCTGGTCCGCGACCTCTCCAGCCGGCTCGGCGTCGAGGCCGAGCTGCGCCGCCAGCACAAGCAGACCGAGATGATCCTGCGCGCCGCCGCCGAGGGCGTGCTCGGCGTCGACCTCGAAGGCCGCTGCGTGCTGGTCAACCCGGCCGCCGCGCACATCCTGGAGTACCGGGCGAGCGAGCTGGGCGGGCGCGAACTGCACCCGCTGATCCAGCACTCCCGGGCCGACGGCACCCCGCTGGCGCTGGAGGAGTCCGCGCTGCTGGACACCCTGACCTCCGGGCGCAAGCACCGGGTGCGCGGCACCGTGCTGTGGCGCAAGGACGGCCGCCCGGTCACCGTCGACCTCACCACCGCGCCGGTGCGGGACGGCGACCAGCTGGTCGGCGCGGTGATGACCTTCACCGACCGCAGCCGCGAACTCGCCCTGGTCGCCCGCAACGAACACCTCACCGCCGTCCTGGAGAGCGAACTCGGCGGCGCGCTGTCCGCGCTGAACGAGCGGCTGGACGCGCTCGCCGCCGACCCGGCCGGGCAGCTGTGGCCGGAGGCCAACTGGACGCTGCGCCGGCTCGCCGACGAGTGCCGCCGGTTCAGCCGGCTGATCGACGGCGTGCTCGCGCACCAGCGCTCCGAGGCCGGCGAGAGCGCCCCGGCGGACGGCCCGGACGCGAAGGACGGCAAGGACAACAAGGACGGCAAGGACGGCCGCAAGCCGACCGAGCGGCGGGTGCCCGTCGCCCTGGACAAGGTGGTCCGCCAGGCCGTCGAGGCGGCCGGCGAGCTGGTCGGCCCGGGCCGGGTGCGGTTCTCGGTGCACGCCGCCGCCGTCGAGGTGATCGCCGACGAACGCCGGCTCGCCCAGGCGCTGGCCCACCTGGTCGCCGACGTCAGCGGCATCGGCCTCGCCCTGGACGCCCCGACCGCCCCCTCCCCCGGCCTGGCCGCCCCCGGCACGCCCGCCGCGCTGCCCTCCGGCGGCGAGCCGCCGACCGTCGTCCTGGCCGCCGCCCAGCGCGGCGAGGTCGCCCGGGTCGAGATCCGCGGGCCCGGCCTCGGCGGCAGCCCCGTCCACCTGCCGATAGCCCGCGCGGTGGTCGAGCGCCACGGTGGCGTGCTCCAGCCGCACGAGCTGCCCGGCAAGGCCGGCACCACGTACGTCGTCGAGCTGCCGTTGGACCCGGCCGCCGCGAAGGCCGCCGCCGAGCGCGCGGCCGCCGAGGGCCGCCGCTCCGACCGGCCCAAGGAGGGCGACAGCGCCGTCCTGCCCGACCTGCCGGGCATCCCGCAGCTGCCCAGCAGCGGCGAGGACGCCGAGCCGGTCGCCGACGGCGGCGAGCAGCCCGACCGCGAGACCCCGGCCGCGGCGGCGGAGCAGCCCGCCGAGGAACCCGCCGCCGAGCGGCGCGGCCGCCGTGGCCGCCCCGCCGCCGAGGAACCCGCGCCCCCGGCCCGGACCGCCCCCGACACCCCCGCCGACCAGTGGCCGAACGCCCCCGCCCGGATCGAGCGGGCCGTCCCCGAACAGTGGAACGGCACCGGCAACGACCCCGCGTACGGCCGCCAGGGACTGGCCGGTCCGGACGGCGCGCAGCGCGACCCCTGGGGCAAGGACGACGGCCGCTCCGGCCCGGCCTACGCCGTCCCCGTCGAGGGCGAGCGCCCGCAGCAGCACCGGACCGGCGGGCGTGAACCGCTCGCGCTCGGCCCCGGCACCGGTGCCGCCCCCGCCGACGGCACCCCGGCGGGCGGCACGCCCACCGCGGAAGGCGCCCCGGCCGCCGACGGCGCCGAGACCAAGCCCCGTCGGCGCCGCGCCCTGCCCCCCACCGAGGACTCCTCCGGCGGCTTCGCCCTCCCCGGCGCCCCCGACACCCCGGTGTACCCCGGCCTGGAGCACGCCCTGCCGGCCGGCCCGGCACCCGCGCAGCCCGAGCCCGCCGCCGCACCGACCGGCCGCCGTCGCCGGCTGGCCGTGCCGCCCGGCCCCGGCCAGGAGGCCCCGACCGCGCCGTCCGACCAGACCCCGCAGGAGGACCGGCCCGCGCC
>NZ_JBHXMU010000056.1:0-8891 GCF_042720685.1 Kitasatospora sp. NPDC058492
CTCTCGCCTCCGAGGCCGGCGATCCGGTCGCCCTCGACGGCCAGGCGGCCGCCCTCGACGACGCCGCCGGGCAGGACCAGCCGGGCGCCGGCCAGTGCGGTACGGTCACGGTCCGCGGTGGTCACGCGGTCACCTCCATGGAGAGCAGATCCCAGGCGAGCAGGCCCGCGCCCAGGGACGCGGCGGTGTCTTTGAGCATGGCGGGTACGACCTTCGGGGGCATCTGGAAGGTCAGGCGCTCGGTGACCGCCGTGCGCAGCGGGCCGAAGAGCGTGTCACCGGCCTCGGCCAGCCCGCCGCCGACGATCACCGTGGACGGGTCGAGCAGGCTCTGGGCGAGCACGATCCCGTCGGCGAGGGCGTCGACGGCGCCCTGCCAGACCGCGAGCGCGCGGTCGTCCCCGGCGTCCACCGCGGCGGCGCAGGATGCCGCGTCGGCGTCGGGGTCGCCGCTGGCCGCGGCCCAGGCGCGGGACACGGCGGAGGCGGAGGCGAGCGTCTCCAGACAGCCGCGGGCGCCGCAGCCGCACTGCGGTCCGCCCGGGCGGACCACGACGTGGCCGATCTCGCCGCCGTAGCCGTGCGCGCCGGCCTCGATCCGGCCGCCGATGCCGATGGCACCGGCGATGCCGGTGCCCAGCGCGATGAACAGGAAGCGGTCGACGCCCCGGCCGGCGCCGAGCCGGCCCTCGGCCAGGCCGCCCGAACGCACGTCGTGGCCGAGTGCGACGGGGATGGCGGCTCCGTCGGGCCCGGCCAGGCGCTCGCCCAGCAGCTTGCGCAGCGGGAGGTCCCGCCAGCCGAGGTTGGCCGAGTAGACCGCGATGCCGTTCCTCTCGTCGATCGTGCCCGGGACGGCGACGCCGGCCGCGAGCGGGGCGACGCCGAAGCGGCCCCGGCCCTCGTCCGCCAGGTCGGCGGCGAAGTCGAGGATGGCGGCGACCACGGCGTCCGTGCCGTGCTCCCGCCCGGTCGGTCGGCGTGCTTCGAACAGCACGGAGCCGTCCTGGGCGAGCAGCGCGGCCTTCATGCCGGTGCCGCCTACATCGAGTGCGATGACGTGCTTCACGGAGGACAGTTTCCCTTGGTCGGGTAGAAGAGGTCTAGTCCAGTTGTCGGATTGGTCTGGTCCAAAGTAGGTGAGCTTTGTCGCAGATGGGGTCGGTGTGAGCGGCTTTGCGTCGGGCGCCTTCCGTTCACCTTCTGTTGCGCATCGTGCAATGACGTCCGCACTTCGATAACTACTCGGCGGGCTCGGCACAGTGGTGTGGACCACCGCCCGGTGGGTTTGGCAGTGTTGCGCCTCCCCCCTCCCGGATTCCCCCGTCCGGTCGCAGTTCTCCCCTGAAGGCGGTACCCGCGTTGAACAGGCGCGCCCACGTTCCCACCCGCGTCCTCGGCACCGCGCTGGCCGGAGCACTGGTACTCACCGCCGTCAGCGCCTGCGGCGGGCAGAACGACGGGCCGGTCACCCTCAAGCTGGTCGCCGCCGACTACGGGGAGAGCGCCGACACCAGCTCCAAGCTCTACTGGGACGAGATCGCGCACGGCTTCGAAGCCGCCAACCCCGGCATCAAGGTCGACGTCGAGGTGGACAGCTGGACCGACATCGGCAAGAAGGTCGACGACATGATCGCGGCCGGCAAGTCCCCCGACCTGCTGCAGACCGGCGGCTTCGCCGACCAGGTCGCGGCGGACCGGCTGTACCCGGCCGCCGACGTGCTCTCGATGGACACCCAGGCCAACTTCCTGGACACCTTCGCGCACGCCGGGCAGGTGCTCGGCACCCAGTACGGCATCCCGTTCGTCTCCTCCTCCCGGGTGCTCTTCTACAACAAGGCCGTCTTCCGCCAGGCCGGCATCACCCAGCCGCCGGCCACCTGGAACGAACTGCGCCAGGACGCCGAGAAGATCAAGGCCAAGGTGCCGGGCGTGACCCCGTACGGGCTGCCGCTCGGGCCGGAGGAGGCGCCGGCCGAGTCCATGCTGTGGACGCTGAGCGGCGGCGGCAGCCTCTCCGACGACGTCGGCAACTACACCATCGACAGCACCCAGAACCAGGCCACCTTCAGCTGGCTGAAGAACAACCTGGTGGCCACCGGGCTGACCTATCCGGACCCGGGCAAGATGAACCGCACCCCGGTCTTCCAGGACTTCGCGGCCGGGAAGGTCGCGATGCTGAACGGGCACCCGACGCTGCTGCGGATGGCCACCGCCGGGAAGATCGACTTCGGGACGGCGCCGATCCCCAAGAAGGACGGCGTGGGCAAGACCGGCAGCCTCGGCGTCGCGGACTGGATGATGGCGTTCAAGGCCAACGGGCACAAGAACGAGATCAAGAAGTTCCTGTCCTTCGCCTACTCCCGCGAGTTCCAGCTGAAGTTCGACGAGCAGTACAACCTGCTGCCGGTCACCCAGGACGCGTTCAACCAGATGACGTCCGACCCGAAGCACGAGGACCTCAAGCAGTTCGCGGTCGGGCTGACCAACGCCAGCTTCTACCCGTTCGGGGACCCGGCCTGGGGCGACGTCAGCAACCGGATCAAGGCCGGGATCGGGCAGGCCGTCACCGGGGACCCGAAGCAGGCGCTCGCCGGGCTGCAGGACGCGGCGGTCAAGGAGGCGGCCCGGGTCCGCAGGTGAACCCGGGCCGGGGTGCTCTCCAGGGGCGGGGTCTCAGGGTCGGGCTCGTCAGGGTCGGGCTCGTCAGGGGAGCGTGATGGCGTAGGCCTTGCGGAGCGTCTCGTGGACCGTCCAGGTGGTCCGGTCGCCCTCGCGCAGCACGGCGCAGTCGCCCGGGCCGACCTCCAGGGTCGGGCCGCCCTCGACCTCGATGGTGGCCCGGCCGCTGAGCACCACGAACAGCTCGTCGGCCTCCACGTCGGTGACCACGCCTGGGGTGATCTGCCAGATGCCGCGCAGCTGGCGGCCGTCGGGGGACTCGGAGAGGACCAGGCCGGAGACCTCCGGGGTGCCGGAGACGATCTGGGCCGGGTCGAGCGGGTCGGGTTCGAGGTCGGCGGTGGGGATGTGCACGGCGAAGCTGGGCGTGGTCATACCGCCGACGCTAGCCGGGGCGGCCGGGCGCCGGAGGGCGCACAGTGTGTCCGGCTCACGCGGGAGAATGACACTCCGTAGTGATGGCGGAGGTGTCCTGGTGGGCGAGCTGAGTGAGCGGGACCTGGCGGTGCTGGCCCTGGAGGGGCGGCAGTGGCGGACGGCCGGGGCCAAGGAGCGGGCGATCCGGGAGGAGCTGGGGCTCTCCTCCACCCGGTACTACCAGCTGCTGAACGCGCTGCTGGACCGGCCGGAGGCACTGGCGCACGCCCCGGTGCTGGTGAACCGGCTGCGCCGGATCCGGGAGGCCCGTCGGTCCGCGCGGTAGCGGGAGGGGGCCGCGGGGTAGGGCTCGGGCATGGGCTTTGACGAGAAGTGGGTGCCGGTCACGGCTGCCGGGCGGGACGGGCTGCGGGCGATCCTGGCGGCGCCGGGCGAGGCGGTGATCGCGCTGGACTTCGACGGGACGCTGGCGCCGATCGTGGCGGACCCCGATCGGGCGCGGGCGCATCCGGGGGCGGCGGCCGCGCTGCGGGCGCTGGTGCCGGCGGTGCGGGCCGTGGTGGTGGTGACCGGGCGGCCGGCCGCGCTGGCGGCGGAGTACGGCGGCCTGGACGGGCTGCCCGGGGTCGTGGTGCTGGGGCACTACGGCGCCGAGCGCTGGGAGGGCGGCGAGGTGACCGCGCCGCCGGTGCACCCCGGGGTGGCCGGGGCGCGGGCGGCGCTGCCGGGCCTGCTGGCGGCGGCGGGGGCGCCCGAGGGGACGTGGCTGGAGGACAAGGGGCGCTCGCTGGCGGTGCACACCCGGCGCACGGCGGCGCCCGAGGAGGCGCTGGAGCTGCTGCGGGCGCCGGTCGGCGAGCTGGCGGCCGGGCACGGGCTGGTGGTGGAGCCCGGGCGGCTGGTGCTGGAGCTGCGGCCGCCGGGGGTGGACAAGGGCGCGGCGCTGACCGGCTTCCTGCGCGAGCGCGGGGCCGGCTCGGTGCTGTACGCGGGGGACGACCTGGGGGACGTGGCGGCCTTCGCGGCGGTGGAGAAGCTGCGCGGCGAGGGGGTGGCGGGGCTGCTGGTGTGCAGCGGCGCGGTGGGGGACGCGCCGGTGCGCGAGCTCGCCGACCGGGCGGACCTGGTGGTCGCGGGCCCGGCCGGCGTGGTGGAACTGCTCGCGGCGCTCGGCGCGGCCGTCGGCGCGGGCTGAGCCGGGCGGCAGCGCGTTGAGCGGGCCGGTTCAGCGCGCGCCGAGCTGGTTCACAGCGCGTTGAGCTGGTCGAGGAACCACTGCTGCGGTGGCAGCGCGGTGGCCGCCGCCGCTAGGCGCTTGGTGCGGTCGGCGCGCTCCTCCTCGGGCATGGTGAGGCCGGCGTGCAGGGCGTCGGCGGTGGCGATGACGTCGTACGGGTTGACGGTGAGCGCGTCCTCGGCGAGTTCGGCGTACGCGCCGGCCTCGCGGGAGAGCACCAGGGCGCAGCCGTGGTCGGACACCACCGGAACCTCCTTGGCGACCAGGTTCATGCCGTCCCGGATCGGGTTGACCAGGGCCACGTCGGCGAGCCGGTAGGCGGCCAGGGAGCGCGGGAAGTCGTCGTCGACGTGCAGGATCAGCGGCTGCCAGGCGGGGGTGGCGAACTCGGCGTTGATGTCCTCGGCGAGCCGTTGGACCTGGGCGGTGTAGGCGCGGTACTCGGCGAGGTCGGTGCGCGAGGGGTAGGCGAAGGCGATGTGCACCACCCGGTCGTGCCATTCGGGGCGGGTGCGCAGCAGGTGCCGGTAGGCCTGGAGGCCGCGGACGATGTTCTTGCTCAGCTCGGTGCGGTCGACCCGGACGATGGTGCGGCGCCCGCCGACGGCCTCGCGGAGGGCGGCGAGGCGTTCGTCGACGTCCGGGCGGTGGGAGCGTTCGCGCAGGAAGTCGGCGTCGGCGCCGAGCGCGTGGACGCCGAGCCGGGTGGTGCGGCCGGCGTGGGTGACGGTCATGGCGTCCCGGTCGACCTCGGCACCGAGCAGGTCGGCGCAGCAGTCGGCGAAGGCCAGCGCCCAGCGGCGGGTCAGGAAGCCGGCCCGGTCGGCGCCCAGGATGCCGGTGAGGACGGCCTCGGCGACGTCGTCGGGCAGCAGCCGGTAGTACTCGGGCGGGGCCCACGGGGTGTGCGAGAAGTGGCCGATCCGCAGGTCGGGGCGGGCGGCGCGGAGCAGTGCCGGGGTCAGCGAGAGGTGGTAGTCCTGGACCAGCACGGCGGCCCCGGGGGCGGCCTCGGCGGCCAGCGCCTCGGCGAAGGCGGTGTTGTAGGCGCGGTAGGCGGCCCACTCGGTGCGGAACCCGGCGTCGAAGGCGGGGGCGGTGGGGGTGGCGTAGAGCAGGTGGTGGACGAACCAGAGGGTGGAGTTGGCGACGCCGTTGTAGGCGCGGGCGAAGGTGTCGGGATCGATGTCCAGCATGCGGACGGCCTGGCCGCCCACGTCGTGCCCGGCGAGGTCGAGGCGGCCGTCCGGGGCCTCTCCGGCGGCCTGTCGGTCGGCGGCGCCGAGGGCGGCGCAGACCCAGACGGCGTCGGGGTCGTCGATGGCGGAGAGGCCGGAGACCAGGCCTCCGCCGCCGCGGCGGAGGGTCAGCGTGCCGTCGTCCGCGGTGCTGAACGACACCGGTCCCCGATTGGAGGCCACCAGGACGGGGGCGGTGCCGGTCGCACTCGAACGTTCGGTCGTGAGATCGCCCATGGTTGGTACGTTGCCTGGGCTCCGGAGCGGCAAACCCTTTCGGTGGGTGTTCAGTGTCGGGTCGCGTACTCGGGCACGGTGTGCATGGGCGGGCGTTCCAGGGCGGTCACCGGGTGGGTGTGGGCGGTGAACTCCCGGCTCTGCGGGTCGCGGGTGAACTGGGTCAGCAGCGGGTGGACGAGGTCGGCCGAGGCCTTCAGCCGGTGCGTGCGGTCGAGGCGTTCGAGGGCGGTGCGGTAGATGGTGGCGGCCATCCGGCCGAGGGCCTGGCCGTCCTGGTGCCGGTGGTGCCGGACGCCGACGTCCACCTGGGCCAGGGCGTCCAGCCCGACCGTCTCCAGCGCGTCGACCAGCAGGCCGAGTTCGACGCCGTAGCCGGTGGGGAAGGGGAGCCGTTCGAGCAGTGCGCGGCGGGCCGCGTACTCGCCGCCGAGCGGCTGGACGAAACCGGCGAGTTCCGGCCAGTGCAGGTTGAGCAGCGGGCGGGCGACCAGTTCGGTGACCCGGCCGCCGCCGGCCGGGACCACCGCCCCCTCCGTCTCCAGCGGCCGGTCGTACATGGCCTTGACCAGCTGGATGTCCGGTTCGGTGAGCAGCGGGCCGAGGATGCCGGAGACGAAGGCCGGGTCGAACTCGCGCAGGTCGGCGTCGACGAAGCAGACGATGTCGCCGCGGGTGACCAGCAGCGAGCGCCAGAGCACCTCGCCCTTGCCGGGGACGGCGGGCAGCCGGGGCAGGATCGCGTCGCGGTACTCCACCCGGGCGCCGGCCCGGGCGGCGACGGCGGCGGTGGCGTCGGCCGAGCCGGAGTCGATGACGACGAGTTCGTCGACCAGCGGGAGGCGCTCCATCAGCTCGCGGCGGATGGTGCGGACGATGTCGCCGACGGTGGCCTCCTCGTCCAGTGCGGGCAGCACCACGCTGACCGTGTGGCCGGTCCGGCGCTTGGCCTCCAGCAGGGCGTGCACCGGCCGGTCGACCGCGTTCCACGAGCGGCGGCGCAGCCAGGACGCCGCCTGCGGGAGCAGCGCGGGGGTCGGTTCGGCGGGCACGGGACTCTCCTCGGCGGGGTCGGTGGGACGCGCCATCTCGCGTGGCGGACGATCCCGTTCGGGGTTGACGCCTTCGGATACAGTCTTCGTACAGCGGCCGGACCTTTGCACGTCGGGGTCGCCGTTGAGCACCACCACAATTTCACAAGCTCATCCAGAGGGACTGAGGGAACGGCCCGTTGACGTCCCGGCAACCTTCTCGCGCGGCTGTCTGTCGACAGGCCCCGGCGGGACAGGTGCCAATTCCGGCCTGTGGCGCGACCGTGCCACGGGGAAGATGAGGAGAGAGGCCTCCGCCATCATGGCTATCGACACTGTCGCACCCGCATCCGTGGACCTCGGCCCCGCCACCGCGCTGTCCTGTCGGGAGTGCGGCACCCGCTTCCCGCTCGGTCCGAGCTTCGCCTGCCTGGAGTGCTTCGGCCCGCTGGAGATCGCGTACGACTTCGGCAGCGAGGGCGCCGAGGCGCTGCGCCGCCGGATCGAGGCCGGCCCGAGTTCGATCTGGCGCTACGCGCCGCTGCTGCCCGTCCCGGCCGACGTCGCCACCAAGCCCAACCTGAACCCCGGTTGGACCCCGCTGGTCAAGGCGGACAACCTGGGCCGCGAGCTGGGCTTCACCGCGCAGCTGCACATCAAGGACGACTCGGGCAACCCGACCCACTCGTTCAAGGACCGCGTGGTGGCCTGCGCCATCGAGGCCGCGCGGGCCTTCGGCTTCACGACGCTCTCCTGCTCCTCCACCGGCAACCTGGCCGGCGCGGTGGGCGCGGCGGCCGCCCGGGCCGGTTTCAAGTCCTGCGTGTTCATCCCGCACGACCTGGAGCAGGGCAAGGTCGTCATGGCCGGGGTGTACGGCGGCGAGCTGGTCGGCATCGAGGGCAACTACGACGACGTGAACCGCTTCTGCTCGGAGCTGATCGGCGATCCGGCCGGTGAGGGCTGGGGCTTCGTCAACGTCAACCTGCGCCCCTACTACGGCGAGGGCTCCAAGACGCTGGCGTACGAGATCTGCGAGCAGCTCGGCTGGCGGCTGCCGGAGCAGATCGTCATCCCGATCGCCTCCGGCTCCCAGCTGACCAAGATCGACAAGGGGCTGCAGGAGCTGATCAGGCTCGGCCTGGTCGAGGACCGGCCGTACCGGGTCTTCGGCGCCCAGGCGGCGGGCTGCTCGCCGGTGTCGGCGGCGTTCAAGGCCGGCCAGGACGTGATCCGCCCGGTCAAGCCGGACACCATCGCCAAGTCGCTGGCGATCGGCAACCCGGCGGACGGCCCGTACGTGCTGGACATCGCCCGGCGCACCGGCGGCGCGGTCGAGGACGTCACCGACGCCGAGGTGGTGGACGCGATCCGGCTGCTGGCCCGGACCGAGGGCGTCTTCGCCGAGACCGCGGGCGGGGTGACCGTCGGCGTGCTGAAGAAGCTGGTGGAGACCGGCCAGCTGGACCCGGCCAAGGAGACCGTCGCGATCAACACCGGCGACGGCCTGAAGACCCTGGACGCCGTCGCCGGGGCCGGGATGACCGCCGTCATCCGCCCGACCCTGGCGTCCTTCCACGACGCCGGCCTCGCGTCCGCCTGAAACACCCCCCACCCCGCTGGGTCGCACCCGCTAGGAGAACCATGAGCGCCAACGTCCGTATCCCCACCATCCTGCGCACCTACACCGGCGGCGCCGCCGAGGTGGCCGCCGAGGGCGCCACCCTGGGCGAGGTCATCGCCGACCTGGAGAAGAACCACGCGGGGATCGCCGCCCGCATCCTGGACGACGCCGGCAAGCTGCGCCGTTTCGTCAACGTCTACGTGAACGACGACGACGTGCGCTTCGCCGAGGGCCTGGCGACCGGGATCGCGGCCGGCGCCAGCGTCTCGATCATCCCGGCGGTGGCCGGCGGCTGCTGAGCCGCGCCCCGACCCGGGCACCCCGCCCGAGCCGTTCGTCCGACCGGCCGTGGGGGGCGTTCGGATAGCGGGGTGCGGAGCGGCGGGGGCGGGGGCGCGCTAGTGGGGGGGGATAGTGGGGGGGAGTGGGGGTGGTGTGTTGGGGGGGGGGGGTGGAGGGGGGGC
>NZ_JBHXMU010000056.1:8901-64445 GCF_042720685.1 Kitasatospora sp. NPDC058492
CGGCTGCTCCGCGGCCCCCCGCCCCGGCCCCCCCCCCGGCGCGGTTCTGCCCACCGGCCGCCGGGGCGGAGGTTTTTCTTTTCTCCGTCCTCACGCCCGCCCGGCCGCATTTCGGCGGGAATATGGCGGGGTCAAGTCGGAGTAGAGTGTGGCTCGGTTGGGAACAGGGCTTCCCCTCATCCTCACCCGCGAATCGCCGGACGGTCGTCCGGCCGCTGAGACCGGTCGGGTGCCTGGGCCGTGAAACATGTCAGGCAGATGTCAGAATTCCCGCGGGGATTTGTAGTAATCCGTCCGCTATGTCCGGCGTGAAATGCCGAATTCCTCCCGCTTTCGCCCGTCCTGCCCCTTGGCGCGGTGCCGGAATTCCCCGCAGCTGACCCTGTTGCAGAGGGCGTCGATCCGGATACATTCAGCCGCGGTCGACGTAATCACCCGCTCACAGGGCGCCGTCAGGCACCCCCGGCGGAGGACTGCGGCGTGCACGGCTGCGCCCAGGGGGGGTTCCCCGGGCCGGCCTTCAAACCAGACCCGGGCCCGCGACCTGCGGGCGCGTGAAGGGCCAGCACAGCACTAGGGGAGTTCGGAATGGCTCAGGGCACCGTCAAGTGGTTCAACGCGGAGAAGGGCTACGGCTTCATCGCGGTCGACGGTGGTGCGGACGTCTTCGTCCACTACAGCGCGATCCAGATGGACGGCTACCGCACCCTCGAGGAGGGCCAGCGGGTCGAGTTCGAGATCTCCCAGGGACAGAAGGGCCCGCAGGCGGACATGGTCCGCGCCGCGGTGTGACCCCCTTCCGACCCCAGGAGCTCGGCGCGGCCCACGGCTGGTGACCACTCGCTTCTCGACGGGCCCGTACGACACGCGTCGTGCGGGCCCGTCGGCGTTCCCCGGCGGGGAGTTGCGCGGGTCGGCGGGAGCGCCCCGGACGGCTCGCGGGATCGCGATTGGGCTTGCACTCGACCACCCGGAGTGCTAATCATTGGCGTTAGCACTCACAGCGTGAGAGTGACAGCGGACCGGGTCGGTGAGGCCCCCGGGAGCGGTAGGGGAAAGGACCCCCGCACACCAGGGCCGTCCGTCGCGGGCACCCCTTGGTCCGAGCAGTCGACCGTGTCCCGGAGGACCACTTCTGATGGCCAAGATCATCGCCTTTGATGAGGAAGCTCGCCGCGGCCTTGAGCGTGGCATGAACCAGCTCGCCGACGCAGTGAAGGTCACGCTCGGCCCCAAGGGTCGCAACGTCGTGCTGGAGAAGAAGTGGGGCGCCCCCACGATCACCAACGACGGTGTCTCCATCGCCAAGGAGATCGAGCTCGAGGACCCCTACGAGAAGATCGGCGCGGAGCTCGTCAAGGAGGTCGCCAAGAAGACCGACGACGTCGCGGGTGACGGCACCACCACCGCCACCGTGCTCGCCCAGGCCCTGGTTCGCGAGGGTCTGCGCAACGTCGCCGCCGGCGCCAACCCGATGGCCCTGAAGCGCGGCATCGAGAAGGCCGTCGCCGCCGTCTCCGACCAGCTGCTGGCCCAGGCCAAGGACGTGGAGACCAAGGAGCAGATCGCCTCCACCGCCTCCATCTCGGCCGCCGACACCCAGATCGGCGAGCTCATCGCCGAGGCCATGGACAAGGTCGGCAAGGAAGGCGTCATCACCGTCGAGGAGAGCAACACCTTCGGTCTGGAGCTTGAGCTCACCGAGGGCATGCGCTTCGACAAGGGCTACATCTCCGCCTACTTCGCGACCGACCTGGAGCGCATGGAGGCGACGTTCGAGGACCCGTACATCCTCATCGCCAACTCCAAGATCGGCTCGGTCAAGGACCTGCTGCCGCTGCTGGAGAAGGTCATGCAGAGCGGCAAGCCGCTCGTCATCATCGCCGAGGACGTCGAGGGCGAGGCCCTGTCGACCCTGGTCGTGAACAAGATCCGCGGCACCTTCAAGTCCGTCGCCGTCAAGGCCCCGGGCTTCGGCGACCGCCGCAAGGCCATGCTCGGCGACATCGCCATCCTCACCGGTGGCACCGTGATCTCCGAGGAGGTCGGCCTCAAGCTGGAGAACGCCGGCATCGACCTGCTGGGCACCGCCCGCAAGGTGGTCATCACCAAGGACGAGACCACCATCGTCGACGGTGGCGGTGACAGCGAGCAGGTCGCCGGCCGCGTGAACCAGATCCGCGCCGAGATCGAGAACAGCGACTCGGACTACGACCGCGAGAAGCTCCAGGAGCGCCTCGCCAAGCTGGCCGGCGGCGTGGCCGTCATCAAGGCCGGCGCGGCCACCGAGGTGGAGCTCAAGGAGCGCAAGCACCGCATCGAGGACGCCGTCCGCAACGCGAAGGCCGCCGTCGAGGAGGGCATCGTCGCCGGTGGTGGCGTCGCGCTGCTGCAGGCCTCGGTCGCCTTCGACAAGCTGGAGCTGGAGGGCGACGAGGCCACCGGTGCCAACATCGTCAAGGTCGCGCTGGAGGCCCCGATCAAGCAGATCGCGACCAACGCCGGCCTGGAGGGTGGCGTCGTGGTGGAGAAGGTGCGCAACCTCCCCGCCGGTCACGGCCTGAACGCGGCCACCAACACCTACGTCGACCTGATCGCCGAGGGCATCATCGACCCGGCCAAGGTGACCCGCTCCGCGCTGCAGAACGCCGCCTCCATCGCGGCGCTGTTCCTCACCACCGAGGCCGTCATCGCCGACAAGCCGGAGAAGGCCGCTGCGGCCGCCGGCGGCGGCATGCCGGGCGGTGACATGGACTTCTGATCCTGATCGCACCGATCGGATCAGTTGGTTCCTGATCGTGTGGGCGGTCCCCTTCGGGGGGCCGCCCACACGGCGTTCTACCGGAGAATGGACAGATGGCTTCCGACGACATCGAGACCGCGCTGCACAACGCGCGGGCGCTGATCCTGGCCGACCTCACCGCGCGGGACGTGGCGGACGCCGCCGTCGTCTCCCTGGTGGAGCAGGCCGTGACGCACCGCCGCTGGTGGCTGGAGCAGTGGCCGGACGGCACCGAGTACGTGCTCGGACTGGTCGCCCAGGACGTCCAGGACGCGCTGCTGGAGGCGTACGGGCGCTGGCCGCTGTGCACCGCCTGCGCCGCCGACGGGGACCCGCACGCGCTCGGCGTGGAGCCGGAGCTGGGGCCGGAGCCGCACTGGGTGTGCGGCAAGCAGGGTGCGGTGGTCGCGCCGGTGGGGGAGCTCTCCTAGCCAGCTCCTGGCCCGCTCCTGGTCCGCTCCCAGCCGGCTCGTGGTCCGCGTGGTGGACCGGGCGGCGGGAGTACTGGACCTATAGGTAGGTTGACGATATATGTAGTCGTATGACTGAACGCTCGATGCAGGAGCCGACGCTGCTGCTGCTCACCGCCCTGGCGGACGCCCCGAGACACGGCTACGCCCTCATCCAGGAGATCGCCGCGATCTCCGAGGGCCGGGTCAAGATGCGCACCGGCACCCTGTACGGCGCCCTCGACCGGCTGCTCCAGCAGGGGCTGATCGAGGTCGCCGCGGAGGAGGTCGTGGACGGGCGGGCGCGGCGCAGCTACGCGCTGACCAGCGTCGGCCGGGAGGCGCTGGCCTCCGAGGCGGAGCGGCTGCGGGCCGTCGCCACCGAGGCGGAGCGCCGTCTCGCGAACGTCCTGTCGGCGCTGCAGGGAAAGCCGGAGCCGGAGGGGAAGTCGATGATGAGGGGGTTCTTCGCATGACCACACCCATGACCACACCGACGATGGGGGCGCCTTCGACCGCGCTGCGGGCGGCGCTGCAGTTCTACCCGCCGCGCTACCGCCGGGAGCGCGGCGAGGAGCTGGCCGCGGTGTTCGCCGACACCACGGCGGAGGCCGGCCGCTCGGCCGTCGCCCGCGAGGCGTTGGACCTGGCCGCGTACGGACTGCGGGTGCGGCTCGGGCTGACCGGCTCCTCGCTGGCCGGGCGGGTGCTCGCGCTGGCCGCGCCGATGGTCGCCGGGGCGCTGGCCGGTGCGGCCCTGGTGCCGTGGGTGAGCGATGCGGAGCGGGCCGCCCATCGGCTGACCTGGGACGACTCGTACCTCACGTACGCCCTGACCATCGCGCCGCCGGTGATCGCGCTGCTGCTCGCGGTGGCCGTCGTGACGGGGCGCTGGACGGCGGTGCGGGTCATCTCGCTGGTCCAGGCCGTCTCCGCGCTGTTCGTGCTGGCGCAGGCCGTCGTGCTGCCGCCGGAGTTCGACCTCTGGGGGGTGGGGGACAGCAGCGTGGCCACCATGCCGTTCGTGCTGGGGGCGCTGCTGCTGGCCGCGGCGCCGACGGAGTTGCTGCCCAGGGCCTCCTGGCGTTCCGGCGGGCTGGCGCTGGCCTCGGTCCTCGGGGGCGGGCTGCTGGTGGCGCTCCAGCACTGGGGCGACTCGACCTTCCCGCTGGACATGCAGTGGTTCGCGGTGCTGCTGATCGGGCCGCTGCTGCTGACCTTCACCGCGCTGCGCGGCCGGGTGCTGCCGGCGGCCGTCGGGGTCGCGGTGCTGTCGCTGACGATGTTCGCGGGCCTGTTCAACATCTGGCGCGAGGGCCGCGGGTTCTGGCACGTGCTGCCGATGGCGGCGCCGGTGCTGTTGCTCCTGGTGGCGGCCGCGGTGGCGGTGCGCCGGATCGGGACCGGCGACGGGCTCGGCGGACGGTTCGGCGGGGGCTCCGGGAAGGGGCGCAGCCTGGCGTGACCCGGGGGCTGGGGCGAAGTGCTCGCCGGGCCCGGCCGGATGTGGCAACCTACTGATATGTCTAGACCAATTTTCGAAGTCATCGCGCTGACGCCCCAGGACGCCCAGGCTGCCGAGTCGGGCGGCGCCGACCGGCTCGAACTGGTCACCGACATGGCCGCGGACGGGCTCACCCCGTCCGTCGAGGACTTCGCCCGGATCCGGGCCGCCGTCGACATCCCGCTGCGCGTCATGCTCCGGATCCAGGACGGCTTCGCGCCCGGCGGCCTGGACGAACTGGCCGCCCGGGCCGCCGCGTTGCGGGCCGAGGGCGCCGAGGAGTTCGTCTTCGGCTTCCTCCACGCCGACGGCGCCGTCGACCTGGCCGCCACCGCCGCCGTCGCCGAGGCGGTGGCCGGCTGCCGCTGGACCTTCCACCGGGCGATCGACCACAGCGCCGACCGGGCCGCCCTGCGGGCCGCCGTCGGCGCGCTGCCCGGGCTGGACACCTTCCTCACCTCGGGCGCGGCCGCCGGCGTCGACGCCGGGCACGAGGTGCTGCTGGCGGACCTGGCCCGCGCGGGCGAGCCCGGGTACGGGCAGCGGATCCTGATCGGCGGCGGCCTGCGGGCCGAACACCTGAAGGGCCTGCGGGCCGAGGGCTTCGACGGCTTCCACGTCGGCGGCGCGGTGCGGGTCGACGGCTGGCGGACGCCGGTGGACGCGGCCAAGGCCGCCGAGTGGCGGGCGCTGATCGACGCCTGAGCGCGCGTGGCGGGCGGGGGCCGGTCCCGGTGGGGCCGGCCCCCGCTGCCCGGTTCCTCAGTGCAGCTGCGCGGGCAGCGGCTCGCCGTGCAGCACCGTCAGGCCGGAGACGGCACGGGTGAGCGCCACGTACAGCCGCCGCAGGCCGGTCCGCTCGTCCGGCTCGCCCGCGACCACCGCGGCCGGCTCGTCCAGCACCACGTAGTCGTACTCCAGGCCCTTGGCCAGCGAGGCCGGGACGAGCGTCAGCCGGGCCTCGGCGCTGGTCTCGGCGCCGGGGGACAGGTACGGCAGGCCGGCCGCGGTCAGCGCCTCGGCGAGCGCCGGGATCCGGGCGTCGGCGGCGATCAGCCCGGTCGAGCCCTCGTGCTCCAGCGCCTCGCGGCAGGCCGCCAGGACGGCGGGCACGGCCTCCCCGTCCGGGAGGCGGCGGATCGTCAGCGAGCCGGGGGCGTCGCGCACGGAGGTCGCCGGGGCCAGGCCCGGGGCGATCGCCGGGAGCAGCCGGGAGGCGTACGCGATGACCTCCTCCGGCACCCGGAAGCCCTTGGTCAGCTCCTCGACGTGGGCGTCCGGCTTGCCCAGGTGGCGCAGCGCGTCCGGCCAGCTCGCCGTCGCCCACGGGGTGGTGCCCTGGGCGAGGTCGCCGAGGACGGTCGCCGAGCCGGTCGTGCAGCGGCGGCCGACCGCGCGGTACTGCATCGGGGAGAGGTCCTGCGCCTCGTCCAGCACCACGTGCCCGAGCGAGGGGGTGCGCTGCACCAGGTCCGTCGCCTCGTCGACCAGGACGGCGTCGGCCTGCGTCCAGCGGGCCGTCTTCACCGAGCGGCCCGGCTTGGGCCACAGCACCGCCTGCTGCTCCTCCGGGGTCAGCACGCCCTCCGCGCAGGCGGACAGGAACTCCGGATCGGAGAGCAGCCGCAGCACCAGCTTCGCCGGGTCGACCGCCGGCCAGCACTCCTTGGCCACCGCCTTGACCGCGGGGTTGCGGGCCACCGCGTCCTGCACCCGGTCGTCGGGGGCCTCGCCGGACTGTTCCATCTTCAGCAGCACGGTGTGCGCGATCCGCTGCGGCAGGGCGTCCCTGGCGGCGCCGTAGCGCACCTCGCGGCCCTTCAACTCCTCGATGATCTCGGCGAGCTCGTGCACCTGGACGCGCCAGCGGCGGGAGCCGCGGACCACCACGCAGGGCTCGGTGGGCAGCGCGATGCCCGCGCGCACCGCCCGGCGCAGCACCTCGGCCATCCGGGCGTCGCCCTTCAGCCGGGCCGCCTGCGGGTCGTCCTCGCCGCGCACCTCGACGTGCCCGACCAGCTGCTGCACGGTCGCCTGGGCGACGTCCAGCTCGCCCAGGGCCGGGAGCACCTGCTCGATGTAGGAGAGGAAGGCGTTGTTCGGCCCGATCACCAGCGTGCCCGTCCGGGCGAGGCGCTCGCGGTGCGCGTACAGCAGGTACGCGACGCGGTGCAGGCCCACGGCCGTCTTCCCGGTGCCGGGGGCGCCCTGGACGCAGATGGTGCCCGTCACGTCGGAGCGGACGATCTCGTCCTGCTCGGGCTGGATGGTGGCGACGATGTCGCGCATCGGGCCGACGCGGGGCTTCTCGATCTCGGCGGCGAGCAGGGCGGAGGCGGTGTCCGCCTCCGCCGGGTCGCTCAGGTGCTCGTCCTCGTAGGCGGTGAGCTCGCCGGCGGTGTAGCCGAAGCGGCGGCGGCGTTCGACGTCCAGCGGTTCGGTGCGGGTGGCCCGGTAGAACGGCTGGGAGACCGGCGCGCGCCAGTCGATCACCATCGGGTCGCCGTCGGCGTCGTGGACGTGCCGGCGCCCGATGTAGAAGTTCTCGCCGCCTCCTCCTTCGCTCAGCTCCTCGCTGATCGCGTGCAGGTAGTCCAGGCGGCCGAAGAACAGCGGGGTGTGCGAGAGGTCGGCGAGGGCGGCGATCCGGGCCTCGATCTGGTTCTGGAGGACGGCGGCGGACACCCAGGTGCCGGTCACGTCGCGCAGGTCCAGCGACTGGACGTCCTCGCGCATCGCTCGCAGCGCGGACCGGGACGCGGCCAGGTGGTCGCGTTCGCGCTGGAGGGGGTCGGTGGTGGGGGTGGCGGGCACAGCGAACCTTCCCGGCTGCGCCGGAACCGGGCGCAGCGGATCGATGGAGCTCACGGTGGGTACGGCCGACCGGTTGCCGTGCGGTCGGCGCCTCCCCCGGCTGCCTGCGCGACTTCAGCAGGTACCACGGTTCGGGAGGGGGCAGACGGACGATCCTAGACCCGTGCGGCCCGGGGTTCCAGCCCCGCAGGTCCCGGGCCTGCAGGTCCCGGCCCCCGTACGGGCCGCAGGACGTGCGCGACGGCGGCACCGCCCCGGGCACCGCCGCACGCCCTGCCGCACGCCCTACAGCACGTCGTCCGCGTCGATGATGCGGTACGCGTAGCCCTGCTCGGCCAGGAAGCGCTGCCGGTGGGCGGCGAAGTCCTGGTCCACGGTGTCCCGGGCGACCACCGAGTAGAAGTGCGCCGAGTGGCCGTCCGCCTTCGGGCGCAGGACGCGGCCCAGGCGCTGGGCCTCCTCCTGGCGGGAGCCGAACGTCCCGGAGACCTGGATGGCCACGGTGGCCTCGGGCAGGTCGATCGAGAAGTTCGCGACCTTGGAGACCACCAGGACGCCGATCTCCTTGTTGCGGAACGCCTCGAACAGCTTCTCGCGCTGGGCGTTGCTGGTCTCGCCCTTGATCACGGGCGCGTCCAGCACCTCGCCGAGCTCGTCCAGCTGGTCGATGTACTGGCCGATGACCAGCGTCTGGTCCTTCTCGTGCTTCTTCACCAGCGCCTCCACCACCCGCCGCTTGGTCGCCGTGGTGGCGCAGAAGCGGTAGCGCTCCTCGGGCTCGGCGGTGGCGTAGGACAGGCGCTCCGAGTCGGTCAGGGTGACCCGCACCTCGCAGCAGTCGGCGGGCGCGATGTAGCCCTGCGCCTCGATCTCCTTCCACGGCGCGTCGAAGCGCTTGGGCCCGATCAGGCTGAACACGTCGCCCTCGCGGCCGTCCTCGCGCACCAGCGTCGCGGTCAGGCCCAGGCGGCGGCGGGCCTGGAGGTCGGCGGTGAACTTGAACACCGGCGCGGGCAGCAGGTGCACCTCGTCGTAGACCACCAGGCCCCAGTTGCGGGCGTCGAACAGTTCCAGGTGCGCGTAGGCGCCCTTCCGCTTGGTGGTCATCACCTGGTAGGTGGCGATGGTGACCGGGCGGATCTCCTTGCGCGTCCCGCTGTACTCGCCGATCTCCTCCTCGGTGAGCGAGGTGCGCTTGACCAGCTCGTGCTTCCACTGGCGGGCCGAGACGGTGTTGGTGACCAGGATCAGCGTCGTCGACTTGGCGTGCGCCATCGCGGCCGCGCCGACCAGCGTCTTGCCGGCGCCGCAGGGCAGCACCACGACGCCCGAGCCGCCGTGCCAGAAGCCCTCGACGGCCTGTGCCTGGTACGGGCGCAGCCGCCAGCCGTCCTCGTCCAGCTCGATCGGGTGCGCCTCGCCGTCCACGTACCCGGCGAAGTCCTCGGCCGGCCAGCCGAGCTTGAGCAGCACCTGCTTGATCTGGCCGCGCTCGGAGGGGTGCACCACCACCGTGTCCGGGTCGACCCGGGCGCCGACCAGCGGGGCGATCTTCTTGGAGCGCAGCACCTCCTCCAGCACCGGCCGGTCGGTGGTGGCGAGCACCAGCCCGTGCGTCGGGTGCTTGAGCAGCTGGAGCCGCCCGTAGCGGCCCATGGTGTCCGCCACGTCCACCAGCAGTGCGTGCGGCACCGGGTAGCGCGAGTACGTCACCAGGGCGTCGACCACCTGCTCGGCGTCGTGCCCCGCCGCCCGCGCGTTCCACAGCCCGAGCGGCGTCACCCGGTACGTGTGCACGTGCTCGGGGGCGCGCTCCAACTCGGCGAACGGCGCGATGACGCGGCGGCACTCGGCGGCCTTGGGGTGATCGATCTCCAGGAGAAGAGTTTTGTCGCTCTGGACGATGAGCGGTCCGTCGTTCACGCGGGGAAGCCCTCCACTGGCTGACAGGCTGGATTGACGCAGACCCTCCAGTGTCGCGCATTGCGCGGCGAACGTGAGCGGGCCCCTTCCAAACGTGATCGGGCTTCTTCCATTCGTACGGGTGACCGCGCCCGCGACCGCGACCGCGCCGGTACCCGCGCCCCGGGCGACGGCTCCGGGTGACCACGGTGCGCATCGCTCGTTGAGCCGGGCATGAAGAAGTCGAAGCGCGTTCTCACCGCTCTCGCCCTGATGGGCACGGCCTTCGCGGCCACCGCCTCGTCCGTCGGCTCCGCGCACGCCCTCGCGGGGATCGGGGAGGGGCCCGGCGGGCTGCTCGCCGCGCCCGGATTCCTGATCGCCGACCAGGTCGGCGGCGGCTCGCTGCCGGTCGGGCAGGGGGAGATCGGCAGCCTGGCGGACAAGGCCGTCAAGGAGAAGATGAAGGAGTCGCAGGGGCACTGAGCCCGGCCCTGCCGCCGGGGTTACTCGTCGAGCTCCGCGACGCCGGTGATCCGGTGCAGGGCGAAGGTGCGGAGCTCGTCGGCGTGGTGGTCGAAGGCGGTGACGAAGCCGCCTTCGACCTTGACCGGGTCGATGATCCGCTGGCTGGCGATGCCCTCGGCGTTGAGGTAGCCGATCCACATCCGTTCGCCGAGCAGGACGGCGGTCTGCAGGGCCGCGAGGGTCTCGGCGGCGGCGGTGCGGGGCAGCTGGCGCGGGTCGGGGGTGGAGTCACGGCGGTTGACGGTGGCGGCGCGGTCGCCGGCCCGGATGGCCTTGATGGCGGCGGCGAGCAGGGTGTCGTCGGGGGTCGGCGGGCCGTCCGGGACGGGCGCGGGGGCGGTGCGGGGCGGGGTGCGGTGGCTGTCCTGGCGGGTGATCAGCACGTCGCCCTCGGCGGACTCGGCGGCCGGGGCGTAGCCCATCGTGCGCAGGGCGGCGAGCAGGACGTCCGGGGCGGCCTGGGCGGCGAGGACGGTGGGGGCGAGCAGCCGCAGCCGCAGGTCGGCGGAGCGGCGGTCGGCGAGGACCTCGTTCAGCAGCGACGGGTCGTCGCAGCGCAGGTAGGAGGAGGCGGCGCCGACCCGCAGGATGCCGTGCCGGCGGGCGACGTCGTCGATCAGGTAGCCGAGCGGCTGCGGGACGGGCGTCCGGGAGTGCTGCTCCAGGAAGGCCCGCAGGTCGGCGGCGGTGCGTCCGGCGTCGAGGGCGCGGCGCACGGACACCGGGGTGAAGCGGTAGACGGTGGCGCCGCCCTTGGACTCGATGTCGGCGCACAGCGCGAGGGCCTGGGCGAGCGGGGTGAGCAGCGGGCCGGGGGCGATCGCGGTGAGGTCCGGTTGCAGGATCACGTGGTCGAGCGGCTGCGGCAGCAGCGGGGCGAGCACCTCGGCCGGGTCGGATTCGGCGGTGAGCAGGGCGCGGGCGGGGGCGGCGAGGGCGCCGCGGCCGGTGACGCCGAGGAGTTCGGCCTCGGCGAGGGTCCAGGCGGTGAGGTCGTCGCGCAGCTCGTGGCCGTTCGGGCCGGTCGGGCCGCCGCGCAGCGGGCGCTGCCAGCGCAGGGTGGGCAGGAGTTCGGCGGCGGTGGCGGGGGTGCCGGGCGGGAGTTCGGCGAGCAGCGCGAGGGTGGCGCGGCGGACGGACGGGGCGAGGGTGCGGTCGAGCTCGGGCCCGAGGGCGGCGCGCGGCTTGCCCTTGCCGTCCGGAGTGCCGGTGAGGGCGGGGACGCGGGTGGCGGCGAGCCAGGCGGCGGCGAGGACGGACCAGCGTTCGGCGGTGTCCCGCTGGAGCCAGCCGTCGTAGGCCGGGGTCGGGGCCCAGCGCTCGTCGGCCTCGCCGTCGGGGGCCAGCAGCCCGGCGGCGTAGGCGAGTTCGAGCCAGAAGGCGGCCTGCTGCTCGGTGGTCTCCAGGGCCTGCGCGGTGCGCTTGAGGTCGCGGATGCCGAGGCCGCCGGCGCGCAGCGTGGGCGGCGGGGTGAGGCCCCAGGTGTCGAGGAGTTCCTCGACGGTCTTGACGGCGGTGTGGGCCTGGCCGGCCGCCGCGCCGTCCACAGCCTGTGGATCGCGCGGGGCGGCGGCCGGGGCGGGCTCGGGCTGGACCGGCTCGACGGCGCGGTGGGTGCGGCCGCCGCGCAGGTGCAGGGCCAGTTCGCGCGGCAGGACGACGCTGCCCGGCCCGCTGGGCAGCAGCAGCCCGCGGGCGAGCAGCCACTCGACGGGGCTCTGCGCGTCCTCGGCGGTGACCGGGCGGGTGGCGTCCGGGACGGTGCCGGTCGGCGGCCCCCAGACCAGCCGCTCCAGCAGCCGCAGCGCGGCCTCGGGGGCGGTGTCGAGCAGCGCCGCGCAGCGGGCGCGGTCGTTCAGCAGGGCGGCGAGCGCGTCGACGGCGGTGACCGGGTCCGGGGTGGCGGGCTGTCCGGCGGAGGCGAGCAGCTGCTGCAGCCGGGCCGGGGACATGCCGACGGTCGCGTCGGAGAGGGTCGGGCCGAGGCCGGTGCGGCCGGGGTTGGCGGCCGTCGGGGCGAGTGCCTCGCGGACGGCGAGGACCAGCCGCAGGCCGTTGTCCGGGCCCCAGAGCAGGGACCGGTCGCGCAGGGTGGCGATGGCCCGGGGGAGGGCGGCGGCGACGGCGGACCGGTCGGCGGGCGTCAGCGGGGTCGCGCCGGGGTGCGGCTTGACCTTGGCCGGGCCGGTCAGCAGGGTGCGGACGGTGGCCAGGCCGGTGCCGTCCGGGGCGGTGGCCAGGACCTCGGCGACCTGCAGGGTGAAGCGGTCCAGGCGCTCCAGGGCGCGCAGCGCCGAGGCGCGGGAGGAGAGCCGGGCGGACAGCTGGGTGAGGTCGCCGGGGACGGGGTTGAGCAGGTCGGGGCGGGAGCGGAGCAGGGCGGCGAGCGCGTCGTCGGGGCGGGCGCGCAACTCCTCGGCGAGGGTGCGGGGGCCGGCGGCGGACCTGCCCTGGCGTTGAGGGCCCTGCTGTGTGGTCATTCGACCTAGGTTAGTCGGGCGGGCGGACGGCGGGGTGTCCGTGCGGCGGCCCGTGGTGGACCGGCCCTCAGGACTCGCGCGCGCGGGGGCGGGGTGGGTAGCGTCACGGCCGAGGGTGGTTCGGTGGGCCGGGGTTCGGGCGCGAGGCGGGGTGTCGGTGATGACGGACGGCGAGTGGTGGCGCAGGAGCGGGCCGTGGAGCGGCCGTTCGGGGGGCGGGGCGGGGGCCTCCGGCGGGTCTGCCGGGGCCGGTGCTGCCGGTGACAAGGGCGGTTCGGGCGGTCCGGGGGCGTCGGGTGGGTCCGGGGCCTCCGGTCCGTCCGGTGCCTCCGACGGGGACAGCGTGTACGACACGGCGGCGCCGGGCGGCGGGACTCCGTCGGTGCCGCTGGATCCGCCCCGGACGCCGCGCGCCCAGGAGGCCGGGGCGCCGCCCGTACAGCTGGACAAGTCGCGTTTCGACGGGCCCGAGGACGATTCGGACTCCATCCCGCCGCCCCAGGTGTACAGCTCCGGCGCGAACGGCTGGGACCTGGTGCTGCTCAACTTCTCGGACTCGCCGCAGGCTCCGTCGAAGCCGATCCCCGAGCAGCGCGCCGGGGGCGGGGCGGGTGCGGCGGGCGCGCAGGCTGCCGATCCGGCGGGAGCTGCGGCGGGGGCGGCTGCGGCGGTTGCGGCGGCTTCGGGGAAGGGGAAGAAGCAGCGCAAGGCCAAGGGGAGGGCGGCCGCCGCGGGGAAGGCGAAGGCGCAGCCGGCCGCCCCCGCCGGCCAGGCCGGTGCCGATGCGGGCGCAAGTGCGGGTGCGGGCGTCGGGGCTCGGCGGCCGTCCCTGCTGGTCCTGCTCTCCTGCGGGCTGCTGATCGGCGGCGCCGCCATGAGCTTCTTCCCGGCCATGCTGGTGGGCTGGGCCCTCGGCTACCTGTCCCGCCAACTCTCCGATCTGATGCGCAAGTTCGTCATCCTCGGGATCCCGCTGATCACGATGAGCGCGGCCACCCTGCACGCCATGCAGGCCAAGCCGGGCGCCCAGGGCGGCGCGGGCGTGCAGGCCGGTGCGCAGTTCAGCCAGATCAGCTGGTCGGCGGCCCCGGGCGTGCTGCGCCTGTCGGCGGTGCTGTCGGCGGTGGTGCTGCTGCTGCTGAGCCTGCGCCGTCGCCCGCCGCAGCAGGGCTGAGGCCCGGGACGAGGGCGGCGAAGCCGGTGCAGAGCAGTCGGATGCTCTGGGTGAACTTCTCGTCCTGGCTGATCCGGGGGATCAACTCGCCCATGATCAGCGGGAACTGCGCGCACAGGTCGGCGTAGAGCTCGGCGCTGACGGGTGGTGGGGCCGGTGGCTGGTTCTGTTCCTGGAGGACGAAGCCGGTGACGTGGCTGAGCAGGATGTCGGCGGCGATGCCGCAGTGGACGGTGGGCAGGCCGGCGTCGAGGAGGGTGCGCAGCAGGCGTTCCATCAGGGAGAGGCCGCCGGAGCTGAGGACGCCGGGGCTCTCGGCGAGGAGCAGTGCGCCGCCGGGGTGTTGCCGGATGCTGCGGCGCAGGGTGGTGGCCTGGGCCTCGACCCGGTCCCGCCAGGTGGCGTCGGGGGGGAGGGCGGCGAGGGCTCCGGTGCCGGTGTCGTAGGCCTGTCGGCAGACGCGGTCGGCCATCAGGGTGAGCAACTCGTCCTTGCCGCGCACGTGGTAGTAGAGGCTGCCGGCGTGGGCGTCGAGGCGGTCGGCGACCTGGCGCATGGACAGGTTGTGGTAGCCGACCTCCGCGAAGACGGCCATGCCCGCATCGACGATGCGCTCCTTGGTGAGCTTCATCGCTCCACCGTACAACATTTTCCAACACCGTTCGAAAGCTGTGCTAGCTTTGCCCTGCCCGGTTTTCGAACAGTGTTGGAATGCAATGGGGGAGGGGCAGTCATGGGGGCGATCCTGTTCAACGTGACCACGGCCGCGCTGATGGTCATGATGGTCAACTGCGGGCTCGGCGTGGTCGGCCGGGACACGCTGCGGGGGCGGCCGATCCCGTGGGCGGCGGTCGCCCTGACCGCGCTCGCCGTCGGCGGCGTGCTGCTCCAGCTGCTCTGGTCCGGCGCCATGGACGCGCTCGACGCCGACCCCGCCAAGTCCGGCTGGTGGCGCGAGTTCACCTCGGTCTTCCTGCAGAACGGCGGCCTCGGCGGCGGCCTGTGGAACCTCGCCACCCTCGCCGCCGTCGCCGCGCTCGCCCAGTGGTACTGGGGCGGCCCGCTCACCCTCGCCTTCTTCCTCGCGGGCGTCCTGCTGCCCGGCCGGATCGACGACCTGCTCGGCTTCGGCGACGGCCCCAGCACCGACCCCCGCAACTTCGCCGGCAGCTCCGGCGCCACCTACTTCCTCGGCGCGACCCTGGCCCTCGCCTTCCTCGCCCGCACCCGCCTGCCCAAGGAACGAGCCCTGGCCGTCGGCGTCCCGGTGCTGGGCCTCGCCATGTGGCTCGCCCAGGACAACGGGCACGGCCTGGTGGCGGTCTACGGCTTCGCCCTCGGCGCGGCGGCCTGGGCGGTCCGCGGCCGGCTGGCGCGACGGTAGTCGGGGCCGCCGCGATCCGACCCGCAGGGCTGGGCGATCCGGCCCGGTGGGTCGGATCGCTTGGCCCTGCTTGGCCCGGCGGCGGATCGCCCAGCCCCTCAGTCCCTCAGTCCCTCAGCCCCTCAGTCCCTCAGTCCCTCAGTCCCTCGGTCCGGCGGCGCGGTGCGCCCCAGCCGCTCAGCGGGCGAAGCCCGCCAGCAGCTCCCGCGGGTCGAAGGTCACCCGGATCCGGGTGATCCGCCCGTTCTCCACGTGGCTCCAGTTCGCCGTCGGCGCCGGCGGTGCGACGCTCGTGTGCAGGTCGAACCAGGTGATCACGTCGTCCCCCTCGACCACCCGGGCGTGCACCTCGATCTTCTCCAGGACCTGCCCGAGCCCCTTCAGCCCGGCCAGGGCGTTCTCCACCCCCGACACCGTGGCCAGCGGCCCCACGAAGTCGACGTCCTCCGCCAGCAGCCCCCGCAGCGTCTCGAAGTCGCCCGCCTGCCAGGCCGCGAAGTAGGTCTCGGAAATCTCACGCGCAGTCTTCGTCGTCGTCATGCCTCCATCCTCCCGAGCACTCCGCCATCCGTCCAACAGATGGATCAGATCCCAGCTATCATCGTTGGTTATGGAGATGCACCAGCTGCGCTACTTCGCGGCCGTCGTCGACGAGGGCTCCTTCACCGCCGCCGCGACCCGCCTGCACGTGAGCCAGTCCGGCATCAGCACCCAGGTCGGCAAGCTGGAACGCGAGTTGGGCCAGCTGCTCCTCGACCGTTCCGGCCGCCGGGTCCGCCTCACCCCCGCCGGCGAGGCCGTCCTGCCGCTGGCCAAGGACGCCCTCGCCACGCTCGAAGCCATCCAGCACACCGCCGCCGAGTTCGCCGACGCCGTCCGCGGCCGCGTCCGGCTCGGGATGATCATGGGGTGTGCGATCCCGCCGTTCCTCGACGTCGTCGCCGACCTCGGCCGCACCCACCCCGGCATCGAACTGAGCCTGCACGAGGGCCACTCCGAGCTGCTCCAGGCGCAGGTCCTCTCCGGCGCCCTCGACCTGGCGCTGATCGGTTTCGCCAAGGAGGCCGGCCCCGGCCTGGACGTCACCGTCGTCGTCGATGAGCCGATCGCCGCCATCGTCCCCGCCGGCCACCGCCTGGACCGCCCCTCCCTCCGGCTCGCCGACCTCGCGTCCGAGAAGATCCTCTGCCTCTCCCCGGGCACCGGCATCCGCGCCGCCTACGAGCACTCCTGCCTGCAACTCGGCCTCGAACCGCGGGTGGACATCGACGCCAGCTCCCCGGCCACGCTGTTCCGGCTCGCCCAGCGCGGGGCCGGCGTCGCCGTCCTCAGCCCCTCCTCCGCCGCCGGCGAGGGCCTCCGGACCGTCCCCGTCGCCGATGCGCCGGTCCGGGCCCGCCTCGGCCTGGTCGCCCGGCCCGGCCAGCACTCGCCGGCCGTGCGCCTGCTGCACGCCCGGCTCCGCGCGTCCCTGCGGGCGACGGGCTGAGGGCCTGACCGGCTGACCGGCTAACCGGTTGAGCGCTCAGCCGCTCAGCCGCTCAGGCGTTCCAGCGCGGATCGCGCCCGGAGGCGGCCAGCGCGCGGTCCAGCGCCGGGGCGCCGTCCGGCACCGCCACCGGGGTGGCGAACCCGCCGTACTGGCGGTACAGCTCGGCGTTCTCCCCGACGACCTCCAGCACCAGCTGCGCGAGCTCCTCGTCGATCCCGATCCGACCGCCGGTCGCCCGGGCGACGTCCCAGCCGTGCAGGACGAGCTCCGCGATCAGCATCCGGGCGACGCCCTCCGCCGGTGCCGGGGAGCCGCCGAGGTCGACGTCCCCCTCCCAGGCGGCCGGGTCGGCCCAGGCCGCGACGGCGCGGTCCAGCTGGGCCGCGTAGGCGGCGGGCCAGCCGGGGTCGGCGGTGAAGTCGTGGTCGACCAGCGCCTTGGGCAGTTCGGTGCGGCGGGCCCGGTGCTCCAGGCCGTGCGAGGTGTAGAGCACCCAGTGGTTGACGAGCGCGCGGGTGTCGAAGTCCGTGCAGGGTGTCGGGCCGTCCAGCGGGTGGTCCGCCGGGACGCCGTCGGCGACGCGTGCGGCGGCCGCGGCGGCGCGGGCCAGCAGGGGGTGCAGGGGGTGCGGCGGGTGGGTGTCCGGGGTGGGGTGATCGTTCATGCCCCGATCCTGCGCCGGTCGGGGCTGCCGGGTCTTGAAGAAACGCGACGGTCGGCGCCCTGACCAGGAGCGTCGGGCCGGGGCTCGCGGCGGCCCGCCCCGACGACGGCGAACCCTTCAAAATAGGCAGGCAGACTGCTAATATTCAGCAGGCAGCCTGCCCATCTCTGCCGGGATCTCCCCAGCAGGCCCCGCCCCGTCGCAGAGGTCCCGGAGGAAGCGGAAGGAACCCGGCATGCCTCTCCCCGGCGACACCCGCACCCCGCGGCAGACGACCCCGGCGCCCGCCGGAAACCCCTTCGGCCCGCGCTTCGTGGTCCCGCTGTACCTGGGGGCCTCGCTCAACCCGGTCAACAGCTCGATCATCGCGACCGCGCTGGTGGCCATCGCGGCCGCCCTGCACCTCCCCGTCGGGGACACCGCGGTCCTGATCTCCTGCCTGTACCTCACCAGCGCGCTGGCCCAGCCCGCCGCCGGGCGGCTCGCCGAGGAGTTCGGGCCCCGGCGGATCTTCATCGCCGGGATCGTGCTGGTGTTCGCGGCCGGAATCGTCGGCACGCTGGCCCACTCGATGGCCGCCCTGATCGCGGCCCGGGTGCTGATCGGCGCGGGCACCTCGGCCGGCTACCCGGCCGCGATGCTGCTGATCCGCCGCCGCGCCGAACAGGCCGGCTACCAGGCCCCGCCGCGCGGGGTGCTCGGCGGTCTGGCGATCACCGGCGCCGCCACCGTCGCCGTCGGCCCCGCCCTCGGCGGGCTGCTGGTGGGCTGGTTCGGCTGGCAGACCGCCTTCTGGATCAACATTCCGGTCGCCGCCGTCGCCCTGGTCCTGGCGGTGGTCGGGATCGCGTCGGACCCCGACCCGGTGCGCCCCGGTTCACCCCGCGCCCTCGCCTCCCGCCTCGACCTGCCCGGCATGCTGGGCTTCGGTGGTTCGCTGACCGCCCTGATGGTCTTCCTCTCCGCCCTGCCGCGCCCGGACTGGCCCGCGCTCGCCGCCGCCCTCGTCCTCGCCGCCGTGCTGGTCGGCTGGGAACTGCGCGCCGCCCACCCGTTCCTCGACGTCCGGCTGCTCGCCTCCAACGGGGCCCTGACCCGCACCTACGTGCGCAACGGCCTGACGCTGATGGGGACGTACGTGATCCTCTACGGGCTCACCCAGTGGCTGGAAGCGGCCCGCGGGCTGTCCGCCTACCAGGCCGGCCTGGCGCTGATGCCGATGGGCGTCCTGAGCGCCGTGACCGCCCGGGTGGTGGCACGACGGACGGGCGTGCGGTTGCCGTTGATCGTCTGCTCGGTGCTGCTGCTGTTCGGCGCCGTGGCCGTGCTGTTCGTGGGCGGCGGCACCCCGATGGCGGCGGTCGTCGCCGTCAGCGCGGTGTTCGGACTGACCTCCGGCGCCGGGACGGTCGCCAACCAGACCGTCCTCTACCAGGAGGCCCCCGCCGCCACGGTCGGCACCGCCTCCGGACTGCTGCGCACCTTCGGCTACCTCGGCTCCATCGCCTCGGCGGCGATCACCGGCACCGCCTTCCACGACCGGGTGGACGACGGCGGCCTGCACTCCATCGCCTGGGTGCTGGTCGCGATCTCCGCCCTCCTCCTCGTCCTGACCGTCTGCGACCGGCGACTCGCCGAGTCCTAGCTGTCCGCCAGGCGGTTCATGATCTCGGCGGCCCGGTCGAGCGTCTTGCGCTCGCCGGCCCGGAGGGTGGAGCCGATCACCTCGGCCAGCCACGCCTCCCGCGCCGCCGGGATCCGCTCGCACAGGTCGGCTCCGGCCGGGGTCGCGCTGAAGAGGGACTTGCGCCCGTCGTTCGGGTCCTTGGCGGCGCTGACCAGGCCGCCGGCCCGCAGCGCGGCCACGGTCTCCGCCATGGACTGGCGGCGCACGTGCTCGGCCTGGGCGAGTTCGGTCACGGTCGCCGGGCCCTGCTGCACGACGCGGTGCAGGGTGGTCAGGTGCGACCAGTTCCACGGCAGGTCGTCGATCGGGGCCTCGGTGCGCAGCCGTGCCCGCAGCCGCGTCATCGCGCGCATCAGCTCGACGGCGGTGTCCTCGGGCGGGGCCGGTTCGCTACTCACCGTGCCAGCTTATGGCAGGGTGCGGCCGCCCCGACCGGCGCCGGAACCCGGGCGTCGCGGGCCCGGAGAGTCCATACCGGACAAGGCCTAGCCTGGCGGGTATGGACTCTCCCGACCTCGGACGCGGCGTGCTCCACCCCGCCCGCGCGGCGGAGGCGATCAGGGTGGAGCGGCGCGCGCCCGCCCCCGCCGTGGCGCGCTTCGTCGAGTTCTACTGGCTGGTCCGCTGGGACCTGCGCGGCCGGCCCCCGTACGAGCAGAAGGTGCTCGCCCACCCGAACGTGCACCTGGTCTTCGAGGCCCCGAGGGCCCGCGTCTACGGGGTCGACCGGTCGCTCTTCGTCCGCCGCCTGGAGGGCGCCGGGCACGTGCTGGGAGTGAAGTTCCGGCCGGGCGCGTTCCGTTCGTTCGCCGGGCACCCGGTGGCCGGGCTCGCGGACCGGTCGGTGCCCGCGGCCGCCTACTTCGGCCCCGAGGCGGACCGGCTCAACGAGGACGTGCTCGGTGAACGGCCGCGGGACCAGGCCGCCCTCGCGGACGCCTTCCTGCTGCCCCGGCTGCCCGCGCCCGACCCGGTCGCGCAGGAGGTCGCCGCCATGGTGGAGCGGATCACCGGCACCCCCGACCTGTGCCGGGTCGACGACCTGGCGCGGGAGCTGGGCCTCACCGTCCGCCGGCTCCAGCGGCTGTTCGCCGAGTACGTCGGGGCCTCCCCGAAGTGGGTGCTGCGCCGCGCCCGCCTCCACGAGGCCGCCGAACGCGCCGACGCGGGCGGCGCGTTGGACCTGGCGGCGCTCGCGGCCGAACTCGGGTACGCGGATCAGGCCCATCTCACCCGCGACTTCACGGCCGCCGTCGGCACCTCCCCGGCCCGCTACGCCGACGCCGCGCGGTGGGTCACGCCTCCAGGAAGCGCTGCAGCTCGGCCAGCATGAAGTTGGCGCCGGTGTACCCGATCCCCTGGAACCACAGCTGGTCGTCCACCGGGAACGCCCGGTGCGCCTTGACCGCCCCCAGCGCCTGCCAGCCCGGGCTCTCCAGCGCGGCGTCGGTGCCGGCCAGGGCCGGGTCGCCGGAGGTGGCGTACAGCAGCAGGTCGCCGTCCGCCTTCGCGATCTGGTCCAGCGGGATCTCGACGTCGGACTGGTCGACGTTCTGTGCGTCCGGCCGCCCCACCTGGGCGTCCGACAGCACGATCCCGGGGAAGCTCTGCTTCCCGAACAGCCGGATCCCGCCGCCCTCCACGAACCGCACCAGGCTCACCTTCCGGCCGGACGCCTTCGCCGCCGACAGGGCCTGCACCACCTGGTTGGCGTGCCGCTGGTACGAGGAGACGAAGGCCGCCGCCGCGGCCTCCCGGCTCAACGCCTGGGCGTGCACCTGGAAGTCGGCCTTCCACGGCGCGCCGGTGGTCTGGGTGAGTACGGTCGGCGCGATCTCCCGCAGTTGGTCGTAGCGGTCGCCGTCGCGCGCCTGGTTGGAGAGGATCAGGTCCGGCCGCAGGGCCCGGATCGCGACCAGGTCCGGGGCGCCGGCCAGGCCGACCCGGTGGATCCCGGCGACCCGGGAGGCCGGCCAGTAGCTCGGGAACCGGATGTCGGCGGCCGGCAGCGCGGCGCCGACCGGGGTGATGCCGAGGGTCAGCGCCGAGTCCAGCACGTCCGTGTCGAGGACGACCACTCGCAGCGGCTCGCCCGGCACCAGCACCGGCCCGGTGGCCGTGTCCACCGTGACCGGCGGCACCGGGGTGGGCGAGGCGGCCGCGCCCAGGCCGTCGGCGGTCGGCGGCGCCGGCCGCCGGGTGGTGCAGGCCGCGAGCGCGGCCCCGCCGAGACCGGCGAGGAACGAACGGCGGGCGATCCGGTGCATCGGCGGTCCTCAGGCGGTGAGGCTTCGGGGGCGCGCCGATTATGTCCGGTTTGGTGTGAAATTGCCGTCAGGCGTCCACGGCCGCCGCCCACGGGGCCCCCGGAACGACCAACGGCGTGCCCGTCACCGGGTCCGGCACCACCACCGACTCCAGCCCGAACACCTCCCGCACCAGCTCCGCCGTCACCACCTCGGTCGGCGCGCCCTGCGCCACCACCCGGCCGTCCCGCATCGCCACCAGGTGGTCCGCGTACCGGGCCGCCTGGTTGAGGTCGTGCAGCACCGCCACCACCGTGCGGCCGCGCTCGACGTTCAGCCGGCGGACCAGGTCCAGCACCTCCACCTGGTGCGCGATGTCCAGGTAGGTGGTCGGCTCGTCCAGCAGCAGGATGTCCGTGCCCTGCGCCAGCGCCATCGCGATCCACGCCCGCTGCCGCTGGCCGCCGGACAGCTCGTCCATGCTGCGCTCGGCCAGCTCCGCCGTGGACGTCCGCTCCAGCGCCTCCGTCACCGCCGCCTCGTCCTCCGGCGACCACTGCTGCCACCAGCTCTGGTGCGGCTGGCGGCCCCGCGAGACCAGGTCCGCCACCGAGATGCCCTCCGGCGCCGTCGGCGACTGCGGCAGCAGCCCCAGCCGCTGGGCGATCCGCTTCGTCGGGATCCGCGCCAGCTCCTCGCCGTCCAGCAGCACCGCGCCCCGGACCGGCTTCAGCAGGCGCCCCAGGGCCCGCAGCAGCGTCGACTTGCCGCAGGCGTTCGGGCCGACGATCACCGTCACCCGCCCGTCCGGGATGCCGACGTCCAGGCCCTCGACGACCGTGCGCGCCTCGTAGGCCAGGGTGAGGCCCCGGGCCTCCAGTCGGTGAGCGGACATCAGGAACCTCCACGACGGATGGGGGTACCCCCGAACGGAGTTCGGGGGAGGATCAGCAGCCACATCAAGTACGGCGCGCCGACCATGCCGGTCACCACGCCCACCGGCAGTTCGGTCGGCGCCATCAGCCGCCGGGCGATCAGATCGGCCAGCACGACCACCAGCGCGCCCGTCAGCGCCGAGCAGAACAGCGGGACCTGCGCGGACCGGACCAGCCGCAGCGCGATCTGCGGCGCCATCAGCGCCACGAAGTCCACCGGCCCGGCGGCGCCCGCCGCGCACGAGGCCAGCACGATGCCCAGCAGCGCCATGCCGAGGCGGATCCGGTCCAGCCGCAGGCCCAGGCCGACGGCCGTCGCGTCGTCGAAGGAGATCGAGCGCTGCGCCCGCGCCGCCCACAAGGCGACGGGCACGGCGGCGAGCAGCACCCAGGCCAGCCAGCCGGCCTGGTCGTAGCCGGCGCCGTTCAGGCTGCCCGTCATCCAGACCTTCGCGGCCTGCGCCTGGAAGCCGTCGCCCTTGGTCAGGAACACGGAGGTCAGCGAGGACAGGGCCACGCTGATCCCGATCCCGATCAGCACGAAGCGCTGCGCGTGCAGGCCGCGCCGCCATGCCAGCGCGTACACCAGCAGCCCGGCCACCAGCCCGCCCGCGACCGCCGCGTACGGGGCCTGACCGGTCGAGCCGACCACGCCGTACGCCATCAGCCCGACGACGGTGGCGGTCGCGCCCCAGGTCACGCCCACCACGTCGGGGCTGGCCAGCGGATTGCGGGCGACGGTCTGGATCAGCGCCCCGGCCAGCCCCAGCGCCGTGCCGACCAGCAGGCCCACGACCACCCGGGGCAGCCGGAACTCGCCGACCACCAGCTCGTGCGGGCTCGGCTGCCCGAGCACCACCTTCACCACCTCGACCGGCGACACGGCCGACTCGCCCAGGCAGAGCGAGGCGACGACCGTCCCGGCCAGCGCGACCAGCAGGCCCAGCGCCACCACCGCCGACCGGCGGTGCAGCAGCACGGACGCCCGCCCGGCCCGCAGCACGGCGTACCCGCGCGGGGAGACGGCGCCGCGCCCGACGGTTCGCCCGCCCTGCGCGCTCATGACGCGACCACCTTCCGGCGGCGCACCAGCGCGACCAGGACCGGGACGCCGACGAGCGCCGTCATCACGCCCGCCGGGACCTCCGACGGCGGGAAGAGGACCCGCCCCAGGGTGTCGGCGAGCAGCAGCAGGGCCGGGCCGAGGACGGCGGAGAAGGCGAGCACCCAGCGGTGGTCCGCGCCGGCGACGGCCCGCGCCGCGTGCGGGACGGCGAGGCCGACGAAGGCGATCGGCCCGGCGGCCGCGACGGCCGAGCCGGTCAGCACCGTCGCGCCGAGCGCGCCGACCGCCCGGACCAGGCCGGTCTTGGCACCGAGGCCCTTGGCGGTGTCCTCGCCGAGCGCGAGCGCGTCCAGGCCGCGGGCCACCGCGACCACCAGCACCGTGCCGACGGCGAGGAACGGCAGCAGCTGCCAGGCCACGTCCGAGGTCCGCCCGGAGAGCGAGCCGACGTGCCAGAAGCGGAACTGGTCCATGGTGGCCGCGTCGGTCGTCAGCACCATGGTGTTGAGCGAGGCGATGAACGCGGACATCGCCGAGCCGGCCAGCGCCAGCTTGATCGGCGTGGCCCCGCCCCGGCCGCGCCCGGCCAGGCCGTACACGAGCACGGTGGCGATCACGGCGCCCGCGAAGCCGAACCAGACGTAGCCGGTGAGGGTGGAGACGCCGAAGCCGGAGATGGCGAGGACCACGCCGGCCGCCGCGCCCTGGGAGACGCCGAGGATGCCGGGGTCGGCGATCGGGTTGCGGGTGAGGCCCTGCATGACGGCCCCGGCGAGGCCGAGCGCCGCGCCGACGGCCAGCCCGACGACGGTGCGCGGCACCCGCAGCTCGCGGACGACGACGGCGTTGGCCGTGTCGCCGCAGTGCAGCAGGGCGTCGAGGGTGTCGCCGAAGGGGATGGTGCGGCTGCCGACCGCCAGGCTCAGCAGCACCGCGGCGGCCAGGACGGCCAGCGCGGCGGCGAGCCACAGTATTCGGCGGCGCGCCGTCCGTCGCGCGCCGGGTGGCGCGGTGGTGTCGGTCATGGGCCCTCTCCGCAGACAACTCAGGTAAACCTAAGTTCCCGTCGGAAGCCGGGGCAAATTGCCCCGGCTCCCCGAACCGCCCGTTGGATAGCCTGGCGGCATGCCCGAGACCCGCACCGCCCCGCTCACCGTCGGCTTCGACCTCGACATGACGCTGCTGGACACCCGGCCGGGGATCCACGCCACCTACCTGGCGCTCGCGGCCGAGACCGGCGCCCGCATCGACGCCGACCTGGTGGTCACCCGGCTCGGCCCGCCGCTGCTGGACGAGATCCGCAACTGGTTCCCGGAGGACGAGGTGGAGCGCGCCGCCACCCGCTACCGCGAGCTCTACCGCGACCTCGCCTTCGCCCCGACCGTCGCCCTCCCCGGCGCGCACGCCGCCGTCGAGGCGGTCCGCGACCACGGCGGCCGGGTCGCGGTGATCACCGGCAAGTACGAGCCGAACGCCCGCCTCCACCTGGAGCACGCCGGGCTGCACGCGGACGCGCTGGTCGGCGACCTCTGGGCGGAGACCAAGGGCGAGGCGCTGCGCGAGTACGGCGCGAGCGTCTACGTCGGCGACCACCTCGGCGACATCCGGGGCGCCCGGCACGCGGACGCCGTCGCGGTGTGCGTGGCCACCGGCCCGTACAGCGCGGACGAACTGCGCGCGGCCGGGGCGGACGTGGTGCTGGCGGACCTCACCGGGTTCCCGGCCTGGCTCGACGCCCACCTGGCCGGCTGAGCCGCGGCCCCGGGGCACGCCCTGGGGCCGGGTCCCGGGGCCGCGTTCTAGGACGCGGCCGCGGACTCCACCCGGCGGCGCTGGGCCCGCGCGTTCAGGAACAGCCCGGTCAGCGCGGCCAGGAAGCCCGCCGGCATCAGCATGCTCAGCCAGTACGCGGCCGTCGGCAGCGGCGTCAGGTGCAGGAACAGCGGGACGAAGGTGACCAGGGTGGCGAGCGCGCCCAGACCGAAGACGATCGTCCCGGCCTTGACGTACACGTCGCCGGGATCGGCGCTCTGGCTGCTCACGTCTGCTCGCTCCTCGGGGCTGGTCGGGCGGTCGGTCCAGTCTGGCAGAGCGGCCGCCGGGCCCCGTCACCGGAGCGGTCCGGTCACGTTGCGCAGTTTCTCGGAAGCTGAACGTTTTGATCCCTGCTGGGCGGGGGTATGCAGGGGGTGCCGAGGGGTGCGACACGTGCGCCCCGTTTCCTCAGACCCGGGGGTGTGAGTCGATGGACCGTGCTGAGCCGCGCCCCGGCTGTGCCAGTACCGGGTCGCCCGTGATCGCGAGAACGCCGCGCCCGTACCGCCCCCAACGGGCCTTGGAACGCGGATCTTTCGCGGAACGCGGATGAGGCAGTGACGGACCGTTAGTCTGCTCCTGACAGCGTGCTGACCATGAGCGCCCGCGGGCGCCGAGCCGAGGTCGGCTGCCTTCCCCACCACCCAGTGATCCCCGGCCAGGGCCGGGATCCCTCACACCCATTCGAGGACTGTCGAGATGCCCACCGGCCAGGTCAAGTGGTTCAACGAGACGAAGGGCTTCGGCTTCCTGTCACGCGACGACGGCGGCGACGTCTTCGTCCACACCAAGGCGCTGCCCGCCGGTGTCACCGTGCTGAAGCCGGGCCAGCGGGTCGAGTTCGGCGTGGTCGCCGGCCACCGCGGCGACCAGGCGATGGCCGTGCAACTGCTGGACGCACTGCCGTCGGTGGCCGCCGCCCAGCGCAAGAGCGCCGACGACATGGCGCCGATCGTCCAGGACCTGATCACCACGCTGGACGCGGTGCTGCCGGGCCTCCAGCACGGCCGCTACCCGGCCAAGGCGACCGGCCAGAAGCTGGCCGGCCTGCTGCGCGCGGTGGCCGACCAGTTCGACGTCTGACCGAGGGGGATCAGAACGCCAGCGCACCCGGGTCGAGCGGGGGCACCAGCCCCTCCGCGGCGGCCCGGGTGAGCAGCGCGCGGACGGCCGCGTAGCCCTCCTCGCCGAGGTCCGCGGTGAACTCGTTCACGTACAGGGCGATGTGCTGGTCGGCGACGGCCGGGTCCATCTCCTGGGCGTGCGCCAGCACGTACTCCCGGCTGGCGTCCGGGTCCGCCCAGGCCTGCCGGACGGAGGCGCGGACGGCGTCGGTGAGCGCGCGCAGCCGTTCGGCGCCGAGCGAGCGCCGGGCGACGATCGCGCCGAGCGGGATCGGCAGGCCGGTCTCCTGCTCCCAGGCCTCGCCCATGTCGGCCAGGCTGTGCAGGCCGTACTGCCGGTACGTGAACCGGGCCTCGTGGATCACCAGGCCGGCGTCCACCCGGCCGTCCCGGACGGCGGGCATGATCTCGTGGAACGGCAGGACGACGATCTCGCCGAAGCCGCCCGGCACCGCCTTCGCGGCCCAGAGCCGGAACAGCAGGTAGGCGGTGGAGCGCTCGGACGGCACCGCCACCGTCTTCCCGGTGAGGTCCGCGGGGGCGTCCGTGCCCGGCCGGGTGAGCACCAGCGGGCCGCAGCCGCGCCCGAGCGCGCCGCCGCAGGGCAGCAGGGTGTACTCGTCCAGGACCCAGGGCAGCGCGCCGTAGCTGATCTTCAGGACGTCCAGTTCGCCGCGCTCGGCCAGGCCGTTGGTGACGTCGATGTCCGCGAAGGTCACCTCGGGGGCGTCCGCCCCGGGCACCAGGCCGTGCGCCCAGGCGTGGAAGACGAAGGTGTCGTTCGGGCAGGGCGAGTACGCGATGCTCAGCCGTTCAGCCACGGCCGGCCTCCTCGATCAGTTCGTGGACGGGCAGTGCGGCGAAGGCCCGCTCCAGGGCGGCCAGCGCCTCGCCGATCCGCCAGGCGGCCCGGTCGCGCGGGCCGACCGGGTTGGAGACGGTCCGCAGTTCGAGCACCGGCACGCCGTACCGGGCGGCGGCCTCGGCCACGCCGAAGCCCTCCATCGCCTCGGCCAGGGCGCCCGGGTGGCGGGCGGCCAGTGCGGCGGCCCGCTCGGCGCTGCCGGTGACGGTGGAGACGGTCAGCACCGGGCCGGTGGCGGCGCCCAGGGCCCGGGCGGCCAGCGCGACGGCGGCCGGGGGAGGGTTGTGCCGGACGGTGCCGAAGCCCAGTTCGGTGACGTCGGCGAAGCCCTCGGGGGTCTCGGCGCCGAGGTCGGCGGTGACGATCGCGTCGGCCAGCACGGTGGTGCCGACCGGGGCGTGCGGGGCGAACCCGCCGGCGATCCCGGCCGAGACGACCAGGCCGTAGCGGCCCCCCGAGGCCGTCTGCGCGCCCAGCGCGGCGGAGGCGGCGGCCGCGGCGGCCGCCGGGCCGACCCCGCCCGCCAGGACGTCCACCGGGGCGCCCGCGGCCCGGTGCAGCGCACCGCCGGGCAGCGGCAGCACGGTGGCCGGGCCGGGCAGGCCGCGCAGGACGGCCTCGGCCTCGGCGGGCACCGCGACGACGACGAGCAGCCGGGCCCGGTCGGGGCCCGACTGCTCGCTGCGCTCGTCCGCGACGGCGTGTGCGGTCATCGCGGGAACGTCAGCTGTCCTGGGTGTTCAGCTGGAAGTACCAGACGGCGACCGGGTTGTCCGAGTTCTTGTCGCCCTCGACCACGGTGACCAGGGTCTTGCCGGAGGCGTTCAGCACCTGGCTCGCCGGCTGGGAGCCGGAGAAGGTCGGGCCCTTGGCGTAGGAGAACAGGCTGAAGCGCCCGCCCTGGCCCTGCGAGCCGCCGTTGGTGAAGGCCCACCAGCCCGTGTCGGCCACGTTCGGGGAGACACCGACGCCGACCCGGTCGCTCACCACGACGTCGGAGGTCGGGAGGGTGCCCTCCGCGAGGGCCTGGGTGGCCTTCTGCTGGCACTCCTGCTGCAGGTCCTCCGTGATCGGGCTGCCGCCGTTGAAGCACAGCGGGTCCGCGACGATCGAGGAGTTGCCGACCGTCAGGGTCGCGCGGTGGGAGCTGTGCTCGGTCTGGCCGCTCGCGATGGCGACGGACGTGCCGACCGTGGCAGCACCGACCACGACGACGGCGCCGAGGGCGGCGATGGCACGGGTATTGAGGCTCATGCGTCAGAATCTACCGGGCTTCGCCGATCACGCTACGCGGGGGTCGGCCACCGCGTGTTGCCCATGGCCGGTTCAGGCCACCCTGGGCGCCGCCGGGCGCCGCCGCAGGCCCACCCGGAACAGCGTGCGGACCGTCCACAGCAGCATCAGGCCCACCACCCCGGCGGCCACCGACAGACCCAGCACGCCGTTCAGCGGCAGCAGGATGCCGACCGCGCCGCCGGCCACCCAGGACAGCTGGAGCAGCGTCTCCGAGCGCGCGAACGCCGAGGTCCGCACCGCCTCCGGGACGTCCCGCTGGATCAGCGCGTCCAGCGACAGCTTGCCCAGCGAGGCCGCCACCCCGGCCACGCCGGCGACCAGGACCACCGTCACCACGCCGTACCAGAGCGCGGCCGCGGCCGTCGCGCCGGTCGCCAGCAGCAGCATCGCGGTGACCGTCGCCTCCGGGCCCCGGGTGCGCAGCCAGGAGCCCAGCACCGAACCCAGCGCGTTGCCCGTCCCCGCCGCCAGCGCCACCAGGCCCAGCGCCAGCGTCGGCCGCAGGCCCCCGATCGGCTCGTCGCGCAGCAGGAACGCCAGGAACATCACCAGGAAGCCGACCAGCCAGCGCAGCGCCGACATCGCCCGCAGCGCCAGGATCACCGAGGGGCCGACGGTGCGCAGCGAGGCCTTCGGGGCCCTGGCGTCCTCCGGCGCCCGCTCGCCGTGCACCCCGTCGTGGACCTCGCCGTGGACCTCGGCGTGCAGGACGGCGCGCTGCTCGCCCTTGGCGGAGTCCACCGCGTGCGGCAGGTGGAAGGCCATCAGGGTGCCGATCACGAAGACCAGGAACGCGCCGCGCAGCGGCCAGCCCGGCCCGATCAGGTGCAGCAGACCGCCCACCCCGGCCGCCACCCCGGTGGCCAGCAGCCCGGCCAGGGTGACCCGGGAGTTCGCCTTCACCAGCGACAGCCGGCTCGGCAGCAGCCGCGGCACCACCACGCTGCGCACCACCCCGTACGCCTTGGACGCCACCAGCACGCCCAGCGCCTCCGGGTACAGCGCCAGACCGCCGCCGGTGATCACCCCGGCCATCGTCCAGGCCAGCACCGCCCGGGCCAGCATCGACATCGCCACCGCCGCCCGGCGGCCGTGCGGCAGCCGGTCCAGCAGCGGGCCGATCACCGGGGCCAGCAGGGCGAACGGGGCCATCGTGATCAGCAGGTACAGCGACACCCGGCCGCGGGCCTCGCCGGTGGGCACGGAGAAGAAGATGGTCGAGGCCAGCGCGACGGTGATCAGCATGTCGCCGAAGGAGTTCAGCGCGTGCAGTTCGATCAGTTTCGCCAGGCCGGATTCGCCCGCGCCCTCCGCGGAGGTGGCCTTGCGGATCCGGCGGCCGGTGCCGTGCACCACCCGGCCGGTGCGGGCGCCGGCGGCGGAGGCGGTCCGGACCAGGACGTTGCGGCTCGGCTCGGGGTCCTCTTCGCCAGGGTCCCCGTCCAGGGCGGCGAGCTGCCGGGCGTGGACGGCCGGATCCGCGCCGGTGCCGGTCGCGGTGGCGATCGCGGCGCCGGTCTTGACGAGGCTCACGGGGGCGGTGGACGACTCGAAATCGCCCCCCGGCTGCGGTTCGCCCGCAGTGGGGGCCGGAGACTGCTGTCGCGGCACGGCGTCCGCCTGGTCGGGGCTGCCGGCCTGCGAGGCGTGCAGTGCGTGCTGCGACGGGTCCTCGTCCGCCACATGCCCATCCTGCCCCAGAATCGCCGCAGTGACGCGGGAATCCACCCCCCTCGGCGCGGCCCCGGAACGGCCGCCACCGCCCCGGACTGTGCTGGGGCGCCGACCGGCGGGTAGCCTGCCCAGGGGCCGCGTGCCGAGCGCCGGGGCGCCGGCAGGCCCGGACGAGCGGCGCGGCCGGTATCCGCGGCGGCCTCTGGTCGCGCAGAATGGACAAGGGACTATCGAGCCGCGACGGAACAGGCAACACGCCGTGGGCGACAGAAGAACTGGGAGAGAATCGACGCCGTGAGTGCTGCGATGCGAAGCCGTACCCCCGATCGGCTCTGTGCCGAGGCCGTCGAACTCGCCCGGAAGGCGGCCGAGGAGGCCGTCGGCCCGGAGACCGTCGGACCACATCTCGGCGCCCAGGCGGACGCCGACCGCGTCGTCACCCACACCTTCGAGTGCCTGGACGCCGCCTACCGTGGCTGGCACTGGGCGGTCACCGTCGCCCGTGCCCCGCGGGCGAAGAACGTCACCCTCGACGAGGTCGTCCTGCTGCCCGGCGCCGACGCCGTCCTCGCCCCCCAGTGGGTGCCGTGGAGCGAGCGGCTGCGCCCCGGCGACATGGGCCCGGGCGACCTGCTGCCCACAGACGCCGACGACGCGCGCCTGGAACCCGGCTGGAGCGGCGAGGACGAGCCCGCCCCGAACTCCGCGGTCGCCCTCGCGGCCGAGGAGGACGTGGTCGTCACCGACCCGGGCATCCAGCCCGCCCCGGCCCGGGCCCAGATCAACGCCGTTGCCGAGGAGCTCGGCATGGGCCGCAGCCGGGTGCTCTCCCGGCTCGGCCTGCACCTGGCCGCCGACCGCTGGGAGAAGGCGCACGGCTCGCAGACGCCGATGGCGCAGGCCGCGCCCGCCGCGTGCGGCAGCTGCGGCTTCCTGATCCCGATCGGCGGCTCGCTCGGACAGGCCTTCGGCGTGTGCGGCAACGAGTTCGGGCCGGCGGACGGGCAGATCGTCTCCTTCGCGTACGGCTGCGGCGGGCACTCCGAGGCGGCCGTCATCCCGGCCCCGCCGGCGCCGTCCGAGCTGATCCTGGACGAGCTGGTGGTCGAGCCGATGCAGCTGCACCCGGACCGCACCTCCGGCTCGGTCGAGCCGGACGCCCCGGCGGAGGAGCTCGGGCACTCCTGACCGGACCTGTCGTCGCTCGCGGCCCGCCCCACCGAACCGGTGTGGCGGGCCGCGGCGTTCGTGCGGGTGGGGGCCCTGCGGGGGCTCGGCGGCGGGGGCGCGGTCCGGAGCAGCGGCCGGGGCGGGGGAGAATGCCCCCCGTACGAAGTACAGGGCGGCGGAAGGCGGCAGGTCCAGTGGAACCTCGGATCATCGGCAGCAGCACGGACGAGCACCTCGCGGACCCCTTCGGGAGCGCCGCGCTGCGCCGGCGGGTGCTGGACGCCTGGGCCGCCTCGCCGGCCCGGTTCCGGGAGGATGCCAACGCCGAGGAGGAACTCGCGCTCGGCGGTTACCGCGACCGCCTGGTCGTCGAGTTGGCGCAGAACGCGGCCGACGCGGCGGTCCGGGCAGGGCACGGTCCCGGCCGGCTGCGGCTCACCCTCGCCGACGGCGTGCTCGCCGCCGCCAACACCGGGGCCCCGCTGGACGCGGCCGCCGTCGAGTCGCTGTCCACCCTGCGCGCCTCCTCCAAGCGCGGTGAGACGCCCGCCGTCGGCCGGTTCGGCGTCGGCTTCGCCGCCGTGCTCGCCGTCACCGACGAGCCCGCCGTGCTCGGCGCCGCCGGCGGGGTGCGCTGGTCGCTCGGCGAAGCCCGCTCGCTGGCCCAGGCGCAGCCCGCGCTGGCCGAGGAACTGCGCCGCCGGGACGGCCACGTGCCGCTGCTGCGGCTGCCGTTCGCCGCCGAGGGCCCGGCCCCCGAGGGCTACGACACGGTGGTCGTGCTGCCGCTGCGGGACGCCGCCGCCGAGGACCTGACCCGCCGTCTGCTCGCCGGCATCGACGACGCGCTGCTGCTCACCCTGCCCGGCCTCGCCGAGGTCGTGGTGGAGACCCCGGAGGGCACCCGGACGCTCACCCGCGCCGCCGCCGAGCCCCGCCCGGACGGCGTCACCGAGGTCACCGTCACCGACGACGCGGACGGCCGGCCGCGGCGGACCCGCTGGCAGACCGCCGGCGCCACCGGCACCCTGGCCGCCGAGCTGCTCGCCGACCGCCCCACCGAGGAGCGCGCCCGCCCGTACTGGACGGTCACCTGGGCCGTCCCGGTCGCCGCCGACGGCACCCCGCAGGTGCCCGGCATCGCGCCGGTGCTGCACGCGCCCACGCCCAGCGACGAGCCGATCGGCCTGCCCGCGCTGCTCATCGCCTCCTACCCGCTGGACTCCACCCGCCGGCACGTCGCCCCCGGCGCGCTCGCCGACTTCCTCACCGAGCGCGCCGCCGACAGCTACGCCGACCTGCTGCGCGCCCGCGGCGCCGACCTCGGCTCGCTCGGCCTCGTCCCCGGGCCGCTCGGCCAGGGCGCGCTCGACAACGCGCTCCGCGCGGCCGTCCTCTCCCGGCTGCCCGGCACGCCGTTCCTGCCGCACCCGGCGCCGGTCGAGGCGGGCACGCCCGCGCTGCGCCCCCGGGACGCCACCCTGCTGGAGGGGGCGGACGGCTCGGTGGTCGAGGCGCTGGCGCCGATCTTCCCCGGACTGCTGCCGGCCGGGCTGGAGCGCCGCACCGAGCTGCGGGTGCTGAACGTGCGCCGGGTGCCGCTGGCCGACGTGGTCGACCAGCTCGGCGGCCTGGACCGCGAGCCCGCCTGGTGGCGCAACCTGTACGCGGCGCTCGGTGCCGCAGACCCGGAGGCGCTCGGCGCGCTGCCCGTCCCGCTCGCCGACGGCCGGACCATCACCGGGCCCCGGCGCGTCCTGCTGCCCTCCGAGGACGCCGACTGGGCGGCCTTCCCCGGCTACCCCGAGTCGCTGGCCGACGCGCTCGCCGCCCTCGACCTGCGGCTCGCCCACCCCGAGGCGGCCCACCCGCTGCTCGCCAAGCTCGGCGCCGGCACCGCGACCCCGGCCGGGGTGCTCGACACCCCCGAGGTGCGGGCCGCCGTCGCCCGCTCCTACCAGGTGGCCGAGGACGACGTCGAGGCCGCGCTCGAACTGGCGGACGCCGTCCTGGCGCTGGTCAAGGTCGCCGGCCCGGCCGCCGGCGAGCACCGCTGGCTGGCCCGGCTGGCCCTGCTCGACGACGAGGGCGAGCCCGCCCGCGCCGGTGAACTCGTCTTGCCCGGCAGCCCGTTCGCGGCCCTCGCCCGAGAGGAGGACGCCGGCTGGGTGGACGACGAGCTGCTGGAGCGCTGGGGCCCGGAGGTGCTCACCGCCGTCGGCGTGCTCGCCGACTTCGTCCTCGTCCGCGCCGAGGACGTGGTGCTCGACCCGGACGACCTGGAGCGGCTCGACCCCACCGCGCCCGCCGACCGCGCGGCCGGCGGCCACCCCACCGGGCTGCTCGACGAGGCGCCCGACGGCCTCGCCGACTGGGCCGAGGACGCCCTCGAAGCCCTCCAGGCCGACGACGTCGCGGGCGTCCCGCCGGTGGCCGCCGAACTGCTGGCCGTCCGCGACCTCGACCTGGTCGACGACGACGCCTGGCCCGAGGCGCTCGCCGCGCTCTCCCGCCCGCCGTACCGGGACGCCGTCGTCAACCCCGTCCGCACCCTGCTGCCGGACGGCTCCTACACCGACCTGCCGCCGTACACCGCCTGGTGGCTGCGCGACCACCCGGTGCTGGACGGCCGCGAGCCCGCCGGACTGCGCGCCGCCGGGGCCGACCCGCTGCTGCGCGGCCTCTACGACGAGGCCCGGACGACCCTGGACGAGCAGTTCCTGCACGCGCTCGGGGTGCGCACCACGCTGGCCGCGCTGCTCGCCGAACCGCACGGCCCGGACGAGGTGCTGGACCGGCTCACCGATCCGGCCTCCGACCTCGGCCACCGCCAACTGCACGGCCTGCACAGCGCGTTGGCCCGGGTCGAGATCGAGCGGATCGAACCGGTCGACGTGGTGCGGGCGCTGCCGCCGCTCGACCCGGACACCGGCCGCCGGCCGGCCCACACGGTGGTCGTCGACGCCTCCAGGGCGGTCGTCGCCGACGCGCCCGACCTCGTCCAGCTCCTGCACCCGTACCCGCTGGTGCCGGTCGCCCCGGCGCTCGCCGCCGACCTCGCCGAGCGGCTGCACGTCTCGCTCGCCAGCGAGGTGGCGGGCGGGCGGGTGCTCTCCGAGGGCGTGCTGCACCGGGTCCCCGCCGTGGTGCGGGAGCTGTTGCCCGGTTGCCCGGTCGCCTACGAGGAGCACGAGGAGCTGCTGGTGGTCGGCCCGGACGGCGACGACGCCGCCGTGGACTGGCGTTGGGACGTCGAGGCGGACGCCCCGGAGGCGCCCTACGACCCGGATGCGGCCGAGGCCGCCGACGAGGACGACGAGTTCGAGCTCCCGCCGGTGCCCGGGCTGCTGCACGCGGCCACCCCGGAGGGCCTGGCGGCCGGGCTCGCCTGGTCGGTCGGGCAGTGGCACCGGCGGTTCGAGGTGCTGGCCGTGCTCACCGATCCGGACCGGGCGTACGAGCTGTCCGCGGCGCGGGACTTCGAGGGCTGAGCGCTCAGCGGGCCCGCCCACGGCGCTTGAACCGCAGGTAGACGACGGTGGTGGTGGCCAGCCAGACGGCCGCCACCAGGGCCTTCACGGCCGTCGGCACCCACGGCAGCGCCGGGGCGGTCACCTCGCCGGCGTTCGTCAGCCAGCGGCCGCCCACCAGGGCCAGGACCGTCAGTCCGGCGGCCAGCAGGCCGGCCAGGAAGGCGGTGAACGCCTCCACCTGTCCGGTCTCGTGCTCGGTTTCCCCACCCGTGTGGGCCATGTCGGCACCCCCTTCCGCGATCGATCATCCAGGCTGCGGGCCGGGGGTGCCAGGGCCTCACTCCATCCCGCGGCGCTTCATGAAGCGCCAGGCGATCTCCAGGGCCAGGCCGCAGACCACCGCGATGCCGACGCCGACCAGGGGGTCGCGGGTGCCGACCAGCGAGAGCTGGAAGAACTCCGCCAGCCAGGGCACCAGCAGGACCAGGGCGAAGGCGCCGCCCATGGTGCCGATCAGCAGCAGGCGCCACCAGTTGTAGGGGCGGGCGACGATGGCGAGCACCCAGATGGCGATCAGGAAGAGCGTCAGGGTGGCCACGCTGGTGTCGGCCTTGAGGTCGGTCGCGTGGTCGGAGCGGGCCAGCGCGTAGGCGACGAAGGTGCCGGTGCCGGCGATGACGCCGCCCGGCACGGCGAGCCGCAGGACGCGCTTCACGAAGCCGGTGCGGGCCCGCTCGTTGTTTGGGGCGAGGGCGAGGAAGAAGGCCGGCACGCCGATGGTGAGGGTGGAGAGCACGGTGGAGTGCCGGGGCAGGAACGGGTACGGCGAGTGGGTGAAGATCACCAGCAGGGCCAGCAGGACCGAGTAGACCGTCTTCACCAGGAACAGGCCCGCGACCCGCTCGATGTTGCCGATCACCCGGCGGCCCTCGGCGACCACCGAGGGCAGGGTGGCGAAGGAGTCGTTGAGCAGCACGATCTGGGCGACCGCCTTGGTGGCGTCGCTGCCGGTGCCCATCGCCACGCCGATGTCGGCGTCCTTGAGCGCGAGCACGTCGTTGACGCCGTCTCCGGTCATCGCCACGGTGTGTCCGCGGGACTGCAGGGCGGCGACCAGCTGGCGCTTCTGCTGCGGGGTGACCCGGCCGAAGACGGTGGTCCGTTCGGCGGTGTCGGCGAGGGCGTCCGGTTCGGCGGGCAGCGTCCGGGCGTCCAGCGGGTGGTCGGCGCCGGGCAGGCCGAGATGGCTGGCGACCGCGCCGACCGAGACCGCGGCGTCGCCGGAGATGACCTTGGCCTGCACCTGCTGGCCCTCGAAGTAGCGCAGGGTGGCGGCGGCGTCGTGGCGCAGCCGCTGCTGGAGCACCACCAGGGCGAGCGGGGCGAGCCCGGCGGCCGGGTCGGGGGAGTCCAGCGGGGTGGGGGTGCGGCCGAGCAGCAGCACCCGCAGGCCCTTGGCGCCCAGCTCGTCGACCTCGGTGAGCGCCGGGTGCCCGGCGGGCAGCAGCACGTCGGGGGCGCCGAGCAGCCAGCTGGCCTCGCCGCCCTGCGGCTCCAGCAGCTGCACGCCGCTCCACTTGCGGGCGGAGGAGAACGGCATCGCCTCGATCACCCGCCAGCCGTCGGCGGCCGGGGCGCCGCCGGCCCCCGGGGCGCCGCCGTCGCCGCGCCCGTAGGCGTCGATGACCGCCTGCATGGAGGGGTTGGGGCGGGCGTCGGCGCCGGCCATCACGCCGAGCGCGTGCTTGATGGTGTCCGGGTCGGGGGCGCCGGGCTCGCCGTCGGAGAGGACCCGCAGGTCGACGACGTCCATGCCGCCCTCGGTGAGGGTGCCGGTCTTGTCCAGGCAGACGGTGTCGACCCGGGCCAGGCCCTCGATCGCCGGGAGCTCCTGGACCAGGCACTGCTTGCGGCCCAGCCGGATCACGCCGATCGCGAAGGCGACCGAGGTCAGCAGGACCAGTCCCTCGGGGACCATCGGTACGATCCCGGCCACCATCCGGCGCACGGCCTCGCGCCAGTCGCGGCCCTCGACGGCCAGCTGGCTGATGATCAGGCCGATGGCGGTGGGGATCAGCAGGTAGGTGATGAAGCGCAGGATGCTGTTGATGCCGCTGCGCAGCTCCGACTTCACCAGGGTGAACCGGCTGGCCTCCTCGGCGAGCTGCGCAGCGTACGCCTCGCGGCCGACCCTGGTGGCGGTGAACGCGCCCGCGCCGGCCACCACGAAGCTGCCGGACATGACCTGGTCGCCGGGCTGCTTGAGGACGGGGTCGGGCTCGCCGGTGAGCAGCGACTCGTCGATCTCCAGACCGTCCGCCTCGGTGACCTCGCCGTCGACGATCACCTTGTCGCCGATGCCGAGCAGCACGGTGTCGTCGAGCACGATCTCGGCGACGGCGATCTGCTCGACGGTGCCGTCCCGGCGGACCTCGGGGCGGGCCTCGCCGATCAGGGCCAGGCTGTCCAGGGTCTTCTTGGCGCGCAGCTCCTGGATGATGCCGATCGCCGTGTTGGCGACGATGACCAGGCCGAACAGGCCGTCCTGGAGCGGGCCGACGATCAGGATGATCCCGAACATCACGCCGATGATCGCGTTGAAGCGGGTGAAGACGTTGGCCCGGACGATCTCCTTGGCGGAGCGGCTGGACCGTACGGGGACGTCGTTGACCTGTCCGCGCGCGACGCGTTCGGCCACCTCGGCGGAGGTCAGTCCGCCGCGCCGGCCGGGCAGCAGCCCGAGGGGGTGCGCACCGTCGGGGCGGTCGGCGTCGCCGGGCGGCTCTTCCGCGGGGTGGGCAGGCTGCGTCATGGCACCGACTCTACGGGTGCCTTATGTCCGGTGCGTGCTACTAAAGGACTATTCAGTCCGACTGGGTGGCCGGGTCCTGGCCGTCGTCTCCGGCCGCCCGGTTCGCGGCCTCGGCGGCGCGGTCGCGGGCGATGGCGTCCCGTCGGGCGCGGCAGTACCAGAGGCCGATCAGGCCGAGCAGGCCGCCGGAGAGACAGATCCACGGCCAGGTGCCGTGGCCGTGGTCGGAGAGGGTGCCCTGGAAGGGGAGCAGCGCCAGGAAGGCGACGAACCACAGCACCGTGCCGCCGCCGACGATGGCGACGTCGTTGGCCTCCAGCGGAGGGGGCGAGGGGTGCAGCGGCGTCTTGGGCATGGGGCCTAGCGTACGGTGCGGCGGCAGACCCGCAGGGGCCCTCTGGTTTCTACGCGCGAAGATAGCGCGTGTGCGATCGGGAAACCATACTGAAAGTTCCCCGCCCGGCCACCGTCGCCCCGGGCGTCCCCCCCCCTCCTCAGCTCCCCCACAGAGGACGCACGCATGCCTGTGGTCCAGCCGACCACCGAGTCGCCCGAACCCGCCTCCAGCGCCCCCGAGCCCCCCGCCGGCGCCCTGGACCGCTACTTCCGGATCAGCGAGCGCGGCTCCACCCTGCCGCGCGAGATCCGCGGCGGCGTCGCCACCTTCTTCACCATGGCGTACATCCTGGTGCTCAACCCGATCATCCTGGGCAGCGCCACGGACATGACCGGGGCCCACCTGGACAGCGCCCAGCTGGTCACCGCCACCGCCCTCACCGCAGGTCTCACCACCCTGCTGATGGGCGTGATCGGCAACGTCCCGATCGGCCTGGCCGCCGGCCTCGGCGTCAACACCATCGTGGCGCTCCAGCTCGCCCCCAAGATGACCTGGCCGGACGCCATGGGCATGGTCGTGCTGGCCGGCTTCGCGATCATGCTGCTGGTCGCCACCGGCCTGCGCGAGCGGGTCATGAACGCCGTGCCGCTCGGGCTGCGCAAGGCCATCGCGATCGGTATCGGCCTGTTCATCGCCCTCGTCGGCCTGGTCGACTCCGGCTTCGTCAGCCGCATGCCGGACGCCGCGCACACCACCGTCCCGCTGCAGCTCGGCGGCAGCGGGCACCTGCTCGGCTGGCCGGTGCTGATCTTCGTGTTCGGCCTGCTGCTCACCCTCGTCCTGCTGATCCGCAAGGTGCCCGGCGCCATCCTGATCAGCATCGTGGTCAGCACCGCGCTCGCCGTGGTGATCGACAAGCTCGTCGACGTCCCGGCGCTCAAGTGGGGCCTGACCGTCCCGGCCTGGCCGGGCAACCCGGTCGCCGCCCCGGACTTCGGCCTGGTCGGCAAGGTCAGCCTGTTCGGCGGCTTCGAGAAGGTCGGCGTGCTGACCGGCGTGCTGTTCGTCTTCACCGTGCTGATGTCCTGCTTCTTCGACGCGATGGGCACCATCCTCGGCGTCGCCGACGAGGCCCACCTGCTCGACGAGAACGGCGACCTGCCCGGCATCAACAAGATCCTGATGGTCGACGGCATCGCCACCGCGGCCGGCGGCGCCACCTCCGCCTCCGCGAACACCTGCTTCGTCGAGTCCACCGCCGGTGTCGGCGAGGGCGCCCGGACCGGCTTCGCCTCGATCGTCACCGGCCTGCTCTTCGTGGTCGCGCTCTTCCTCACGCCGCTCGCCACCATGGTCCCGGCCCAGGCCGCGACCCCGGCCCTGGTCACCGTCGGCTTCCTGATCCTGGCGGGCTCGATCAAGGAGATCGACTGGTCGGACCACACCATCGCGATCCCGGCCTTCCTGACGATCGTGATGATGCCGTTCACCTACAGCATCACCAACGGCATCGGCTTCGGCTTCATCGCCTTCTGCGTCCTGCGCCTGGCCGCCGGGCGCGGGCGCAGCGTGCCCGTCCCGCTGTACGCGGTGGCGTCGGTGTTCGCCTTCTACTACCTGATGCCGGCCCTCGGCCTGCTCTGACGCCGTACCGCTCCACCGGCGGCCCCGTCCTCTCCCCCTCCGGGGAAAGGGCGGGGCCGCCGTCGTTGCCCGGGGCCCGGTGGACACGGGGCCCGTTGCCCTCGGGGCCGGTCGAACACCGGCCGGGCGGGAAAATGTCAAAAAGGGGCCTGTGTAGCGAAGTTGACGGAGGGAATACTGCCTGGACGGACACGGGGAGGGGGCTCGACCGATGGTGCAACAGGATCCGCCCGGGGGAGACGAGGCGAAGCTGCTGCCGGAGCTGTTCTGGACGGCGGACAAGGCCTCGCTGGACGGCCAGCGCGAGACGCTGCGCTGGTACCGCGGACTGATCGCCATGCTGGTGATCGCCGCCGTGATCGGCTCGTTCCCCGGGCCGAAGGACCGCGGCTCCTTCGACAGCGTGCCGCTGTACTCGGTGGGCGCCTTCCTGATCGCCGGCTACTTCTGGTCCCGGCTGCGCCGCAGCAACCCGCAGGGGCGCTGGTACGAGGCCAGGGCGGCGGCCGAGTCGGTCAAGACGCTGGCCTGGAAGTACACCGTCCGGGCCCGGCCGTTCGACGGCGAGGCGGAGTCCGCGGACGTGGACCGCGGCTACCTGCTCCAGGTCGAGGACGTGCTGCGGGCCTTCGAGGACCCGGAGATCGTGCCGCCCGGCACCGTCCCCGAGATCACCCCGGAGATGCGGCGGATGCGGGCGGGCAGCCTGACCACCCGCCGCATGCTCTACCTGCGCACCCGGGTCGAGGGCCAGCGCACCTGGTACCGCGCCCGGGCCGAGGCGTGCGAGACGCAGGCGGTGTCCTGGGGGCTCGGCATCGCGGCGCTGATCATCATCGGCGCGGCGGCGGCCGTCGCCCAGGCCACCGGCGCCCTCCAGGTGCACGTCTTCGGCGCCAGCTCGGCCGCGGCCGCCGCCGTCATCGCCTGGACCCAGCTCAAGCAGCTGCGCCCGCTGGCCGCCGCCTACCAGCTGGCCGCGCGCGAACTGGAGAACGTCGGCAACCAGCTCTCCGACCTCGACCTCAAGACGCCGGACGCCGAGGCGCGCTGGGCCCGGATGGCCGCCGAGGCGGAGGACGCGGTGTCCCGCGAGCACACCACCTGGCGGGCCCGCCGGGCGTTTCCGAGGTAGCGGCCGGGGCCGTCGACGCCGGGGAGCGGCCGGGGCCGTCAATGTCGGGGAGCGGCCGGGCCTGCCGATGTCGGCGGGCGGTCGCTGCCGTCAACTCCGGGGAGGGGCTGGGGAGATCCGGCGAAGCGGACGCCACGCCGGGCGCACAGGTGTGCGGAGTGCGTGAGGGTCGGGCGGGAAGGCGTAGAACGTAATCATTACGTGTCCATGCCCTGGTTTCATCGCCTGCGCGCGACCCCAGTCCCTGTCCGGAGGCCCTCTTGCGCATTCTCCTGATCGCCAGCGCGTTCAACAGCCTGACCCAGCGCGTCCACACCGAGCTGCGCGGGCGCGGCCACCGGGTCGCCGTCCAACTCGCCCTCGGCGACGAGGCGATGAGGACGGCGGTGGACCTTACCGACCCCGAACTGATCATCTGTCCGATGCTCACCAAGGCCGTCCCGCAGGACATCTGGTCCACCCGGACCGTCCTGATCGTGCACCCCGGGCCCCAGGGCGACCGCGGCCCCTCCTCGCTCGACTGGGCGATCACCGAGGGGGCGGACCGCTGGGGCGTGACCGTCCTCCAGGCCGTCGAGGAGATGGACGCCGGCGACATCTGGGCGTCCGTCGAGTTCCCCGTCACCGACTGCGGCAAGAGCGAGCTGTACCGGGGCGAGGTCGCCGACGCCGCCGTCGAGGCCGTCCTGCTCGCCGTCCAGCGCTTCGAGGGCGGGCTGTTCACCCCCGAACCGCTCGACTACGACCGCCCTGACGTCCACGGCAGGCTGCGGCCCCTCCTGCGGCAGGACGCGCGCCGGATCGACTGGGCCGCCGACGAAACCGCCACCGTGCTCCGCAAACTCCGCGCCGCCGACTCCCAACCCGGCGTGCTCGACGAGCTGTTCGGGCGCGAGTACTTCCTGCACGGCGGCCACCCCGAGGACGAGCTGCGCGGCCCGGTGCCCGGCGCCGTGCTCGCCACCCGCGACGGCGCGATCTGCCGCGCCACCGTGGACGGCGCGGTCTGGATCCCCCAGCTGCGCCCGCGCCGCACCCCGGGCGGGCCCGCCACCTTCAAGCAGCCGGCCGCGACGGTGCTCGCCGGCCTGCTGCACCGGGTCCGCGAAGTCCCGGTGACGCCGACCTCGGCGGCCCGCCGGGACACCTGGTCGGAGCTGCGCTACCGCGAGGAGGGCGACGTCGGCTACCTCGAATTCGCCTACGCGGGCGGGGCGATGAGCACCGGGCAGTGCCGCCGGCTGCTCGCCGCCTACCGCGAGGCCGCCGACCGGCCCACCTCGGTGCTGGTGCTCGGGGCGCCCCGGGACTTCTACTCCAACGGGATCCACCTCAACGTCATCGAGGGTGCGGCCTTCCCCGCGCTGGAGTCCTGGGAGAACATCAACGCGATGGACGACCTGGTCCACGCGGTCCTCACCACGACCGACAAGCTCACCGTCGCCGCCCTGGCCGGGAACGCGGCGGCCGGCGGCCTGATGGCGGCCCTCGCCGCCGACGAGGTGTGGTGCCGGGAGTCGGCGGTGCTCAACCCGCACTACCGGCTGATGGGCCTCTACGGCTCCGAGTACTGGACGTACACCCTGCCGGGCCGGGTCGGTGACGAGCAGGCCGCGCGGCTGACCGCCGAGGCGCTGCCGGTCGGCGCCGAACACGCCCGCCGGATCGGCCTGGTGGACCGCACCTGCGGCGGGGACGCGGCCGCCTTCCGGCGCTGGGTGGTCCGGGAGGCCGCCGCGCTCGGCGCCTCGCCCGAACTCACCGGGCGGCTGGTCGACAAGAAGCGCCGCCGGTCCGTCGACGAGGAGGCGAAGCCGCTGGCCGAGTACCGGGCGGAGGAACTGCGGCGGATGCACGCCAACTTCTACCGGGCGGGCGAGCCGTACCACGCGCTGCGGCGGGACTTCGTGCACAAGGTCTGCCCGGTGGCCACGCCCGCGCACCTGACCGGGCTGCTGGGGCGGCCGGAGTGAGCGGGCGGTGTCGGCCGGAGTGAGCCGAGGGCGTCCGGCCGGGGTGGGGGACCCGGTCGGACGCCCTCGGGGCTTGGGGGGACTGGGAGGCGGGGGGCTTCAGGGGCTTCGCGGCTTTGGGGCCTTGGGGCCCGCCCGGCTCAGCGCCTGGTGCCGGCCTCGTCCCGCTGCCGCCGCTGGCGCGGGACCAGTGGGACCAGCGGGGCCGCCGGGCCGAGCAGGAGCGGCTGCGTGGTGCTGCGGCTCGGTGAGACCGCGAAGGCCAGCGAGCCGAAGAAGACGTAGCAGCCGAGCCCGACCCCGAGCGGGAAGATGAACTGCAGCGCCATCACGCCGCCCTGGGTGGAGTGCGAGTAGTCGAGCCGCACCGAGAGCGCCGCCATGCCGGTGTAGTGCATCGCGCACACCGCCACGCCCATGACCGGCGCGGCCGCCAGGACAGCGAGCGTGCCGCGGATGTTCAGGGTGGCCCAGAGCGCGGCGGTGGCCGCGAACACGGCGATGGCGACGGACAGCCAGACCGTGAGCCGGTCGTAGTCGAGGTGGCCGGGCAGGACCATCGCGGCCATCCCGAGGTAGTGCATCGCCGCGACCCCGAGGCCGGTGGTCAGCCCGCCGGCCAGCAGGGACAGGACGGGGCGGCGGCTGTACCCGACGGTGAACAGGCCGATGCCGACGACGGCGATGGCGACCAGCAGGCTGAGCACGGTCAGCCCGGGGCGGTAGCTGATCTCGACCCCGGTGACGGAGAAGCCGAGCATCGCGATGAAGTGCATGGACCAGATCCCGGCGCCGAGCGAGGTCGAGGCGAAGAGCAGCCAGACCACCCTGGTCCGGCCCTGCGAGACGAGTGCCCAGCGGGCGCTGCGCAGGGCGACGAAGGCGCCGAGGCAGGCGACGAAGTACGAGACCGCCGGTGTCACCCAGCCGTGGTCGGCATGATGGATCTCACCCAAGAGAGCTCCCAGGACGGATGCGGGGGAGGAAGGGCGCCAGGCCTCGGGCGGACACGGATGGTCGGGAAGGAACGCGGCAACGGGCGCGGGAACGGCGCCGCCGAAGGGGAGACCTGGCGTGTGGTGCCCCTGACAACGGGGGACAGTAGCCACTACCGGACGGTCGCACAAGGTTCGCGCTTTTCGTGAAGTCCCTGGTCAGGATGGACCTTTACGCGGCCTGCATGATCTTGGCACCAACTCCTGACACCGCCTGCGCACGGCCGCCGGGCGGTTCGTCCGTTACTCCGGGTTCGTCACCCAGGGCTCGTCACTCCGCGTTCGTCACTCCAGCGGGGCTAGCCCGAACGGGTGGCCGGCCGGGTCGATCAGCACCTTGAGCGTCCGGCCGTGCTGGTACGTCGGCTCGGTCGCGCCGAGTGCGAGCGCCTTCGCGATGGCCTCGTCCAGGTCGTCCACGTAGAAGTCCAGGTGGAAGTGCTTGCCGCCGTCCGGCTCCGTCCACGGCTCCGGCCGGTAGCCCGAGACCCGGCCGAAGCCCAGCGGGCTGCCGCCCTCCGGGTTGTCCAGGATCGCGAACTGCTCGTCCAGGTGGCGGCTCTCCCAGCCCAGCAGCTCGCCGTAGAACCCGGCCAGCGCGATCGGGTCGGCGCAGTCGATGGTGACCATGGCGAGGCGGGCGAAGCCGGTGTCGCCCGGCGCGGCGGCGAGGCCGGCAGTGAGCCCGGAGGCGGGGTCGGCGGCGAGGTCGGACATGTCTGGTCGGCCCTTCCAGTCGAGATCATTCGAGACCCAGCACCAGCATCGCACCGGGTCGATCTTCCGGCGCGCGGTGAACGGACGGGGCCGGCGGGGTGGAATGGGAACGCATTTTCCTTAGCGAGAGTAATGACGTAAGCTAAAGAACATGCCCGAGATGTCCGAGCAGGACCTCGCAGCGATCAATCAGCTGCGATCGTCCACGATGCGCCTCTCCCGTCGACTCAAACACCAGCGGGTCGAGGAGTCGCTGAGCCCCACCGAGATGGGGGTGCTCGGCACCCTCGCCAGATGCGGAAAGGCGACACCGGGTGAGCTCGCCCGGAAGGAGCACGTGCAGCCGCCCTCCATGACCAGGATCGTCGCGATGCTGGAGGAGAAGGGGCTGGTGCGGCGCGAGCCGCACCCCGAGGACCGCCGCCAGGTGGTCGTCAGCAGCACCGAGCAGGCCGAGGCGATCCTCGCCGAGAGCCGCCGGCGCCGCAACGTCTGGCTCGCCGAGCTCGCCGAGGGGCTCGACGAGGAGGAGTGGGCCGTCCTCCGGGAGGCCGCGCCCGTGCTCTACAAGCTCGCACACCTCTAGGCACGCCGACCCCGGCCCGCCGGCCGGGAGAAGAGGAGTACCGCATCACCGCAGGACCGACCACAGAAACCAGGAGCGCGACGGCCGCAGTTCGGGCCGTCGCGCCGCGAGGGGAGACCACCGTGACACCGCCGGCCGCAGCCAGCGCCGCCGCCATCCGCACCGACGACCAGACCACCGACCCCGCCGCGGCAGGCGCCGCGGCCGCCGACCTCCAGGCGCCCGCCCCCACGGGGCTGCCCGGCAGCGGCGACGACGACCCCGACGAACGCACCGCGGCGGACGACCCCGCCGCTCCCGGACGCACCCACGCGTCCACGTCTCCCACAGGTGCCCGCTTCACGAGGCCCGGGGGGATGTTCTCCTCCCTGCGCGTTCGCAACTACCGCTACTACTTCGCCGGCCAGGTGGTGTCCAACACCGGCACCTGGATGCAGCGGATCGCCCAGGACTGGCTGGTCCTCAGTCTCACCGGCAGCCCCCTCGCGGTCGGCATCACCACCGCCATGCAGTTCCTGCCGATGCTGCTGCTCGGCCTGTTCGGCGGCGTGCTCGCCGACCGGATGCCCAAGCGCCGGCTGCTGATCTACACCCAGGGCGCCATGGGCCTGCTGGCCGCCGGTCTGGCCGTCCTGACCATCGGCGGCGTCGTGACGCCGTACTACGTGTACGCCTTCGCGCTGCTGCTCGGCCTGGTCACCGTGGTCGACAACCCGACCCGGCAGGCCTTCGTGTCCGAGATGGTCGGGCCCAAGGACCTCGCCAACGCGGTCAGCCTGAACGCCGCCAACTTCCAGACCGCCCGGCTGGTCGGCCCCGCCGTCGCGGGCCTGCTGATCGCCGTGGTCGGCAGCGGCTGGGCGTTCGCCGTCAACGCGCTGTCCTTCGCCGCCGTGATCGGCGGGCTGCTCGCCATGCGGGAGAGCGAACTGCGCCCGACCGAGCCGATCGCCCGCGAGAAGGGCCAGCTGCGGGAGGGCCTGCGCTACGTCAAGGAGCGGCCCGAGCTGCTCTGGCCGATGGTCCTGGCCGGGTTCATCGGCACCTTCGGCTTCAACTTCCCGACGCTGCTCTCCGGCTTCGCCTACGACACCTTCAAGGTCGGCGCCGGGCAGTACGGCCTGCTGAACACCGCGATGGCGGTCGGCTCGCTGGCCGGCGCGCTGCTCGCGGCCCGCCGGGGCGTGCCCAGGCTGCGCCGGCTGGTGGTGGCGGCGCTGGCCTTCGGCTCGCTGGAGGTGGTGGCCGCGTTCGCACCCGACTACTGGACCTTCGCGGTGCTGCTGACACTGATCGGGGTGTTCGGACTCAGCTTCAACACCTCCGTCAACTCCATGCTGCAGCTGGCCACCGACCCCGCGATGCGCGGTCGCGTGATGGGCCTGCTGGTGCTGGTCTTCACCGGCGGCACGCCGATCGGCGCCCCGATCGTCGGCTGGGTGACCGCCTCGTACGGGCCCCGGCTCGGCCTGCTGGCCTGCGGACTGGTGTCCGCGCTGGCAGCCGGTGTGGTGGGCCTGGTGCTGGCCCGCAGCGCGGACCTGCGGGTGCGGTTCGACCTGCACCCCGGCCGTGGCGGCCGGGTGGTGGCCTTCGTGCCGCGGACCATCGCCGCCGCCAAGTCGGAGCTGGCGCCCGCCTGCTGACGAGGTGTCATGCCCCGGGGTGGTGGTCCGCCCCGGGGCTTCGGTGCAGGGTCGGGGGTCCTTCGGCGCAGGGCCGAAGGGTCAGAGCCGGATCGCGAGGACCTGGCCGGGCCAGATGCCGTTCGGCTGCTCGACCTCGAAGGACTCGGTCTCGGTGAACCCGAGCGCCCGGTACTGGCCGACCAGCCTGCGGTCGGCGCCCGCGTAGCAGTCCACCCGCAGCAGGCCGAGGCCGCGCCGGCGGGTCTCCTCGACCGCGTCGGCGATCAGCGCGGTGCCGATCCCCGAGCCCTTGCGGCTGCGGTCGGTGACCAGGATGCGGACGAACAGCTCGGGCTCGTCCACCGCGGGGATGTACTTCCCCCGCTGCTCGGACAGCACGCAGCAGCCGACGGTGCGGCCCTCGTCGTCCTCGGCGAGGCGGATCAGGAACGGTTCGGTGGCGTACTCGGAGACCTGCTCGACCCGGGCCGGGATGGTGCTGAAGGGCTGGTCGCCCCACTGGCCGGTGCGGCCCTGGCCGGCCAGCCAGCCCACGGCGCCGTCGAGCAGGGCGAGGATGTCGGGAATGTCGTCCGGTCCCCCGGTGCGGATCTTCATAGGAAACGTTCTAGCCCAAACCGCCTCGCGCGGGAAGATGTCCCCATGAGGCTCTTCGTGGCGGTCCTGCCGCCGGTCAACGTGCTGCAGGGGCTGTCGGACGCGGTGGCGCCGGTGCGCGGGCTGCCCGGGGCGGACCGGCTGCGCTGGACCACCGTCGAGGGCTGGCACCTGACCCTGGCCTTCCTCGGCGAGGTGCCGGCCGAGGAACTGCCGGAGCTGGAGGCGGGCCTGGCCGCCGTCGCCGAGGTGCACCCGGTGCACCGGCTGCGGCTGTCCGGCGCCGGCCGGTTCGGCGACCGGGTGCTCTGGGTCGGGGTGGAGGGGCAGACCTGGGCGCTGCGCCGGCTCGCCGAGGCCGTGTCCGAGGCCACCGCCGCGGTGACCGGGGAGGTCGACGCCTTCGCCTTCCACCCGCACCTCACGCTCGCCCGGGCCGGCTCCTCGCGCGGCCACCGGCGGGCCGTCCAGCGGCTCGCGGCGGCGGAGCTGGACACCCTGGCGGCCGCGCTGGCCGACTACCGGGGGCCCGAGTGGGAGGCTGCCGAGCTGCACCTGATGCAGAGCGACCTGGACGGCGGCTTCGCCCACTACTCCTCGCTGCGTGCCTGGCCGCTCGCCGACTGGAGCTGAGCCGGGGCGCGGTCGGGCCCGGGGTGGCGGTTCGGGCCTGGGGCGGCGGTTCGGGCCCGGGGTGGCCGTTGGGCCCGGGGCTCCGATCCGTCGGCGGGTGGGCCGGAGGTACGCTCATTGACCGTGGATCCCAAGACTCGAATGCGTATCGTGACCGGCACCCTGGTGCTGCTGCTGGTCGTCGTGCTGATCAGCTCGATGGTCGGCGGGTAGGCCCGGCCGGCGGGCCCGCCTACCCGGCCCGGCTGGTCGGCCCCGCCGCAACGGCTGAGGGCCACCGCCCGGAGGCGGTGGCCCTCAGCCGTGCACGGGATCGCTCAGAGCTGCTCGACCACGTAGTCGATGCAGTGGGTGAGCGCCTCGACGTCCGCCGGGTCGATCGCCGGGAACATCGCGACGCGCAGCTGGTTGCGGCCCAGCTTGCGGTACGGCTCGGTGTCCACGATGCCGTTGGCACGCAGTGCCTTGGCGACGGCGGCGGCGTCCACCGACTCGTCGAAGTCGATGGTGCCGACCACCTGGGAGCGCTCGGCCGGGTTCGCCACGAACGGGCTGGCGTAGGAGGATTTCTCGGCCCACGCGTACAGCCGGGACGAGGAATCAGCCGTACGGGCGACGGCCCAGTCGAGCCCGCCGTTGCCGTTCAGCCATTCCAGCTGGTCGGCCAGCAGGAACAGGGTGGAGATCGCCGGGGTGTTGTACGTCTGGTCCTTCGACGAGTTGTCGATGGCCGTCGGCAGGTCGAAGAACGGCGGGATGTACCGGCCGGAGCCGGCGATCTCGGCGGCGCGCTCCAGGGCGGCCGGGGAGAACGCGGCCAGCCACAGGCCGCCCTCGGAGGCGAAGGACTTCTGCGGGGCGAAGTAGTAGACGTCGGTCTCGGTGATGTCCACCGGCAGGCCGCCGGCGCCCGAGGTGGCGTCCACCAGGACCAGCGAGCCCTCGTCCGCGCCCACCGGGCGCTTGATCGGCATCGCGACGCCGGTCGAGGTCTCGTTGTGGGTGAGCCCGTAGACGTCGACGCCGGCCTCGGCGACCGGCAGCGGGTGGGTGCCCGGGGCGGTCTTGATGACGCTCGGCTCGGCGAGCCACGGCGCGGCCTTGACCGAGGAGGCGAACTTGGAGGAGAACTCGCCGAAGTCCAGGTGCTGGGACTTCTCCCGCACCAGGCCGAACGCGGCGATGTCCCAGAAGGCGGTGGAGCCGCCGTTGCCGAGGACGACCTGGTAGCCCTCGGGGAGCGAGAAGAGGCTGCTCACGCCCTCGCGTACGCGCTTGACCAGGTTCTTGACCGGGGCCTGGCGATGCGAGGTGCCGAGCAGGGAGGTCTGGGTGGCGGCGAGGGCACTCAGGGCCTCGGGGCGCACCTTGGACGGTCCGCAGCCGAAACGGCCGTCTGCGGGCTTGATGTCAGCGGGGATCTGGATCTGAGCCACGCGCGCAGCCTACCGGCCGGGGCGCCGCCCGGGGTACGGTCGTCCGCACGCTGAGACTGTGATCTTCACGGCTCCCAGCTGCGGAAACAGCGGGCCCGAACTGCGGAAACAGCGGGCCCGACGGAGGTCGGACCCGCTGCTCGGGGGTGGTGCGGACGCGGAGCGCCCGGGGCGCCCGGGGGCGTTCGGCGGGCGCTCGGTGGGCTCAGTGGCCGATGGCGTCCCAGCCCTCGATCTCCTCGGGGCGGCGCGGGCCGGGGCCGATGTAGCGCGCGGCGGGGCGCACGAGCCGGCCGGTGCGCTTCTGCTCCAGGATGTGCGCCGACCAGCCCGCGGTGCGCGCACAGGTGAACATCGAGGTGAACATGTGCGCCGGCACCTCGGCGAAGTCCAGCATGATCGCGGCCCAGAACTCGACGTTGGTGGCCAGCACGCGGTCGGGGCGGCGGTTGTGCAGCTCCTCCAGCGCGGCCTTCTCCAGCGCCTCGGCGACCTCGAAGCGCGGCGCGCCGAGCTCCTTGGCGGTGCGGCGCAGCACGCGGGCGCGCGGGTCCTCGGCGCGGTAGACGCGGTGGCCGAAGCCCATCAGGCGCTCGCCGCGGTCCAGCGCGTTCTTGACCCAGGTGGTGGCGTCGCCGGTGCGCTCGATCTCCTCGATCATGCCGAGCACGCGGGACGGCGCACCGCCGTGCAGCGGGCCGGACATCGCGCCGACCGCGCCGGAGAGCGCGGCCGCCACGTCGGCGCCGGTGGAGGCGATGACGCGGGCGGTGAAGGTGGAGGCGTTCATGCCGTGCTCGGCGGCGGAGGTCCAGTAGGCGTCGATGGCCTTGACGTGCTTCGGGTCCGGCTCGCCGCGCCAGCGGATCATGAACCGCTCGACGACCGTCTCGGCCTTGTCGATCTCGCTCTGCGGGACCATCGGCAGGCCCTGGCCGCGGGCCGACTGGGCCACGTAGGACAGCGCCATCACGGCGGCGCGGGCGAGGTCGTCGCGGGCCTGCTCGGCGGAGATGTCGAGCAGCGGCTTGAGGCCCCAGACCGGGGCGAGCATGGCGAGCGCGGACTGCACGTCGACCCGGATGTCACCGGAGTGCACCGGGATCGGGAACGGCTCGGCGGCCGGCAGACCGGGGTTGAACTTGCCGTCCACCAGCAGGCCCCAGACGTGGCCGAAGGAGACGTGGCCCACCAGGTCGTCGATGTCGACACCGCGGTACCGCAGCGCGCCGCCTTCACGGTCGGGTTCGGCGATCTCGCTCTCGAACGCGACGACTCCCTCAAGCCCGGGTACGAAGTCGGACATACGACGGCTCCTTCAGTTCTGCGATCGGCGCTGCGCCGTGGTGGGGCGGCGCGCCAGTGACCGAATGGTGGTTGGCACTCGGTGCCAGAGTGACAGGCACCGGGTGCATTGCGCCATACACCACCATGGTGATGTTGCGCTTGGGCCCGCTTGACTTTTCCGCCGAGGGTCGGTCGTGCCCGGGAATCTCCGGAACCAAACGCCTGGTTCGGGACAATTCACCGTACGGGGGGCGGTCGAGCGGTGGCGGGACACCTTATCTCCCACCGGGGTTTGTCCGGAGGTAGCGGTGCCGGTTGCTTGTCGTACGGGATGATGTTGACGTGCAGACCCCGGAACGCGCCCAGTCGACGCCCCTGAGCCCCGCCACCCGGATCCTGGCCGACGATGCCCGGCCCGGACCGGACCTCACCGTGATGCGCAAGCACTACACCCACGAGGGCCTGGTCGAGGAACAGCTCGCGCCCGAGCCGATCGCCCAGTTCACCCGCTGGTTCCACGAGGCGGACGACGCCGGGGTGGTCGAGCCCAACGCGATGGTGCTCTCCACCGCCGACGCCCAGGGGCGGCCCAGCTCGCGCACCGTCCTGCTCAAGGGCTACGACGTGCGCGGCTTCGTCTTCTTCACCAACTACGGCTCCCGCAAGGGCTCCGAGCTCGCCGCCAACCCGCACGCCGCGTTGCTGTTCCCGTGGATCGCGCTGGCCCGCCAGGTGATCGTCCAGGGGCGGGTGGAGAAGGTCGGCCGGGACGAGACCGCCGCCTACTTCCGCACCCGGCCGCACGGCTCGCAGCTCGGCGCCTGGGCCAGCGAGCAGTCCAGCCCGGTCGGCGGGCGCGACGTCCTCGAACAGCGCTACGCCGAACTGGAGCGCCGCTACCCGGAGGGCGAGGGCGTGCCCGTGCCGCCGTTCTGGGGCGGGTACCGGGTGATCCCGGAGAGCGTGGAGTTCTGGCAGGGGCGGGAGAACCGGCTGCACGACCGGCTGCGCTACTTCGCCGATCCGGCCGGAGCGGGCGGCTGGCGGGTGGAGCGGCTCTGCCCGTAGCCGACGGGCCTGCGAGGCGTTCGAATACCGATGGGTCCGTCGTCGGGCTCGTCGGGCTCGTCGGGGTGGCCGTCGTGCGGAGTCGGAGGAGTGCGGGGCGCTGTCGAATCGCGCCAACTGGCCTTCGCCGACCGGTGGTTCGGGTGGGGCGCGAGCGTCGGGGGAGGGGGCTCCGGCCGCGCCGGTGGAGCGGGTCGGGCCGGGTCGGCGGCCGTACGTTGGCGCAGGGGCGCCGCCGGGGTGGGTTCGGCGGCGCGAAGTCGTGCCCCTGTGCGCCGGTCAGGTGCCGTCACGCGACCGCCGAGTGGGTGAACTTTTGGCGAGACTTCGCTGCGTGAAGGGGGTAGTGGGCTGTTAGGGGCGCGCAAGAGCACGGCGCAGCCCACGTGCTGGCAGTACCCTGGTCGACTAGGCCGACGTATATACCCGGCCCTGCTTCTCTCTAACCCCCATCGTGGAAGAGAATCGAACATGACACCCGCACTGGACACCATGCCCCGCACTGAACTGACGGAGCCTCAGGGCGAAATCCGGCCTTCGCTGGCCGACCTCGCCCAGCTCGGCGCCGAGGAACTCTCTGCCAGGATCCGACGAGCCCTGCCCGACACCGGTGCGGGTGCGGTGCCGGTCGCGGCCTTCAACTCCTCCATCTGATCGGCCGACTGACCGTCGGCTCCGGCTGAATCCGATCGACCATGACGCCAACTCCGCTGCCTTTCACCCAATTCGTCGTGAAAGTGCACAGCCGGTGTGATCTTGCCTGCGATCACTGCTACGTGTACGAGCACGCCGACACCAGTTGGCGTCGACGCCCCAAGGTCATCGGTGACGAAGTCCTGAACAAGATCGCCGAGCGGATCGGCGACCACGCGGCCGCACACCGGCTGCCCGCCGTCCGGGTCGTCCTGCACGGGGGAGAACCCCTGCTCGCCGGCCCGGACCGGTTACGCCACGCGGCCAAGGCGCTCCGGGCGGCCCTGCCGCCCGGCTGCGCACTCGACCTGCGCATCCACACCAACGGCGTCCAACTGGACGACGCCTACTGCGAACTCTTCGCCGAAGTCGGCATGAGGGTCGGCATCTCGCTCGACGGCGACCGCGCCGCCAACGACCGCCACCGCCGCTTCGCCGACGGCCGCAGCAGCCACCCGCACGTCCTGCGGGCGGTCGAGCGGCTGCGCCGGCCCGCGTACCGGCACCTCTACGCCGGGCTGCTCTGCACCGTCGACATCGAGAACGACCCGGACGCCGTCTACCGGGCCCTGGCCGAACTCGACCCCCCCGCCGTCGACTTCCTGCTGCCGCACGCCACCTGGGAGGACCGGCCGAAACCGGCCGCCGACGGTGCTCAAACGCCGTACGCGGACTGGCTGTTGGCCGTGTACCGGAGATGGGACGCCGACGGCCGCCCGTTCGCCGTCCGCACCTTCGAATCCGTCCACCGGACGTTGCACGGGCTCTCCAGCCTCACCGAATCGCTCGGCCTGGAACCCTCCGACCTCGTCGTCCTGGAGACGGACGGCAGCTTCGAACAGGCCGACAGCCTCAAGACCGCCTACGACGGCGCGCCGGAGACGGGGTACGACGTCTTCACGCACAGCCTCGACCAGGTCGCGCTGCACCCCGGCATGACCGCCCGCCAGTCGGGGCTGGCCGGGCTGAGCGCCGCCTGCCGGGCCTGCCCGGTCGTCCGCAGCTGCGGCGGCGGCCTGTACGCCCACCGGTACCGGGCCGACACGGGCTTCGACAATCCCTCCGTCTACTGCGGTGACCTCATGAAGCTCATCAACGAACTCGCCGGCGACGCCGCCGGGTCCGCTGCCAGTTCCGCCGCCGCTTCCGCGGCCGGTTCCGCCGCCGGTTCCGCGGCCGGTTCCGCCGCCGGTTCCGCTGCCGCGGCGGGCCCTTCCGTGCCCGCCCAGGCCGGGGAGCCGGTGGTGCCGGCCACCCTCACCGAGCGGCAGCTCGACCAGCTCGCCCGCGGGTACGGGGACCAGGACACCGTACGGGCCCTGTCCCGCGCCCAACTCGCCCTCACCCGGGCCATGCTGGCCGCCGCCTGGGACGCCTCCGGGCAGCCCGGATCGGCGGCCTGGGCGCTGCTGTCCGAACTCGACGCGAGCGCACCCGCCGCCGTCGACACCGTCCTCGCCCACCCGTACGCCCGCGCCTGGGCCGCCCGCCGGCTCGCCGGGGACCTCACCGTCGGGCTCGGCCCGCTGGCCGCCCTGGCCGCCGCCGCCGCCGTCCGCGCCGGTCGGGGGGACGCGGTCGCGGTGCCGGTGCGCGGCGGGTGGCTGCACCTGCCGACCCTCGGTCGGACCGCCGCCCCGGACGGGGAGGCGGTCGTCACCGGCCTGGCCGACGGGTTCAGCGTGCGGGCGTCCGACGGATCGGTGTCCGCCGCCCTGGACCAGCCGCTGCGGCGGGTCCGGCTGGCCGGAGGGTGGACGGTCGCCCTGGAGGACGTCGACCCGCTGCGCGACAGCCACGACCACGCCGTGGCCGGCCGGCTCTCCGACGGCGAACTGCTCGACTGGACAGGCGCGTTGCGCGAAGCCTGGGAACTGCTCGGGCACGACCTGCCCGCGTACGCGGAAGGCCTCCGGGCCGGCCTCACCACCATCACCCCGCTACGGCCGGGCCCCACCGGGCGGGACGTCAGCTCGGCCGCCCGGCAGGCCCACGGCGCGGTCGGCATCGCCCGGCCCGCGACCGCGCCGACGCTCGCACTGCTGCTCGCGCACGAGTTCCAGCACGTCAAACTCGGCGCCGTACTGGACCTGTTCGACCTCCACGACCCGGCCGACGACCAGCTGTACCTCGCGCCCTGGCGGCCCGACCCGCGCCCGCTCGAAGGCCTGCTCCAGGGCACCTACGCGCACCTCGCCGTCACCGAGTACTGGGGCACCCGCGCGCTCGCCTACGACGGGCTGCCGGGCGAGGCCGCCGACCGGGCGCGCACCCAGTTCGCGCTCTGGCGCCGGTACACCGCCGAAGCCGTCGACCGGCTGGCCGGATCCGGCGCCCTCACGGCGCTCGGCTTGCGCTTCGCCGACGGCATGCGTGAGAGCGTCGCACCGTGGCTCGCCGTACCGGTGCCCGCCGCCGCCGAACGGGCCGCCGAACGGGCCCGCCACGAGCGCGGTCACGAGCGCGGCCACGCCCGCCACGCCGAGGTCTGACCCAGAGGAGCGGCCATGCGCACCGTCACTGCTCTCACCGGCACTGCTCTCGCCGATACCGCCCTCACCGCTGGGGGTTTGGCCGCTGGGTTCGCCCAACTCGGCGTCCGCCCGGGCATGGTGGTGCACGTCGAGGCCTCCCTGCGCGCCCTCGGCCCGGTGGACGGCGGCGCCGCCACCGTCGCCGACGCGCTGCTCCACGTCCTCGGCCCCGGCGGCACCCTGGTCGCCTACACCGCCACCCCCGAGAACTCCGCCACCTCGCGCATCCACCAGACCGCCACCGCCGGCCTCACCCCGGCCGAGACCGCCGCCTACCGGGCCCGGATGCCGCGGTTCGACCCGGCGACCACCCCCTGCTCGCCGACCATGGGCGCCCTCTCCGAGGAGATCCGCACCCGCCCCGGCGCCCTGCGCAGCCGCCACCCCCAGACCTCCTGGACGGCCCTCGGCCGGCACGCCCGCGAGATCACCGCCCACCACCCCCTCACCTCCCACCTCGGCCCCGAGTCCCCGCTCGGACGCCTCTACGACCTCGACGCCCGGGTGCTGATGCTCGGCGTACCGATGGCCCGCTTCACCGCCTTCCACCTCGCCGACCAGCGCATGCCCGACGTCCCCCTGCGCGAATACCGCTGCGTCGGCCCCGACGGCTGGCTCACCTTCCGGGCCCCCGAGCTCGACGACCTCCACTTCGCCGACCTCGGCACCCGCGTCCTCGCCGCCGCCACCGGCATCACCACCACCCACCTCGGCACCACCGACTGCCGCCTCGTCCCCGTCCGCGAAGCCGTCGACCTCGCCGAACACCTCCTCCGCCCCTGAGCCCCCCCACCCCAGCTCAGTTGCTCCCGTCGCCGCTTCGGCCCCGCCCAAGCGGCGAACGGCCTGTCCAGGTCACTTTTGCGTTGGTAGTAGGGCAGAACGACTTACTACGCACAAAGTACCACCAAACAGGCGAGAGGG
>NZ_JBHXMU010000057.1:0-64219 GCF_042720685.1 Kitasatospora sp. NPDC058492
ACCACGACTCAACCTGCTCAACCGTCAACCCATAGGCACACAGTCAAGACAACGAACACCTACACCCACAGTCACGCCCAGATGCGGTTGCAGTACTAACCGTTCCCGGCGACCAGGGAGTTGGTGAGCCGGTCGGCGACGGTGGCGTCGAGGGGGGCGTGGCCGAGGAGGAAGCGGTACCAGAAGACGCCGTAGACCTGGTCGACGATCAGGTCGAGGTCGGTGTCGTCGGCGAGTTCGCCGCGTTCGCGGCCGCGGGCGAGGAGGTCGCGCAGGGCGGTGCGGCGGGTGGCGGTGAAGGTCTGCATGAGGTCGGCGAGGTGGGGGTCGCGGGCGGCTTCGCGGACGAGGGTGCGCAGGGCGGGGGCGGTGGTGTCGCGCTGGGAGCCGTCGAAGGTGGTGGCGATGAAGGCGCGGAGGTCGGTGCGCAGGGTGCCGGTGTCGGGGCCGGGGGCGTCCTGGTCGGCGCGGTCGGTGAGGGCGTCGAGCAGGACGGCGCCCTTGGAGGGCCACCAGCGGTAGACGGTCTGCTTGCCGACGCCGGCGGTGCGGGCGATGGCGTCGATGGTGACGGGGGTGCCGTCGGACTCGGCGAGCAGGTGCAGGGCCGCGTCGAGGATCGCCTGGTGGGCGGCTTCGTTGCGGCGGCGTCCGGTGTGCGGGCGGGCTTCGGTCATCGTGTTCCCTTTCCTCGTCCCCCGCTTGACAAGACTAGCAGTCTCGATAACATTATTGACGGAACTAGCGGTCTCGACAAGATGAAGGACACGCCACCATGGGCACCACGTCAAACCTCTTCACCGGACAGCGCGTCGTCGTGATGGGCGGCAGCTCGGGCATCGGCGAGGCCGCGGCCACCGCCTTCGCCGCGGACGGCGCCGAGGTCGTGATCACCGGCCGCGGCCGGGACCGGCTGGACGCCGCCGTCGCCCGGATCGGCGGCAAGACCGTCGGCCACCAGCTGGACGCGGCCGACCCCGAGGCCGTCGCGGCCTTCTTCGCCCGGTCCGGCACCGTCGACCACCTGGTCGTCGCGGTCAGCGGCGCGGCCGGCAGCGGCCCGTTCGCCCAGCTCGACCTGGCCGACCTCGCCACCGGGTTCGACGCCAAGTTCTGGCCGCAGGTCCGCGTCCTCCAGGCGGCGCTGCCGCACCTGCGGTCGGACGGATCCGTCACGCTGATCACCGCCGCCTCCGCCCGCGCCGCGATCCCCGGCACCGCCGGACTCGCCGCCATCAACGGCGCGCTGGAGGCGATGGTCCCGCCGCTGGCCGTCGAACTCGCCCCGCTGCGGATCAACGCCGTCTCGCCCGGCGTCATCGACACCCCGTGGTGGGACCGCGTCCCGGCCGAGCAGCGGACGGCGCTGTTCGACGGCCTCGCCGCCACCACCCCGGTCGGCCGCGTCGGTCGGGCCGAGGACATCGCGCAGGCCATCCACCTGCTGGCCGCCAACACCTTCGTGACGGGCGTGGTGTTCGACTGCACGGGCGGGGCCAACCTGCCCACCGGGCGCTGAACGAACCGTCGGCCGACCGGGCCCGCGGCCCGCAGCCGTATCCGGCCCGCAGTCGCGCCCGGTCCGGAGCCGTCTCCGGGCCGGGCGTTGTCACAGCTCAGCCGTACGGTTCGGTCATGAGCGTTCCCGACCTGATCCCCATCCGGTACGAGCCCGACTGCCGCACCCGCACCATCGGCCGGTGCGAGGGCGGCCAGTTCCTCGCCTCCGTCACGGCGGCCTTCCCGGAGGTCGGGGCCGACGTCGAGAACTGGCAGGCGCAGAAGCGCTGGTTCGCGGTGCTCCACCGCTTCGACGACGCCGGCCGGCACCTCGACTCGCGCATCCGCTCGACCGGCACGACGGCGGACGGCGAGAAGGCGGCCGTCGAGGCCGCCCGCGCACTCCTCGCCGACTGGCTCGACGCCCTCCCCGGCCGCGCCTACGGGGACATCGCCATCGCGCCGTTCGCCGTCCGGGTCGAGGGGTCGCTGTTCGGGCTGGTCATCGAGACGGACGAGGAGAACGAGGAAGAGGACGAGGAGGACGGCGAGGGCGGGGTCTGGGCCGAGCTCTACCCCGACGGCCTCGGCTTCCACGCCCCGTGGGACGGCTGCTACGACACCTGAGCCGCGGCCGCCGTCACCACTTCGCCTCCTGGCGGTCCTTGAGGAACACCCCCGACCGCCGGGCCGACCCCCGCCCGCCGAGGCGGGGGTCGGCCCGTGTGGCGCGGTCAGCCCGCGTACTGGGCGAAGATCTTCGCGAACTCGTACGGCTGCTGCGCGATGTTGGTGCACTTGGAGAGCGAGCCGCCGGTGCAGGCGTTGGCGTCGCGGGTGGCGTCCCAGAAGGCCAGCAGACCGAGGTGGTTCTGCCGGGCGAAGGTCACCAACTGCTGGGCGGCGGCCTGGTTGTAGATCTGGTGGTCGTCGTTCTCGCCGATCATCGGGGTGACGCCGACCATGGCCCACAGCTGGGCGTCGGTCTTCGCCGGGTAGAGCGCCTTGAGCTGGCCGAACAGGGCCTGGGCGGCCTGCACGGCGGCGTTGCCGTAGTCGGTGCCGGTCCGGTAGTAGTCCATCGCCATGATGTTCACCAGGTCGACGGCGACCCCGGCGTCGCGGGCGGACTTGACGATGGCGACGCCTTCGGAGGTCAGGCCCTCGGGCAGGACGGGCAGGGTGAAGGAGACCTTGAGGCCGGGGTGGGCCTGCTGGAGCTTGGCGAGCGCGGCGGAGCGGCGGTCGTTGGAGGCGGTGTCGGCGATGGCCGCGCCCTCGATGTCGAAGTCGACGTAGCGCAGGTTGTAGGCGTTGACGACGGCGTCGTACTCGGCGAACAGCGAGTCCACGGTGGTGCAGGCGGCGGCGAGTTCGGTGCCGCTGGCGCCGCCGAAGGAGAGCTTGACGTCGCCGCCGGCCGCGCGCAGCGCGTCGATCTGGTCCTTGGCCCAGCCGGTGCGCGGGTCGTAGGCGTTGAACCAGCTGGCCTTGCAGCCGACGCCGGTCACGAAGCCCATGGTGTAGGCCTTGAGGTTGCCGGACTTGGCCATGTCGGGCATGGACGGGGTGGGCCAGGCGCCCATGTCGATGTAGGGCGCGACGGGGACGGCGACGTTCGGCGGCGGGGTGCTCGGGCCGCCGGTGGGCGTGCCGGTGGGGCCGCCGGTCGGGGTGCCCGAAGTGGGCGGCGGGGTGGTGGGGTTGCCGCCGCCGGGGCCGGTGAGCGTGATGTCGTCGGCGAGGTAGGCGCCCTGCCCGTACCAGCCGTGCAGGTAGACGGTGACGCTGGTGGTGGCCGGGCCGGTGGTGAAACTGGTGGACAGCTGCTGCCAGTTGGCGCCGCCCGGCGTCCAGGTGGCCGGGTCGGTGACGCCGCTGCCGGTGGCGCCCAGGTAGACGTACTGGCCCTGCACCCAGGCGCTGAGGTTGTACGTGGTGTTGGGCTGGACGGTGACGGTCTGGCCGCACTGTGCGGTGTCGCTCGCGCCGACCGCCCCCTTCAGTGCGTAGCTGCCGCTGTGCGCACCGGAGTTGACGACGCTGCCGGTCCCGCCGGAACAGCTCCAGGGGCTGAGCGCGCCGCTCTCCAGGCCGGGGTTGGCGAGCAGGTTGCCGTCGGCGGCGCCGGCGTTCCCGGCGAGCGTGGCGAGGCCGCCGGCGGCGAGCGCGGTGGCGGCGGCGAGGCTCAGCAGCTTGGTGCGACCGGCGGGGCGGCGGTGCGTGGGGGCGGGCTGGGGCGCGCTGGGCATGGGGGTGCCTCTCGGGACGTGGGGCCGCCCGCGCCGCGAAGGGGGAAACGCGGGGCGGGCGGCAGCATGGGGGCTGGTCCGGTGCGGGGGAGGAGCGCGGTGCTGAGCATCAAACTGGACTAGACCAGCTGTGCACGTCAAGCACTTCCGGGGCATCGGAAGCCCGCTGTGGGAAGGTTTTAGGAACGGTTTAAGGCTCTGCAACACCGTTCTCGGAACACCGTTTCGCACCTTCGGGTGGCGCCCCTGTCGACCTTCGGCACCCTGGCAGGAGGATTTTCGGCTCCCGGCAGGCGGCGGCTGCGAAAGTGACGGCGGCGAAGACCGGGCCGGCAGCCCCTCCGGGGAGGAGGCTGCCGGCCCTCAGGGCGTCAGAAGCAGGGGTCAGAAACAGCCGCCAGAAACAGGCGTCAGAAGCAGCCGTCAGGAGCAGGTGTAGTTCGCGGGTCGGGAGTTCTCGTTCCCGATGAGGGTCTTCTCGTCGGTGCTGATCGCCCTGATCGTGAACGAGTCCGAGACCGCGGACAGCGAGTCCGCCACCACGCCGTCACGCCACAGGACAGGCCGTCGAATCGACCCGACGAACGTCGTCCCGCCCACGACTCCGTTGCCGCCGATGGCACTTGCCGAGATGGCGCCCGTACCGATGGTCCGGATCAGCGAACCCTGGGCGTCCCATTCGGCTTCGGTGTAGCTCGTGTCGTTCTGCGTGCCGCCGACGATGCGCCCGTCCCGGATCGCCGCAGGAGTTCCCTTGGCGTTGGAGCCCTGTGCGGCGAGCGCGTGCCACTGGCCGTTGATGTCCGAGACGAAGCCGAACGCGTCGGTGGACCCGACGACCCTGCCTTGCTCGTCGATGCCGTTGAGGAAGAGGAAGCTGCTTGCCGGGATGGGCAGTTCGCGGTACGTTCCCGGCGCGTTCGCCGGCCACACCACCAGGATGAAATTCGTTCCGACTTTGGCCATCCCGGCGATGTCACCGGCGTTGTTGACCACACTGGCGGACGAGCTGTTCCAGTTCGGATTGAACGGCAGCACAGTCGTCGTCCCGGTGTGGCTCACCGTCACGGCCCTGAACTTGTTGTTGACGAGGTCGCCGCCGACGATCAGGCCGGCCGCGTTGATGCCGGACAGGTTGGGATTGCCCGCAGGGAGCCGCAGCACGACCTTCCCGTTGTCCCACAGCGTCCCGCGCCCGTCCGTGAAGTCGTAGGGCCAGCTGGTGGACCGCGTTCCGGTGAGGCCGACTCCGTACCGGCCGCCGTCGCTGGAGGACACCGCGCCGGCCGTCGTGGTGGGCGGCAGCTCCCACGCCGTCTTCTGCCATTGACAGGCCGCCGCCTGGGCGGTGCCGACCGGCACCAGACCGAGTGCCGCCGTGAGCGTCGCCACGGCGAGCGCGGATGCTTTTCGTCGGTTGAATCGGTTCAATCGGTTCAATCGGTTGAACAAGGGATCCACCCTTCCTCACAGGGAGTGCACCTTCCGGTAACTGACCCTGTCAGGGCTCGCCGTGCGGGGTGAAGCACTTTAAGCGAGGGGGAAACAACGGTCGGCAAGGAGGGGGAGGCCCGCCCGCTGGTCCCGGACCGGCGGGCGGGCGGTTCAGCGGATCACCCGCAACACGGCTTGCACTCCTTGACCTGGACGTCGTCCACGACCGGGCCGGCCGCGCCCGCGTTGGTGCTGGCGAAGGTCAGCGTGGTGGAGGCGTTCCGCGCGACGAAGCTGAACTGGCGCCCCACGTAACCCATGTTGGTCGGCGTCTTGCCGGTGATGTCGAAGGAGAAGTCCTGGAAGTCCTGGCCGTCGACGAGCACCCGGCCGGTCTTCACGGCCGGTGCGGCCGACGTGTTGCCGGCCAGCGCGTACGTCACGGAGTAGGTGGTGCCCGGGACGGTGGCGAAGGTCTGGGCGACGGCGCCGGTGGTGGCGCCGTTGAGGTCCACCGACTGGTCGCCCTCGGCGGCCTGCCAGAACCCGGCGCCGATCAGGTCGACGCTGCCGCTGGTGACCGTCCACGGGCCGATGGTCTGTCCGGCGTTGAACTCGGCGAAGCTGTTCGCCGGGGCCTTGGGCGACTCGAAGCTTCCGTCGTCGAAGCGGCTGAGGGCGCGGTGGCCGCCGGCGGCCTGCGCCGGGACGGTCACGGCGGTGGCGGCGGCCACGATCACGGCGACGGCGGCGAGGCGGGTGCGCGAGAACGTCATGGGTTCCTCCCCAACGGAATACCGACTGGACGAGCCGATGATCGGCTGTGCCCAGAGGGTCCGCCGTCGCCGTGAGCCCTGCCAAGACCGGACGGATGGCGCCCGGTGGTGCGGAGGTCCCGCCGACGGGCTCCCACACGCCGGTTTGACGGCTGATCACCCGGTGCCGGCCGGGCGGCCGGCCTGCGCCCGCCCGGCGGCGGGCCGTGGTGCGGACGCACGGTTCAGACGGTCGTGCCCGCGCGCATGGTGGTGAAGTCCGACGTACGCGCTCCACCTGCGCCTCGGGCGCATCCCACCTCCGGGTGAGCCGAGGGCCGCTCATACGATCAACGACCCCTCTGGCGGTCGGCGGATCGGAGGCGGATCGGAGGTGGATCAGAAGCGGATCCGAAGCGGATCCCAAGCGCGTCCGGACGGGCTTGACCTTGAGTGCACTCCAAGGTGAAAGCTGGACGCGTTGATCCACCGCAGCACCCCGCGAGCGGGCAATCACACCACCACGATCGGAGCACCGTCATGCGCAACGCCACGTTCGGTACCAACGGACCGGAGACCGGCGTCATCGGCCTCGGCTGCATGGGGATGACCTGGGCCTACGACGTGCAGAACCGGGACGACGAGAACTCCGTCCGGGTGATCCGGCAGGCGCTGGACCTCGGCGTCACCCTGATCGACACCGCCGACATGTACGGCCCCTACACCAACGAGGAGGTGGTCGGCGCCGCGCTGGCCGGCCCGTACCGGGAGCGCGCCTTCCTCGCCACCAAGGTCGGCATCGTCCCGGGCGGGTCCGGCCAGTCGGCCCGCGACGGCAGCCCCGAGCACGTGCGCCGCTCGATCGACGACAGCCTGCGCCGCCTCGGCACCGACCACGTCGACCTCTACCAGCTGCACCGGGTCGACCCGGCCGTCCCGATCGAGGAGACCTGGGGCGCCCTCGCCGAGACCGTCGCGGCCGGCAAGGCCCGCCGGATCGGGCTCTCCGAGGTGACCGTCGAGGAGATCAAGCGGGCCCAGTCGGTGCACCCGGTGGCGTCCGTGCAGTCCGAGCTCTCGCTCTGGACCCGGGACGTGCTGGCCGAGGTGCTGCCGTACACCGAGGAGCAGGGCATCGCCTTCCTGCCGTTCTCGCCGCTCGGCCGGGGCTTCCTGACCGGCAGCATCGCCTCCTTCGACGAGCTGCCCGCCGACGACTTCCGCCGCCGGCTGCCGCGCTTCCAGCAGGACGCGCTGAAGGCGAACCTGGCACTGGTCGGCAGGGTCAAGGAGGTCGCCGAGCGGATCGGCGCGACGCCCGCGCAGGTCGCGCTGGCCTGGGTGCTGGCGCAGGGCCGGCACGTCCTCCCGATCCCGGGCACCAAGACGCCGCGCTACCTGGTGGACAACGCGGGCGCGGCCGAGGTCGTGCTCTCGGCGGCCGATCTGGCCGACCTGGATGCGCTGCCGACGCCGACGGGCGAGCGGTACTGAACGGCGAGCGGTACTGAGCGGCGAGCGGTACTGAGCGGCGAGCGGTACTGAACGGCGCGGGCTGCCCGGGTCGCCGGCCCAGGTCGCCGGCCCGGGTCGCCGGCCCCGCCTCGGAGCGCCGTCAGGCCTCCCGGACCCAGATCAGCTGCCGCCCGGTCTCGGCGGGAGCCCGGACGGCGGCCTCGGCGACCCGGTCGAGCCGGTAGCCGAGCTTGCGCGGGACGGCCGCGCTGGCGCCGTTCGCCTCGTCGCAGTGGATCTCCACCCGCGCGATGCCGGGCAGCGCCAGGGCGGCCTCGGTCAGCGCCCCGGCCGTGGTGGTGGCGATGCCGCGGTCGGCGTGCCGGGCGGCGACCCAGTAGCCGATCTCCAGCGCGCCGGGGCCGATCCGGCCGTGCAGGCCGAGGGCGCCGACCACGCCGCCGGGTTCGGCGTCCAGGCCGACCAGGTACATGAAGTCGGTGCCGGCCTCCCATGCGAGGGAGCCGGCCCGGGCCAGCTCGGCGGTCTGCGCCCGGGTGGGGGGCTCGGCCGCCCACTCCATCCAGGGCCGCAGGTGGTCCAGGTTGGCGCGGACGGCCTTGTTGAGCGCCACCGCGTGCGTGCTGCGGCGGCGCAGCAGCGAGATCCCGCCGGGCAGCCGCAGTTCCTCGGGCGGCCGCCCGGTGGTGACGGCGGTGGGGCCGGGCACGTGGAGCGGGGCGGGCGGGTACTTGCAGGACCGTGACTGCGGGTGGCTCATGACCGCGATTATGTCCTTGGCCGGGACCTGTCACCAATGAATTCCGGACGGCCTCCCACCAGGCCTCTCACCAGTCCCCGCCGCACCCCGGCGCGCCCGGCCGCACTCCCGGCGCACCGGGGCTCGCACACGCCCGGCGGTCAGAGCCTGATCAGCACCTCGTCCAGCTCCTTGCGCCGCAGATCCGGCACCCGCGCCCCCTCGGCCGGGTAGCCGACCGGGATGACGTACGCGGCGCGCTCCTCCAACGGGCGCTCGCAGACCTCGTTGAGGAACTTCATCGGGCTCGGCGTGTGGGTCAGCGTCGCCAGCCCGGCCTGGTGCAGCGAGGCCAGCAGCAGTCCGACCGCGATCCCCACCGACTCCTTGGTGTAGTAAGGACGCGGCGAATCGGGCCCCTTGTGCACCTCGAACACCACGATCACCGCCGGCGCGTCCTCCAGGAACGGCTTGCGCCAGTCGGTGCCGATCGGCGCCAGCGCGGCCAGCCACTCCTCCGACGCCCGGTGCGCGTAGAACTCGCGCTCCTCGGCCTCGGCGGCCTCGCGCAGCCGCCGCTTGCGCTCCGGGTCGGTGATCACCACGAACCGCCAGGGCTGGACGTGCGCGCCGCTGGGCGCGGTGTTGGCGGTCCGGATCGCCCACTCGACGACCCCGTCCGGGATCGGGCGGGTCGCGTAGTCGCGGACGGTCCGGCGCTGCGCCATCACGTCGTGGAAGGACCTGCTGCGGGCCTCGGCCTCGTGGGCCGGCACCGTCATCGGGGTGAGGGGGACGGTCGGGTAGGGCGTCCCTGCCACTGCACTGTCAACCATGGCCGACAGCACAGCACATGACGGCCGCGCCGGGAAGAGGTCGAGACCAATCCGCAGATCAGGTCCATCCGGCAGGGCCGCCCGGCGGGTCCATCCGGCAGGGCCGTCCGGCAGGGCCGCCCTGCCGGACGGGACTACAGCTCGTGCACCCGCCCGTCCCGGACCTCGATCCGCCGGTTCACCGTGACGGTGTCCAGCATCCGCCGGTCGTGGGTGACCAGCAGCAGGGTCCCGGTGTACGAGCCGAGCGCCGCCTCCAGCTGCTCGATCGCCGGCAGGTCCAGGTGGTTGGTGGGCTCGTCCAGCACCAGCAGGTTGACCCCGCGCGCCTGGAGCAGCGCCAGCGCGGCCCGGGTGCGCTCGCCGGGGGAGAGGGTGCCGGCCGGGCGCTTCACGTGCACCGCCTTGAGGCCGAACTTGGCCAGCAGGGTGCGCACCTCCTCCGGCGTGAACTCCGGGACGGCGGCGGCGAAGGCGTCCGCCAGCGGCTCGCCGCCGAGGAACAGCCCGCGCGCCTGGTCCACCTCGCCGACCACCACGCCGGAGCCCAACGAGGCGCTGCCGCCGTCGAGTTCGAGCCGGCCGAGCAGGGCGGCCAGCAGCGTCGACTTGCCCGCGCCGTTGGCGCCGGTGATGGCGACCCGGTCCGCCCAGTCGATCTGGAGGTCCACCGGGCCGAAGGCGAAGTCGCCGCGGCGGGCGACGGCCGCGCGCAGGGTGGCGACCACCGAGCCGGAGCGCGGCGCGGTGGCGATCTCCATCCGCAGCTCCCACTCCTTGCGCGGCTCCTCGACCACGTCCAGCCGCTCGATCATCCGCTGGGTCTGCCGCGCCTTGGAGGCCTGCTTCTCGGTGGACTCGGCGCGCTGCGCCTTTCCGATCTTGTCGTTGTCGGAGGACTTGCGGCGGGCGTTGCGCACGCCGTGCTCCATCCAGCCGCGCTGCATCCGGGCCCGGGCCTCCAGCCCGGACTTGGTGTCGGCGTACTCGTCGTACTCCTCGCGGGCGTGCCGGCGGGCCACCGCGCGCTCCTCCAGGTACGCCTCGTAGCCGCCGCCGTACAGGTTGACCTGCTGCTGGTGCAGGTCCAGCTCCAGCACCTTGGTGACGGTGCGGGCCAGGAACTCGCGGTCGTGGCTGATCAGCACGGTGCCCGCGCGCAGGCCCTTGACGAAGGCCTCCAGCCGCTCCAGGCCGTCGAGGTCGAGGTCGTTGGTGGGCTCGTCGAGCAGGAAGACGTCGTAGCGGGAGAGCAGCAGCGAGGCGAGGCCGGCCCGGGCGGCCTGGCCGCCGGACAGCGCCGTCATCGGCAGGTCGAGCGAGACCTTCAGACCGAGCGAGTCGGCGACCTCCTCGGCGCGCTCCTCCAGGTCGGCGCCGCCCAGCTCCAGCCAGCGGTCCAGGCTCGCCGCGTACGCGTCGTCGGCGCCCGGGCGGCCCTCGACCAGGCCCTCGGTGGCCTCGTCCAGCGCGGTCTGCGCGGCCGCCACGCCGGTGCGGCGGGCCAGGAAGTCGCGCACCGACTCGCCTTCGCGCCGCTCCGGCTCCTGTGGCAGGTGGCCGATGTTGGCGGTCGCCGGGCTGAGCCGCAGCGAACCGCCCTCGGGGGTGTCCAGCCCGGCCAGCAGCCGCAGCAGCGTCGACTTGCCGGCGCCGTTCACGCCGACCAGGCCGATCACGTCACCGGGGGCGACGACCAGGTCCAGGCCGGAGAAGAGGGTGCGTTCGCCGTGACCGGCGGCGAGGTCCTTGACTACGAGTGTGGCGCTCATGATGAGCCCGATTGTAGGAGGAGCGGGCCGGGTGGCGGAAAAGCCCGGGGCCGCGGCGCGGCTGCCGCGGCCCCGGGGACCGGCCACGCGGGCCGGTCAGGACCTACCGGACCCGGGAGGTCACCCGGGCCTCGGCGGTGCTCCGGGCCTCAGTGGGGCTCCGGGCCTCAGTGGTGCCCCGGGGCCTCGGTGGTCACTTCGACTTCTTCGAGAAGTAGTCGAACATCCGGGCCGCCACGTCGTCCAGGTACGGGCCGGCCTCCCAGGTGCTGGCGCCGTTGCCGATCGAGGTGTCGCTGACCAGGGCCGGCTTGCCGTCCTTGGTCGCGACCCAGCCGCCGCCGCTGCTGCCGCCGGTCATGTTGCAGCCGATCATCAGCATCGCCGGGCGGCTCGGGTCGCCGGTCTTCTTCACCGGCTTCCCGCTGTCGCAGTGGTCCAGCTCGACGCCGTCGAACGGCTTGCCGGCCGGGTAGCCGTAGGCGCTGACGCTGTTGAACTGCTCACGCGGGGCGTTGAACCAGATCGGCACGGAGCCGCCGACGGTCTCCTCCAGCGACTTGCCGTTGCCGCTCGGGTTGGCGACCTTGATGATCCCGAAGTCGTACTGGCTCCACGGGCCGCCGTGCTCCGGGTCGGCCTCGGCCGACCACTGCGGCGAGACCATGCCGGCGGTCGCGCCCCACTCGCCGTACGGCTCGGCGTCGGTCTCGTTGGCCTGCTTGCCGCCGCTCAGCAGGCCGTTGCTGTTGTAGGCCGGGGCGAAGGAGATGTTGGTGTAGTACTGGCCGCCCTTGCCGCCGTTCAGGCAGTGGCTGGCGGTCCAGACCAGGTTGCTCTTGCCGGGGTTGGCCGGGTCGGAGACGACGGTGCCGGAGCACACGTAGTCCTCGTTCCCGTCCTTGAAGAAGAGCTTGCCGTTGACGTGCAGGTTCTTCGCGAACGGGTGCTGGGTCGGCTTGGCCTCGATGACGGTGGGCAGCGCGTCGCCGGTGCTCGGGGGCTGGGCGGTGGTGGGCTGCGCCGGGGCCGGGGTGGCCGGCTTCGAGGTCGGCTGGGCCGGGGCCGCGCCGGTCGGCTGGGCCGGCGGCTGCGTCGGGTCGGGCTGCGGCTGCGGCATCGGCTTGGGCTTGGCGTTCAGGATCCGCTGCAGGGTCCAGTAGCCCTTGACCGCCGGAGTGATCACGTTCTGCTGGGCCCACTTGTCCCAGTCCTCGAACTTCCAGGTCTTCAGCTCTTCGGCGGTCGGCAGCTTGATCGGTGCTGCGCCCGGCTTGCCGGTGGCGCCGGCCGCGACCGTCGGAGCCGTGGTCCGGGCCACGACCGGGTCGCTGTTGTCCGGGCCGCACGCGGTCGCGGCCAGCACGGTCAGCGCGGCGACGGAGGCGCCCAGGACGGCACGGTTCGGCCGGTACATCGGTGACATGAGTTCAAATCCCCCTGTGAATAACCGCCATGCGACCCCTTCCTCGGGTACGGCTCCGGGGAGCCGCAGGCATGGCAGGGGAGGAGTCTGCCATGCGGATAAAGGCCTCCTTGCGCACACCCCCGGACTGGGGCGGGGCCGTCACCGGATGGGCACCGGACCGGCACCCGCCCTCCTCCGGGCGCCCGGAATCCGGTCGGGCGGCCGCTTCCCGGTGCGTGTCCAGGGTGCTTCCCGGTGCGCCGAAATTCGGTTGCCCGCGTCCGGCGCCGTGCGTAGCGTGGACGGAGTCACCAGCCAGACAAGGAGAAGGCCGTTGCTCTACTGAGGTCCCGAGACACCGCCCCCGCCGCGCAGGCCCTTCGCCGCGCGGTGTGCGAGTGTGCGACCTCAGTCACGGCCCCGTGGCGAGCCCGATCCGGCTGATCCGGATCCGCCCCGCCCTCCCCCCGGCCGTACCGGCCCGCACCCGCGGTGTCTCCCCGTGTTGCTCATCGTTCCCTTCGGCAACCACCCGGGAGGCCCTCCATGGCACAACCCACCACCGCCGTCCTCTGCACCGATCTCACCTTCGAGTGGCCCGACGGCAAGCCCGTCCTGGACGGCTTCCACCTCGCCGTCGGCCCCGGCCGCACCGGCCTGATCGGGCTCAACGGCGCCGGCAAGTCCACCCTGCTGCGGCTGATCGCCGGCGAGCTGACCCCGACCGGCGGCACCGTCCGGGTCGACGGCGAACTCGGCTACCTGCCCCAGGGGTTGACGCTGGACACCACCGTGCGGGTGGACGAGGCGCTCGGCATCCGGGCCACCCGCGAGGCCCTGCACGCCATCGAGTCCGGGGACTCCGACCAGCGCCACTTCGACGCCGTCGGCGACGACTGGGACGTCGAGGAGCGCGCCCGCGCCACCCTCGACCGGCTCGGCCTGCACCGCCTCGGCCTCGACCGCACCACCGGGGAGCTCTCCGGCGGCGAGGCCGTCCTGCTGCGCCTCGCCGCCCTGCTGCTGCGCCGCCCCGACGTCCTGCTGCTCGACGAGCCCACCAACAACCTGGACCGGACGGCCCGGGAGCGGCTCTACGAGACGGTCGCCGGCTGGCACGGCGTCATGCTGATCGTCAGCCACGACCGCGAACTGCTCCAGCACGTCGACCAGATCGCCGACCTGCGGGACGGCGCGGTCACCTGGTACGGCGGCAACTTCGCCGAGTACGAGCGCACCCTCGCCGCCCAGCAGGAGACCGCCGAGCGGCTGCTGCGCAACGCCGAGGCCGACGTCGAGCGCCAGAAACGGGACTTGACCGAGGCCCGCACCCGGCTGGACCGCAGCGCCAGCTACGGCAAGAAGCGCTCGGTCACCCGCAACGACCCGCACATCTTCGCGGGCAAGCTCAAACGCCAGGGCCAGGAGACGGCCGGGCGGCTCCAGGGCATGCACACCGAGCGGCTGGAGGAGGCCCGGCAGCGGCTCACCGCCGCCGAGGAGGCGGTGCGCGACGACGCCGAGATCCGGATCGACCTGCCGCGTACGGCCGTCCCGGTCGGGCGCACCGTGCTCACCCTGCAGAAGGTCCGGCTGCCCTACGGCACCACCGCCGACCTCGACCTGCGCGGCCCCGAGCGGATCGCCCTGGTCGGCCGCAACGGCTCCGGCAAGACCACCCTGCTGCGCACCATCGCGGGCGAACTCGCCCCGCTGGAGGGCGAGGTCAGCACCCCGGTGCCGTTGCGCCACCTGCCGCAGCGGCTCGACCTGCTGGACGACAAGCTGACCGTGGCGGAGAACGTCAAGCTGTTCGCCCCCGCCGCCGGGGACAACGCGATCCGTGCCCGGCTGGCCCGCTTCCTGTTCCGCGGCGGCCGGGCCGACCAGACCGCCGCGACCCTCTCCGGCGGCGAGCGGTTCCGGGCCACCCTGGCCGCGCTGCTGCTGGCCGACCCGCCGCCGCAGCTGCTGCTGCTCGACGAGCCGACCAACAATCTGGACCTCGCCAGCGTCCGCCAGCTCACCCAGGCGCTCGCCGCCTACCAGGGCGCGCTGATCGTGGCCAGCCACGACGTGCCGTTCCTGCGCGGCCTGGGCCTCACCCGGTGGCTGGAGCTGGACGGCGAACTGCGGGGGGTGGATCCGATGTAGCCGGTACGGCGCGGGCCGCAGCCGCTGGGGTGGCCGGTACGGCGCGGGCGGCCTCGCCCGCGATGCGGCCGCTACTGCTCGCCGAGGACGCGGCGGGCCGTGCTCAGGGCGGAGTCCTTGAGCCCGGCCGGCTCGTCGTCGGTGAACACCGGCGTGCGGATGTCCGGCGGGATGCCGGGGCCGTCGAAGGTGCTGCCGTCGGGCGTGAGGTACTTCTCGTTCGGCAACACCACCATGAAGTCCGGCGAGAGGGTCTTGATCAGCACGTCGGAGAAGACGCCCTGGGTGTTCTCGCCGATCCGGACGACGTGCGGGGAGCGGCCCATCAGGGTCTGGGTGAAGGTCTCGGCGGCGCTGATCGACAGCGAGGAGGTGAGCAGGGCGACGGGGCCGGTGAAGTGCTCGGTGTGCGCGGGCCGCACCACGACCGGCTGCGGCCGGGTGAACTTCGTGGGGTCGGCCGGGTCGTCGCGGGCCACCTTGCGGTAGGCGACGTACGGGCGGTCGGTGAGCCGGGCGGCGATCTGCTGCCCGAGCGCGTCCGAGCCGCCGCCGTTCAGCCGGACGTCGATCACCAGGCCGTTGAGCCGGTCGGGGTCGGCGAGCAGGGCGTCCAGCGCCCGGTCGAGCTCCTTGGCCTGGGCGGCGAACCCGCCGGTTGCGTAGCCGTCGAAGCCGCTCACCCGCAGGTAGCCGCCGCCGCCCGGGAGCCGGCCCACGCCCAGCCGGCTCACCCCCTGCTCGTTGACGGCGAACTCCTGTTCAGGGCCGATCAGTTGTGCGTCGACGGCCTTGCGGGCCGCGTCCCGTAGGGCGGGCGTCGACTTCAACGAGCCGTCGCGCCGGCCGGAGTAGACGCCGGTCGGGCCGGTACCGGTCACCCGGGCCAGACCGGTGTGCGCGTCCTTGAGCGGGGTCAGCAGGTCGATGAAGATCTGCTGGAGCTGGTCGGTGGTGGTCGCCGGAGTGATCTTCGCGCGCTGCTCGTCGCGGGCCGCGTGCCAGTCGATCCCCTTGGCGGCGAAGAAGGGGTAGTTCTCCTCGAAGGTTTCCCAGAACCGGTCGAAGACCGCGAGCGGGTCGTTGGGGGCGGGCCGGGTGCACAGCGCCGGCAGCGCGTCCAGGCGGCGCAGCGTCTTGGTGCCCGTCCCGCCCTCCTCGGCGTCGATCGCCCGGCGCCCGCCCGGCTGCGGGGTGAGGGTGAGGGCGTTGTCGCCCAGGACGTACCGGATGGTGCCGTCCCGGCCGGGGGCGCCGTCCTGCGTCCCGGTGACCCACCCCGGCATGCAGCTGTGCGTCGTCACGTCGTAGGTGACCAGGCTGCTCCCGGAGACCACGGCCACCAGGCCGTACCCGTCCATCTGCCAGACCCCCTGGAGGGACCTGCCCCGTCTGTCCTGGCCGTCGGCCTGCGTCGCGGCCACCCCCGGCGCCGCCACCGCGACCGTCGTCGCGAGCGCCACCGCCGTGGCCGCCACCGTCCTGCCCACTGCCGCTCTGCCCACTGCCGCCCCGCTCGCCGCAGTCCTGCTCGCCGCGGCCCTGCCCACTGCGGTCCTGCCCACTGTCCTGCGCGTCATCTCCGGCCTCCGCCGAACCGCCCGGCCTCCCCCGCGGAACCGCTCCGCCGCCTTGCCCCCGACGCTACGGCGGCCCCCACCGCCCCGGCGTCATCCCGCGCGCCCGACCCCCGCCCGACTTGGGGGCTACCCGCGGCTGCGCCGAAACCACTCCGCGGGGGTATCGACAGCAAACCCTTTTGACGGCGGGTGAAAATCCTCCGTTGGTGGTCCCAACTCCGGTGCGCTCCAGTACCATCGGCGCCATGCCTGCGCTCAACATCGAGTACACGGAGCACGAGCTCGCCGCGATCCGCGAGGCCGCCGCCGCGGACGGCAAGAGCATCAAGGCGTACATCCACGACCTGAGCGTGCGGGAGCAGCAGCGGCGGGTGTTCGTGGACCACGCGGTGGCGTTCTGGAAGTCGCACCGGGCGGAGTTCGACGCCGCGTTCCCGGAGGACGCGCCGGCGGCGTGAACGGCGCGGCGGGGGTGCGGGGATGATGCTGTTCCACGTCGACCTGCGCTGGCTGCTCGACGTGCAGGAACTGGCCTCGCCGGAGGACCTCAGCGTGCGGGACTACTCCGCGCTCCAGGCCGCCGTCGCCCGGCACCGGGTGAACACCGCGCAACTCGGCCACGACGCCGACGCCGCCTGGTGCGCGGCCACCCTGATGCACACCATCGTGCTGCTGCGCCCCTTGCCGGTGCGCAACAACCTGTACGCCTGCATGACGACGGCCGCGTACATGCACGCGGCCAAGGAGGGCGTCGACCCGCCGTACGGGGCGCTGGTCGAGCTGGCCCGCGACATCGCGGCGGGCGGGGCGGACGTGTTCGCGGCGGCCGACCGGATCCGCTCCTGGCGGATCTGAGGCCGGCCGCCGCGCGGACGGTCACCCGGGAAAGGGCGTTCCCGGAAAGCGCCTCTGTGAAAGGGCGCCCTGGGGAAGAGGCGCCCCCGGGGAGGCCGTCATCCGTGCCCGGGCATTCAGGACTTGGCGGACCTCAGCTTGCCCGCGACCAGCGTTCCCAGCCGGTCCAGCCCGACCACGGCGGCGGCCAGCACCACGAACTCGACCGTCAGCAGGGCTATCTGGCCCCAGACGTAGCCGTAGCCCTTGGTGGTGGGGTCGAAGAAGAAGTAGGGGTAGGGCGTCGGGTAGTCGTCGAACAGCGCGTTCCGGGCGAGCACGATCGCCGCGTAGCCGAGCGGGAAGGCCAGCCAGAGCGGGATGTCCTTCCAGGCCGCCGCGTTGCGCGGCTTCAGCACCAGCCAGTCGGCGATCACCATCACCGGCGTCACGTAGTGCAGGAAGAACGACGACCAGTGCGCGAGCTTGTCCGGCCCGCTGACCAGCCCGGGCAGCGGGTTGGCGCCGTGCTGGAGCAGGACGTGCGAGACCAGACCGGTGATCAGGATGTACAGGGTGGCGGCGCCGCGCAGCCGGGGTGCGGGCGCGTCCACGGTGTCGCGCTTGAGCATCCAGTACACGGCGCCGATGAAGTAGCCGAGCACGATGACGTTGCTCTGCACGGTGAAGAACACCAGCGGCGCGGTTCCGAGGGTCAGGCCGAGGCCCGCCGAGAGCACGATGCCCATGCGCCACCACAGCGCGGGGCGGGTCCGGACTGTCATGCGGCCACCAGTTCGTTTCAGGCGATACGGGAGGTATCGGACGGCTAAGGGGGAACGTCGCACTCTACTCGCAGGTAGCAGCGGGACGGAAGAAACGGTCCTGCTCAGGGCGGTGGCCAGGTCGGCCCCCGGCTCAGGCCATCCGGTGGATCAGCCGGTCCTCGTCGTCGGTGCGGCCGTCCGGGTCCGGGAGCAGCCCGAGCCGCTCGGCGAGCCGGCGGGACGGCACGTTGTCCGGGTGGATCAGGGCGACCACCGGCACGCCGGGGAAGCGCGGCAGCGCCTCCGCCATCGCCGCCCGGGCCGCCTCGGCGGCGTAGCCCAGGCCCCAGGCGGACGGCCGGAAGCGGTAGTAGAGGTTGAACACCCGCTCGCCGTCCAGCGTGTGCAGGTAGAGCCCGGAGAACCCGATGACCGCCTCCGGCTCCTCCCGGGTGGACACGGTGCAGTACCCCACCCCGTCCCGCGCCCAGTCGGCGACGAAGCCGTCCAGCATCTCCCGGCTCGCCGCCCGGTCGCGGTGGGGCCCGTTGGGGTTGTACCGGTTGGTCTCCGGATCCCCGTGGATCGCGAACACCGCCTCCACGTCCCCCTCCTGGGGCCGTCCGAGCACCAGCCGCTCGGAGGCGGTGACGATCGTGCGGGTGGCGTGTCCGGTGGCGTGTCCGGTGGTGGTCATGGCGCTTCCCCCGTGTCGTTCGTAATAGGTCTACCGCACCATAGGCCATTACCCCGACAGTCGCCCGACCATTTCCGCCCACCCGCCCCGGCTACGGGATCGGCTCACGCTCGATCGCCTTGCCCCCGGCGGTGAGGAACCGGCGCAGTCGCTCGGGCGGCAGGCGGCAGGCGGCGGCGAAGTCCTCGGCGGCGGTGTTCATGGTGGGGGAGGAGGTCTTGTTACCGGCGGGTCGCTTCTCTATCATCGCGGGTGTTACAGCTTTACTGTCAAACCCAGAAGGGTTCTGCAGCCAGTGCGTGACACGAGCAGTCCGCCGGGCGCCACAGCCACCGGCCCCGGCCCGTTGGCGGGGGTGCGGGTGGTCGAGCTCGCGGGGATCGGGCCGGGGCCGTTCGCAGCGATGCTGCTGGCCGACCTGGGCGCCGACGTGGTGCGGGTGGACCGGCCGGATCCGTCGCCGCTGGGCATCGATCCGGCGTACGACGTGACCAACCGGAACAAGCGGTCGGTGCTGGTCGACCTCAAGTCCCCGGCGGGGCCCGGCCTGGTGCTGGACCTGGTCGAGCGGGCGGACCTGCTGATCGAGGGCTACCGGCCCGGGGTCGCGGAGCGGCTCGGGGTCGGGCCGCAGGACTGCCTGGCCCGCAACCCGGCGCTGGTGTACGGGCGGATGACCGGGTGGGGGCAGCAGGGGCCGCGCGCCGCCAGTGCCGGGCACGACCTCGGGTACGCGGCGGTGGCCGGGGTGCTCGGCCTGGTCGCGGGGCCGGGCGGGCCCGAGGAGGCGCCCGGCATCCCGGCCAACCTGCTGGGCGACTACGCGGGCGGCTCGCTCTACCTGGTCGTCGGCCTGCTCGCCGGGCTGCACCACGCCAGGAGCACCGGCGCCGGCCAGGTCGTCGACGCCGCGATCGTGGACGGCGCGGCGCACCTGTCCAGCATGCTGTGGGGACTGCTCGCGGCCGGCCACTGGCAGGACCGCCGGGGCGCCAACCTGCTGGACGGCGGCGCGCCGTTCTACGCGGTCTACCGGGCGGCCGACGGCGGACACCTGGCCGTGGGGGCGCTGGAGCCGCAGTTCTACGCCGAGTTCGCCCGGCTGCTGGAACTCGGCCCGCAGGCGCCCGGGCAGTACGACCTGGCCCGCTGGCCCGAACTGCGAGCCCTGATCGCCGACCGCTTCGCCACCCGGACCAGGGCCGAGTGGGAGGCCGTCTTCGCCGGCTCCGACGCCTGCGTGGAGCCCGTACTGACGATGCGTCAGGCAGCCCGGGAGGAGCACCTGTTGGCGCGCGGCACCTACGTCGAGGCGGGCGGTGTCACCCAGCCCGCCCCCGCCCCGCGCTTCTCCGCCACCCCCGGCGCGCTGCGCCGCCCGCCGGCCCGGCCGGGTGCGGACACCGCCGAGGTGGCCCGCGACTGGGCCGTCCCGTCTCTCAACTCCGACAACTCCGATGCAGGACAAGGAGCGTAGCGTTGCAGCGCGAGATCTTCACCGAGCAGCACGAGGACTTCCGGGCCGCCGTGCGGGCCTTCCTCGCCAAGGAGGTGCTGCCGCACTACGACCGCTGGGAGAAGGCCGGCATCGTCGACCGCTCCGCCTGGCTGGCGGCCGGCCGCCAGGGCCTGCTCGGGATGGCCGTCCCCGAGGAGTACGGCGGCGGGGGCGCCCCGGACTTCCGCTACGCCGCCGTGCTGGCCGAGGAGTTCGCCCGGGCCGGCGCCTCCGGGCTGGCGATCGGCCTGCACAACGACATCATCGGCCCCTACCTCACCTCGCTCGCCACCGAGGAGCAGAAGCGCCGCTGGCTGCCCGGCTTCTGCAGCGGCGAGCTGATCACCGCGATCGCGATGACCGAGCCCGGCACCGGCTCCGACCTCCAGGGCATCCGCACCCAGGCCGTCGACCGGGGCGACCACTACCTGCTCAACGGCGCCAAGACCTTCATCTCCAACGGCATCCTCGCCGACCTGGTGGTCGTGGTCGCCCGCACCACCCCCGAGGGCGGCGCGCACGGGCTGAGCCTGCTGGTCGTCGAGCGCGGCACGCCCGGCTTCGAGCGCGGCCGCAACCTGGACAAGATCGGCCAGAAGTCCCAGGACACCGCCGAGTTGTTCTTCGAGGACGTCCGGGTGCCGAAGGCGAACCTGCTCGGCGAGCTCAACGGCGGCTTCGTCCACCTGATGCAGAACCTCGCCCAGGAGCGGCTGACCATCGCGGCCGCGGCGATCGCCGGCGCCGAGTACCTGGTCGAGATCACCACCGACTACGTCAAGCAGCGCGAGGCCTTCGGCCGCCCGCTGGCCAAGCTCCAGCACGTGCGCTTCGAGATCGCCGAACTCGCCACCGAGTGCGCCGTCACCCGGGCCTTCGTCGACCGCTGCATCACCGAGCACAACCGCTACGCGCTCACCCCGGCGGACGCCTCGATGGCCAAGTGGTGGGCCACCGAACTGCAGAAGCGCACCGCCGACCGCTGCCTCCAATTGCACGGCGGCTACGGGTACATGAGCGAGTTCCCGGTCGCCCGGGCGTTCACCGACGGCCGGATCCAGACCATCTACGGCGGCACCACCGAGATCATGAAGGAGATCGTCGGCCGGTCCATCCTCGGCTGAGGCCTCCCGCGAACCCCCCTGCCCCGAAAGGCGTTTGACCGTGACCACCGAAGCGTACGTCTACGACGCGATCCGCACCCCGCGCGGCCGGGGCAAGGCCACCGGCTCGTTGCACGGCACCAAGCCGATCGACCTCGTCGTCGGCCTGATCCACGAACTGCGCAACCGGCACCCCGAGTTGGACCCGGCGGCGATCGACGACATCGTGCTCGGCGTGGTCAGCCCGGTCGGCGACCAGGGCTCCGACATCGCCCGGATCGCGGCCATCGCGGCCGGCCTGCCCGACACGGTGGCCGGCGTCCAGGAGAACCGCTTCTGCGCCTCAGGCTTGGAGGCCGTCAACCTGGCTGCCGCCAAGGTCCGTTCGGGCTGGGAGGACCTCATCCTGGCCGGCGGCGTCGAGTCGATGTCCCGGGTCAAGATGGCCTCCGACGGCGGCGCCTGGTTCGCGGACCCGATGACCGCGTACGAGACCAACTTCGTCCCGCAGGGCATCGGCGCCGACCTGATCGCCACCATCGAGGGCCTCTCCCGCACCGACGTGGACGCCTTCGCCGCCGAATCCCAGGCCCGCGCCGCCAAGGCGCAGGCGGACGGCCTGTTCGACCGCTCGGTGGTCCCGGTCCGCGACCGCAACGGCCTGGTCGTGCTGGAGCGCGACGAGTTCATCCGCCCCGGCACCACCGTCGAGACCCTGGCCGGCCTCAAGCCCTCCTTCGCCGGCATCGGCGAGGCCGGCGGCTTCGACGCCGTCGCCCTGCAGAAGTACCACTGGGTCGAGGCCATCGACCACGTCCACCACGCCGGCAACTCCTCCGGCATCGTCGACGGCGCCGCGCTCGTCGCCATCGGCAGCCGGGAGATCGGCGAGCGGTACGGGCTGCGCCCGCGCGCCCGGATCGTCTCCGCCGCCGTCTCCGGCTCCGAGCCCACCATCATGCTCACCGGCCCCGCCCCGGCCACCCGCAAGGCGCTCGCCAAGGCCGGGCTCACCGCCGCCGACATCGACCTGGTCGAGATCAACGAGGCCTTCGCGGCGGTCGCCCTGCGCTTCATCCGCGAACTGGGCTTCCGGCCGGATCAGGTCAACGTCAACGGCGGCGCGATCGCCCTCGGCCACCCGCTCGGCGCCACCGGCGCGATGCTGCTCGGCACCGTGATCGACGAGTTGGAGCGGCGCGACCTGCGCTACGGCCTGATCACCCTGTGCGTGGGCGGCGGCATGGGCGTCGCCACCATCGTCGAGCGCATCTGACCCACTGTCCCTCGGATCCCCTCGGAGACCCTGAACTCATGAGCGACACCACCACCATCCGCTGGGAGCAGGACCAGGACGGCGTGGTCACCCTCGTCCTCGACGACCCGACCCAGTCCGTCAACACCATGAACGAGGCCTTCACCACCGACCTCGACGCCGTCGTCGACCGGCTGGCCGGCCTCGCCGCCGCCGACGGGCTGCGCGGCGTGATCGTCACCTCCGGGAAGAAGACCTTCTTCGCCGGGGGAGACCTCCGGCTGCTCTCCGCCGCCCGCCCCGAGGACGCCGCCGCCGTCTTCGAGAAGTCCCAGCGGATCAAGCGCGCGCTGCGCAGGCTGGAGACCCTCGGCAAGCCGGTCGTCGCCGCCGTCAACGGCAGCGCGCTCGGCGGCGGCCTGGAGATCGCCCTCGCCTGCCACCACCGGATCGCCCTGGACAACCCCGCCAGCCGGCTCGGCCTGCCCGAGGTCACCCTCGGCCTGCTGCCGGGCGGCGGCGGAGTGGTCCGCACCGTACGGCTGTTCGGCATCACCGACGCCCTGCTGAAGTTCCTCCTGGAGGGCCGCCAGTACCGTCCGGCGCAGGCCCTGGGACACGGACTCGTCCACGAACTCGTCGCCACCCCGGAGGAGTTGACCGCCCGGGCGCGGGCCTGGATCGAGGCCAACCCGGCCGCCGTCCAGCCCTGGGACGTCAAGGGCCACAAGATCCCCGGCGGCACCCCCGCGACCCCGGCGTTCGCCGCCAACCTGCCCGCCTTCCCGGCCAACCTGCGCAAGCAGCTGAACGGCGCGCCCTACCCGGCCCCGCGCAACATCCTGGCCGCCGCCGTGGAGAGCGCCCAGGTCGACATCGACACCGCGATGGCGATCGAGGCCCGCTACTTCACCGAGCTCGCCTGCGGACAGACCAGCAAGAACATGATCCAGGCGCTGTTCTTCGACCTCCAGGCGGTCAACTCCGGCGCCGGCCGCCCCCAGGGCGTCGAGAAGCGACTCGTCCGCAAGGTCGCCGTGCTCGGCGCCGGGATGATGGGCGCGGGCATCGCCTACACCTGCGCCAAGGCCGGCATCGAGGTCGTGCTCAAGGACGTGAGCATGGCCGCCGCCGAACGCGGCAAGGCCTACTCCGCCGGGCTGCTGGACAAGGCGATCGCCCGCGGCCGCTCAACCGAGGCCAAGCGGGACGCGCTGCTCGCCCGGATCACCCCCACCGCCGAGGCCGCGGACCTGGCCGGCTGCGACGCGGTGATCGAGGCCGTCTTCGAGAACACCGAGCTCAAGCACAAGGTGTTCCAGGAGGTCGAGGGCGTCCTCGCCCCCGACGCGCTGCTCTGCTCCAACACCTCCACCCTGCCGATCGGGCTGCTCGCCGAAGGCGTCGAGCGCACCGCGGACTTCATCGGACTGCACTTCTTCTCCCCGGTCGACAAGATGCGCCTGGTCGAGATCATCCGCGGCCCGCAGACCGGCGACGAGGCCCTCGCCCGCGCCTTCGACCTGGTCCGGCAGATCGACCGGACCCCGATCGTGGTCAACGACTCGCGCGGCTTCTTCACCTCGCGGGTCATCGGCCAGTTCCTCAACGAGGGCGTCGCCATGGTCGGCGAGGGCGTCCCCCCGGCCAGCATCGAGCAGGCCGCCGCCCAGGCCGGCTACCCCGCCAAGGTGCTCTCGCTGATGGACGAGCTCACCCTCACCCTGCCGCGCAAGATCCGCGACGAGTACCGGCGCGCGGTCGAGGCCGCCGGCGGCAGCTGGACGCCCCACCCGGCCGACGCGGTGGTCGACCGGATGGTCGACGAGTTCGGCCGTCCCGGGCGCAGCGGCGGCGCCGGCTTCTACGAGTACGGCGAGGACGGCAAGCGCGGGCGGCTCTGGCCGGGGCTGCGCGAGCACTTCGGCGAGCCGGCCGCGGACGTCCCCTCCGAGGACCTCCCCTTCGAGGGCCTCAAGGAGCGGATGCTGTTCAGCGAGGTGCTGGACTCGGTGCGCTGCCTGGAGGAGGGCGTGCTGACCTCGGTCGCCGACGCCAACGTGGGCTCCATCCTCGGCATCGGCTTCCCGGCCTGGACGGGCGGCGTGTTCCAGTACATCAACGGGTACGAGGGCGGCCCGGCCGGCTTCGCGGCCCGGGCCCGCGAACTCGCCGCCGCCTACGGCGAACGGTTCGCGCCGCCGGCGCTGCTGGAGCGGATCGCGGCGGAGGGGCGCACCTTCACCGACTGACCGTCAGTCCTGAGCGGGTGGGGGCCGGGTGCCGGACGGCCCCCACCCGGCTCCTCCTGCGATTCCCTGCCCAGGTCCCCGCCCAGGTCCTCGCCGAGTTCCTTGCTCAGCTCCCTGCTGAGTTCCCCGCCGAGCTCCCCGTTCAGCTCCCCGCCGAGTCCTCCCGCAGTTCCTCGCCGAGTTCCTCCCGCAGCGAGCGCTGGAACGCCGTGACCAGTGCCTGCGCCACCATCGGCTGGATGTGGTCCGTCAGCGCCCTCATCAGGGCCAGCTCGTCCGGCGCCGGCTCGCTCTCCCGGTAGGGCCGCCACACCGTCTCCCGGAACAGCCGCTGCAACTCCCGGGCCGTCGCCCGGCTGTGCTCCAGCACCACCGCCCGCGCGGCCAGCAGCGTCTCCAGCGGGATCGGCACGTCCAGGATCCGCACCCCCAGCGGCAGCAGGCCCGGATCCACCCGGAACAGCTCCGGATCGGCCGTCCGCTCCAACGCCCCCATCGCGACCAGGCGTTCCACCTGCTCCTCCGGCAGCCCCCGCCCGGCCCGCCGCTCCAACTGCGCCCGGCCCAGTTCCTCCGCCGCCTCGGGTGTCCAGGACGCCACCAGCGCTCGGTGGATCGCCAGGTCCAGCGGCGTGCTGTCCTCCGGCAGCCGGGCCAGGTACCGCTCGATCGCGGCCAACGTCAGCCCCTGACGCTGCAACTCCTCGATCAGCTCCAGTCGGTCCAGGTGCGCCGCCCCGTACAGCCCGACCCGGCGCGGCCCCAACTCCGGTGGTGGCAGCAGGCCCTTCGTTCCGTAGAACCGCACCGTCCGGACCGTCACCCCGGCCCGCGCCGCCAGTTCGTCGACCGTCAGCCGCACCCCGCCCCCGTCTCCCACGGCCCCGAGCTCCCCCATCTGCCGCCTCCTGCACTGGCACACTTCCACTGTGACAGCAGCAGTGTGACAGTGCCCGTCCCCCTGGTCCACCGGCTGCTCCACCGGCTGCTCCACCGGCGACGGTGGCCCGCCGCACACGTGAGTCCGCCCCCGCCGCTGGGGAGCGGCGGGGGCGGACTCGGGGTGCTGGTGCCTCTGGCCGGTGCTGCTTCTGTGCTGCGGCGCGACTGGTCTCGGCCTCCGGGGTGTGGGGCTACCGGGAGGCGGCGTCGGCCAGGTCGGCGTGGTGGCGGCGGGTGACCTCGGGATGGGCCCGCGTGTAGCCCTTCCACTCGTTGAGGCCGAACTCGGCGAACAGCGGGTTGTCCGGGTCCGCGGTGGCGCCGGGGGCGTGCCGGGCGAGCGGGAAGTCCAGCGGCTCGATGTGGGCGTCGAGGCGGGGGTTGTAGAAGAACGGGACGGAGAAGCGCTCGCGGGCGCCGACCGGGCTGACCACGCGGTGGTTGGTGGCCTTGAGGTAGCCGTCGGTGGCCACCTCCAGCAGTTCGCCGAGGTTGACGACGAAGGCGCCCGGCATCGGCGGGACCTCCAGGAAGGTGCCGTCCGGGCGCTCGACCTGGAGGCCGCCGACGGTGTCCTGGAGCAGCAGCGTGATGAAGCCGTAGTCCTTGTGGGCGCCGACGCCCTGGCCGGCGCCGTCCGGAGCGGTGCCGGGGTAGCGGACCAGCTTGAGCCGCAGGTGGGGGTGGCCGGCGAAGGCCTCGTCGTAGAAGTCGGGGCGGGCGCCGATCGCGGTGAGGAGCTCGTGCAGCAGCCGGCGGGCGGTGTCGCTGAGGTGGTCGATCCAGCCGAGCGCGGCGGTGCGCAGCTCGGGGAGCGCCGCGGGCCACTGGTTGGGGCCCTCCAGCCACCAGTACGGGGGCTCGCCGGTGCCGGGCACGTGCGAGGGCAGCTCGGCGCCGATGTCCAGCTGGTCGCGCCAGTCCTGGCTGCCGCCGGTGCGCTCGTCGCCGGTGCGGGTGTAGCCGCGGTAGTGGGGGGAGTTGAGGTTGCTCACGGCGAGCCGGTCGGCCTCGGGGAGGTCGAAGAAGGCGCGCATCGCGTCGGTGAGCGCGGCCGTCTCCTCCGGGGTGATGCCGTGGCCGACGAGCTGGAAGAACCCGACGTCGGTGGCTGCGGCACGGAGTTCGTCGTGCAGTCGGCGGCGGTCGTCCGGGCCGCCGTCGGCGAGCGAGAGGTTGATCACCGGGAGGGAGTCGGATATGGGGGTGTACTGCTGCGACATGTGTGACATCCGCTGGTCTCGTCCCGGCCTGTCCCGGTGATCGACCGGGGGATGGCCGGAGTGGCCGCCTGGTGCGGCGGGTGCTCCGGGAGCCGGGAGGTGGAGGCGGCCGGGTGGAGGCTGCCCTTGAGGGTGGGTGGCGCGAGGTTCAGCTGGAGCGTCGACAGGACATGCTTGTCACGCGGAGCAGGTCCACGTGGCGACGGCGAACAAGGATGAGCACGTCACCAGCGTAGATGACCTTGACCGGAGCGGGCGAGCCCCCTGCAGCGGAGGGCGGTCTCTCACTTGGCGGTGGCCCTTCAAGGGGTGGATAGGGTGGAAAGCCTTTGTGTGTCGCCCCTCTCAGCCGTTGTTGAGGTAGGCCAGCACGGCCAGGACGCGGCGGTTGTCGTCGTCGGAGGGCTGGAGGTCGAGTCGGACGAAGATCGACGCGGTGTGCTTGGCGACGGCCCGCTCGGTGATCACCAACTGCTGGGCGATCGCCGCGTTGGAGCGCCCCTCGGCCATCAGCGCCAGCACCTGCCGCTCGCGCGGGGAGAGGGTGGAGACCGGGCCGGCCGAGGAGTTGTGGGTGAGCAGCCGGCTGATCACCTCCGGGTCCATCACGGTGCCGCCCCGGGAGACCCGCTGCACCGCGTCGATGAACTGGGCGCCGTCCAGCACCCGGTCCTTCAGCAGGTAGCCGATCCCGCCGGTGCTGCCGGCCAGCAGCTCGCGCGCGTACAACTGCTCCACGAACTGCGACAGCACCAGGACGGGCAGCCCTGGGTGCGCCTGGCGGGCGGCCAGCGCCGCCCGCAGCCCCTCGTCGGTGAAGCCGGGCGGCAGTCGGACGTCGACCACGGCGATGTCCGGCCGGTCGGCGGCCACCGCGGCGAGCAGTTCGTCGCCGGTCTCGACCGCCGCGGTGACCTCCATGCCGCTGGCCTCCAGCAGCCGGGTCAGGCCGTCCCGGAGGAGGAAGAGGTCTTCGGCGATGACAACGCGCACGGGATCTCCAGGTTCACAATGGTCGGGCCACCGGAGGGGCTGCTGATCGCGAGCACCCCGTCGAAGGCGGCCAGTCGGCGTTCGGTTCCGCTGAGGCCGGTCCCCCGGGACGGGTTGGCGCCACCGCGCCCGTCATCGGTGACCGATATCCGCAGCAGCCCGTCACTGTGCCCTATCTCGATCCACACGTGCGAGGCGCCGGCGTGTTTCACCACGTTGGCCAGCAGCTCGCTCACCGCGAAGTAGACGGCGGACTCCACCGGGGCGGGCGCCCGGCCGGGCAGCCCGCCGGTGAAGGTGACCGGCAGCGGGAGGTCCAGCGCGGTCGCCTCGACCGCGTCGGCCAGGCCGCGGTCGGCGAGCACCGGCGGATGGATGCCCCGGACCAGGTCGCGCAGCTCGCTCAGGGCCTTGACCGAGGACATCCGGGCCTCGACCAGCAGGGGTTGCAGGGCCTTCGGGTCGTCCTTCACCTGCTCGGCCACGGTCAGCAGCATGCCCAGGGCGACCAGCCGGGCCTGCGCCCCGTCGTGCAGGTCCCGCTCGATCCGGCGCAGCTCGGCCGCCCCGGCGTCGATGGTGTCCGCCCTGGTTCGGGCCAGATGACTGACCTGGCGGGCGAGTTCGCTCCGCCGGGACGGGCCGAGCAGGGCTCGGGCTGCCCGCTCGTGCACCCGCAGGATCGGCGGCGCGGCCCACAGGGCGGCCAGCGGGGAGATGTAGAGCCCCATCATGTAGACGGGCCCCAGCGGGAGGAACGGCCCGTTCCGGCCGAGCACCTGGAGGGCGATCGGGGTCAGCACGACGATCACGGCGGTGATCGGGATGACGCAGCCGGAGACGAGCACCCAGAGGAGGTCCCGCCAGGTCGCCGGATCGGCCAACCAGCCGCCGGCGCGCATCCGCTGCCACGGCCCGGCGTCGACGCGGTGGTACGGCACCGGGATCGGCCGGCCGCTCCACCGGCCGACGATCCGCCGGTTCTCCGCCGCGATCCAGCGCGTGCCGAGCAGGCCGAGCACCAGCATCGCCGGCCCCAGGCAGAGCGATCCGGACCGACCGCCGGGCGGGGCGCCGCCGTAGAGGTCGGTGGCCATCAGCGCGAGCGCGCCCGGCGCGAACAGGACGGCCCCGGCCGCCCGGCCGCCGCCCCCGGTGGCCCAGCAGAGCGCCCAGAGGGCGACCGGCGTCAGCGGCACCAGCAGGATCAGCGGCCCGCCCGGACCGTGGGCGAACGGCTCGGCGTCGTCGGGGCCGAGCAGGGCGGCGGCCAGCAGGACCGGCCCGGCCAGCAGCGCCATCAGCCCCGTGACGGCCAACGTGACCATGTAGAGCGCCCGCACGCCGGCTACGACGGCACCCTCCAGCTGCGCGACGGCCCTGGACACTGCGCTCGTCCTCATCCCGCGCCTCCCCTCCGGTCGGTGGCCCCGCGGCCCCGGTTGATCATCCGGCGTCAGTCTGCCGCGCCGTGACGTGCAGCGCTCTAGGTCTGCGCCCCCAATCCGGGGTGTACCTGGATACACCCCCGAGAGGCCGTCCAGGCGGCTGTCCGTGCCCCGCCCCGAATTCGTAGCGTCATGTCCCGTCAGCCGGCCCGGACTTCCGGTGCCGGACCTCGAATCGTGGAGGGCCCGTGAACGCGCCGATCATCCGGATCCGCGGCGTCAGCAAGACGTACGACCGATCCGACGCCGCCCACCCCGCGCTGGCCGGGCTCGACCTGGAGGTCCGGGCCGGCGAGGCGCTGGCCGTGCTCGGCCGCTCGGGCAGCGGCAAGTCCACCCTGCTGAACCTGGTCGCCGGCCTCGACCGCCCGAGCGAGGGCACCGTCGAGGTGGACGGCGTGGCCGTCCACGAGCTCGGCGAGGCCGCCCTGGCCGAGTACCGGCGGAAGCGGATCGGCATGGTGTTCCAGTTCTTCAACCTGCTGGACGACCTGAACGTCGAGGACAACGTGCTGCTCCCGGCCCAGCTCGCCGGGATGCGGCGGGAGCAGGCCCGGGCCCGGGCCGGCGAGCTGCTGGAGCGGCTCGGGGTCGCCCGGCACGCCAAGGCCTTCCCCGGTCGGCTCTCCGGCGGCGAGCGCCAACGCGTCGCGGTGGCACGGGCCTTGATGAACCGCCCGCCGCTGCTGCTCGCCGACGAGCCGACCGGGGCGCTGGACACCGCCTCGGCCGCCGACGTCCGCGACCTGCTCCGGGGGCTCAACGCGGAGGGCCAGACGATCCTGCTGGTCACCCACGACACCGCGCTCGCCGAGGCCTGCGCCGACCGGACCATCGAGCTGCTCGACGGCCGGCTGGTCCGGGACACCGCGGCCGTGCCGGCCCCCGGCGGTGTGCGATGAGCGGGTGGTGGGGGTGCCCCCGGCCGGAGGCCGGGGGAGAGCGGATCACGGGAGGGCGCGTGCGGGCGAACGCCCCCGCCGGGCGAAGGGAGGCGGGCGCATGAGCGTACTGGGCAAGGTGGTTCGCGCCGGGGTCGGCCGCAAGCGGGTGCAGACCCTGGTCATGGTACTCACCACGATGGCGGCCGTGACGGCGTGCATCCTCGCCACGGGCCTGCTGGCCGCCTCCCAGGGCCCGTACCAGCGCACCTTCGCCGACCAGCGCGGCGCGCACCTCAACGTGCTGTACGACCCGGCCAGGGCGAGCCCCGCCCAACTCGCCGCGACCGCGCACGCCCCCGGCGTGACGGCCTCGGCCGGCCCCTACCCGGCGCTCACCGTCCAGCCACGCGCCGGCGACGAGCTCCGGATCCCGCCGGCCGGCAGCCTGCTCCCGCCGGTGACGCTGGTCGGCCGGGCGAAGGACGGCCCGCTGGACGGCCTGCGGATCACCATGGGCCGCTGGCTCGCCGGCCCCGGCGAGGTGGTGTTCCTGGACGGCCACTCGCCGCTGGGCGTCGGCGACAGCATGCAGTTCCCCGACCTCCCAGGGCACCCGGTCCTCAAGGTCGTCGGCCTGGCCGCCTCCCCCTCCTGGAGCGCGGACGGCTGGATCGCCCCCGAACAGGTCGCCGGGCTCACCGCGCCCGGTACGGCGCCCGCCGCCCAGTACCTCTACCGCTTCGCCCACGCCGACACCGACGCCGAGGTGGAGACCGACCGTGCGGCGCTCGCCGCCGCAGTGCCGGGCGGCGCCCTCTCCAGGGCCACCTCGTACCGGCCGGCCCAGACGGAGGCCAACCGGACGGCCGCGACCTTCGTCCCGTTCGTGACGGCCTTCGGGGTACTCGGCCTGGCCATGTCGGTGCTGATCATCGGCGTCGTGGTCAGCGGCGCCGTCAGCGCCGCCACCCGGCGGATCGGCATCCTCAAATCGCTCGGCTTCACCCCGTCCCAGGTGGCGCGCGCCTACGTCGGCCAGGCACTGATCCCGGCCGGGGTCGGCACGGCGCTCGGCGTGCTCGGCGGGAACCTGCTGTCCGTGCCCGTCCTCGGGGTGGCGCACAAGGCCCTGCGCGGCGGTCTGCTCGGCATCCCGCTCTGGGTGGACGTCGCCGTTTCGGCGGTGGCCCTGGCAGCCGTGGCGGGCACCGCCCTGGTGCCCGCGCTGCGGGCCGGCCGGCTGCGCACGGTGGAGGCGCTCGCGGTCGGCCGGACGGCGCCGGGCGCCCGGCGGGCAGCCTCCCGCGGCGGCCCGGGCCGTCCGGGGGCTTCCGGCCAGGCGAGTGCGTCTGGTCGGGTCGACACGTCGGGCCCGGCCGGGGCGTCGAGTCCGGCCGGGGCGTCCGGTCCGGTCGCCAGGGTCCGGCAGTTCATCGGCCGCCTACCGGTGCCGCGCGCCCTGAGCCTCGGGCTGGCGACCCCGCTCACCCGGCCGGGCCGCTCGGCGACCACGGCCGCCGCGGTGGTGCTCGGCACGGCCGGAGTCACCCTGTGCGTCGGCCTGACGCTCTCGCTCGGCTCCTTCCAGGACGGCCTCCAGGCCGGGCGCTCCGGCAAGGTCGTGGTCCAGACCCCGATCGAGAGCTCGACGAAGGCCCCCGACCACGTGGACGAGGCCGCCGCGGCCGGGGCGATCGCCGACCGCCCCGGTACCCGGGCCTGGTACAGCACCGCTCCGACACCGGTCGCCGTGGCCGGGAACACCGGGCGCACCGCGGTGATCGCCTTCACCGGGGACGCCTCCTGGGGCGGCTACCAGCTGATCTCCGGCCGATGGTTCCAGGGCCCCGGCGAGGTGGTCGTCGCCACCGCCTTCCTGCGCGCCAACCAGGTGCGCGTCGGCGACACCGTCACCCTCACCGACCACGGGCGCAGCACCCCGGTGCGGATCAGCGGCGAGGTCCTGACCACCAACGACCAGGTGTTCGTCGACCGGGCCGCGCTGGCCCCGCTCGGCACCGCCGTCCAGGCCGACACGGTCGCCTTCCAGATCGACCTCACCCCGGGCACGGACGCGCAGGCGTACGCGGACGGGCTCGACGACGCCGTCCGGCCGCTGGGCCTGAGCGCCGAAGCGGGTCGGCAGCAGATCAGCATCGTGATGCTGGCCATGAACACCCTCGCCGGGACGCTCACCCTGCTGCTGGCCGTGGTGGCCGGCCTGGGCGTGCTCAACACGGTGCTGCTGGACACCCGGGAGCGGGTGCACGACCTCGGGGTGCTCAAGGCGCTGGGGATGTCGCCCCGGCAGACGGTCGGCATGGTGCTCACCTCGGTCTGCGGCAGCGGGCTGGTGGCCGGGCTGATCGGGGTCCCGATCGGGATCCTGCTGCACCACCAGGTGATGCCGGCGATGGCCCGCGCCGCCGGGGTCGGGGTGCCGGAGGCGGACCTCACCGTGTTCCACCCCTCGGTGGTGGGGCCGCTGATACTCGGCGGCCTGGTACTGGCGCTGCTCGGCGCCCTCCTCCCCGCCGCCTGGACCGCCCGCACCCGGACGGTCACGGCGCTGCGCACCGAGTGACGGCGGGGCGAGGCGGGGCGGGCCCTCCCTGCCACCCCGACTGGGGCGGCGGAGAGGCCGGGCCCTGCCGCCCCGCCCCGCCGGTGGCTCAGGCCAGCCGCGCCTCCGCGTACGCCTCCATGGCGGCCCGCTGGTACGCGGCCAGGCCCGGGGTGATGGCCTCGTACACGGCACTCCACTGGGCGTTCTCCGTGCAGGAGCGCGCGATCGCGCGGAACTCCTCGACGGAGACCGTCCGGAGGGAGGTGAGCGCCAGGTACTCGGCGTCGATGTGGCTCTGCACGGGCTCGGCGTCCGCCGGGTTGCCGGCCGCCAGCAGCTCCGCCAGGCGGATCATCCGCGCCGTCCGCTCGCGCTGTCCGGCCTCGACGTCGGCCTGGCTCATCGCGGCGGTGGCGCGCCGCGCCGCCTCGGCGTGCTCGGGGAAGTCCCGCAGGCTCTCCTCGACGTCGCCGGGCTGGATGCCCTCGAACAGGTTCTCCGGGCGGTTGATGCTGGTCATGGGTGTGCCGTCCTTTCGGGAACGTTCCAGGTCGGCGATCGTGCGGGAGACGGTGGCGGCCAGGGTGTCCAGCCGGTCGCGCTCGGCGAGCAGCCGGTGCCGGTGGTCCCGCAGGGCCTCCAGCTCGTCCACCTGGTCGCCCAGGATCCGGGCGATCCCGGTCAGCCCGACCCCCAGCGCCCGCAGCACGAGGATCTGTTGCAGCTGGAGCAACTGCCGCTCCTCGTAGTAGCGGTGGCCGTTCGAGCCGATCCAGGCCGGGGGCAGCAGGCCGATCTCGTCGTAGTGCCGCAGGGTCCGGGCGGTCACGCCCGACATCCGGACGACTTCCGCGATCGGCCAAGCCGTTGCCATGCGCCGTCTCCCTCGTTCACGTTCGCTTGGACCAGGGCCGGTTCCTCCGGCCCCGGTCACGACGGTAGAAGCTGCCGCTGCGGCAGCTTCAAGCCCCGAGACCGTCCCGGGACCGGAACCAGTGGAGGGACTGCCCGTGCGGTCCGGTGAAGGCCACCGGCCGCTCGTCCAGAGCGAGCGCGAACAGCCCGGATCCGGCGGGCGCCGGGTGGGGGAGTCGCCGCTCGACGGCCGGCAGCACCGAGACGGCCTCGTTGGAGATCCAGTGCCCGGGCAGGCCGCGCATGGTCACCGCGAACTCCTCCCGCGCCTCCGGGGACAGGTAGGCGAGCACCGCGCTGTGGAACACCACCGGCGTGGCACCGGCAGGCACCTGCGCTACCAACTCCCGTACCGTCGCGTTGAGATCGCCGCGCACCAGGTGCGGCGGCTCGGCCCGGGCGACCTGGACGGCGCCGCGCAGCCGCTCCAGCCGGTGGGCCTGCTCGGGCCAGACCAGCGACTCCAGCCAGCGCACGTCCTCCTCGTCCCGGACGTCCAGCGGGTTGAGGTCGATCCCGGCGCGCCAGACCACTTCGGGCAGCCGCTCCCGCAGCGACGCCGGCAGCGGTACCGGCCCGCGCACCGCGCACTCCAGCGTCACCGGGCTCTCCTGGGCACCGAACTCGACTGCCGGGTCGCCCGCTTCGCGCACGTCGCGCACGTCGCGCACGTCGCGCACGTCGCCCACGTCGCCCACGTCGCCCACGTCAACCGTGTACCGGTACCGGTACCGGTCGGGGTAGAGGCAGAGCCCCGCCGAGGCCCCCACCTCGATCAGCGCGAGCGGCTGCGGCAGCGCCGACAGCAGCGGCAGCAGGGTGGCGCACCGGCCGGCCTCGTTGGTCTGCGTCCGCCGTCGCAGCATCGTCGCCGCGACCTCGTCCCAGTGCGCCGATACCCAGGTGCGGAAGGCCGGATAGCCGGCCGTCACCGGTCCGCCGAGGTGGCGGACCGAACCGAACAGCAGGTTCGGCTGCCGCTTCGCGACCGGCAGTCCGTCCAGCAGGGCGCACAACTCCTCGTCTCCGGCGACGCGTTCGGCGAGGTCCTGGTAGCTCGCCGAGTTGCCGCGGGCCTCCCGCTCCGCGAAGGCCCGGTAGAGGTCCCCGGTAGCACTGTCCACGTTCCGTACTTCCTTTCTCTTCAGCTCTCTTCGACTCTCTTCAACGAATTGGCGCAGCCCTGCCTGTGCCCTGCCCGTGCCCTGCCCGTGCCCTGTCCGTGCCTTTGCCGTCCGCTGTACGGGCGCTAACCCGGCCCCCGCGAGAGTGAGATCACACCGCCACCGCCCGGAGGCGGTCGGGCCGGTGGTACTACGGCTGCGCCGCCACCCGCAGCGCGGACACCAGCGCGCCGAGCACCGGCTGTCCCCAGGCGCCCTCGCGTACTGCGGCGTGCAGTGCACGGACCGGCTCCGGGCCGCGGAGCCGACGCACGGTGACGCCCGGGTGGCGCTGGGCGAGCCCGAGGGCGGGGACCAGGGCGATGCCCAGTCCGGCCGCGACGAAGCCCTGCGCCGTCGCGTAGTCGGCGCTGTCCACCGCGATGGACGGCCCGAACCCGGCCGCGTCGCAGGCCCCCCGGACGACCTCCCGGCACGGGCCGGGCGGCTCGGCCCCCACCCAGGGCTCGTCCGCGAGCTCGGCGAGGTCCAGGACGCGCTTCGCGGCGAGCCGGTGGCCCCTGGGCAGCACCGCCCGGTACGGGTCGTCGCGCAGGTGGACCAGCCGCAGGCCGGGGTGCGCGGCGCCGTCGGACCGGACCGCCACCGCGAGGTCGGCCCGGCCGTCCAGCACCTCGGTGAGCGGGTCCTCCGGGTCGGTCATGCCGAGGTCGAGCCGTACGCCCGGGTGTGTTCGGCGGAACGCGGCCACCGCCGGGGCCACCAACGCGGCGCCGGCCGTGGCGAAGTAGCGCACGGTCAGGCTGCCGCTGCGCCCGGCCCGCAGGTCGGCCAGCGCCGCGCCGGCCTCCGCGACCTGCCGCTCGATGACGGCGGCGTGCCCGGCGAGCAGCAGTCCGGCGGCGGTCGGCCGCACGCCGCGCCCGACGCGTTCCAGCAGGGCCGTCCCGGTCTCCCGCTCCAGCACCGCCACCTGCTGGCTGACGGCGGACGGGGTGTAGCCGAGCGCGCCGGCCGCCGCGCTCACCGAGCCGTGGTCGACCACGGCCCGCAGGACCTGCATCCGTCGGACGTCGAGTACCTCAGTCATGTAGCTCAGCTTAAAGGTGGTGAAGAACATTTCGCTTGTGCTACCGGATCCCGTCGCGGGACCGTCGTCGAACACCCCGACACCCCCCGACACCCCCCGACACCCCCTGGCACCCCCTGGCACCCGACACCGCCCCCGGGCACCCGACACCGACACACCCGACACCGTCACCTCGACAGAAGGAGCACCGCCCGTGCTGCGGATGGCCGTTCTCGCCCTGTTCTGGGGCTCGGGCTTCCTCTGGATCCGGCTCGCGCTCCAGCACGGGCTCACCCCCGTGCAGATCACCGTGCTCCGTTCGGTCCTCGGCGCCGCCGTCCTGCTGCTGCTCGCCCGTTCCGCCCGGCAGCGCCTGCCGCGCGGCGCCGCCGTCTGGCGCCGGCTCACGCTGGCGGCGCTGCTCTGCAACGTGCTGCCGTTCCTGCTGACCGCGTACGGCGAGCGCGGCGTCGGTTCAGGCCTGGCCGGGGTGCTGCACGCGACCACCCCGCTCTGGTCCCTGCTGGTCGGCCTCGCCCTCGGCACCGAACGGGCCCTCGGCACCGAACGGGCCCTCGGCACCGAACGGGCCCTCGGCACCGAACGGGCCCGCGGCACCGAACGGGCCCGCGGTCCGCTGCGGTTGGGCGGTCTGGTGCTCGGCTTCGCGGGCGTGCTGCTGATCTTCTCCCCGTGGCGGGACGGCGGCGGCCTCCCGGCCCTGCCCGCGCTCGCCCTGCTCGGCGCGGCGGCCAGTTACGCGATCGCCTTCGCCTACATGGCCCGTGCCCTCACCGGCACGGGAACGGGCCCGTTGGCGCTCTCCGCCGCCCAGCTCACGGCCGCGGCCGGGCTGAGCACGCTCGCGCTCCCGGTCAGCGGCTCGCTCGACCCGGTCGCGGGCGCCGATCCGCTGGGACTCGTCGCCGTCGCCGTTCTCGGCGTCGCCTGCACCGGGCTCACCTTCCACCTCAACTACCGTCTCATCGCCACGGAAGGCCCCACGAGTGCGGCGACCGTCGGCTATCTGCTGCCGGTGGTCTCCACGGCGCTCGGCGCGCTCGTCCTCGGCGAGGAGCTGACGATCCGGACCGTCGCCGGAATGATCGTCGTACTCGCCGGTGTTTTTCTGACGAAACATCACCGGGCCCAGGCCCCCGCCCCCATACCGACCCCCACCGCTTCACGCGACTGAACGGACCATGCACCCCCACTCCCTCTGGCGAACCGCCGACTTCCGCACCCTCTTCACCGCGACCGCCCTCGCCCAACTCGGCACCAACGTCGGCTACGTCGCCGTCCCGCTGATCGCCGTCGAGGCGCTCGGCGCGAGCCCGGGGCAGGTCGGCGTCCTCGCCACCCTGAGCACCCTCGCCTTCCTGCTCATCGGCCTGCCCGCCGGAGCCTGGGTGGACCGGATGCGCCACCGCCGCGTGCTGATCGTCGCCGACCTGGTGAAGGCCGCGTTGTACGCCTCGATCCCGTTCACCTGGTGGCTGGGCGGGCTCACCCTCTGGCAGCTGTACGCGGTCGCGCTGCTCACCGGCTGCGCGACGGTCTTCTTCGACGTCGGCTCGCAGAGCGTGCTGCCCCGGTTGGTCGGCCGCGGGCACCTGGTGCAGGCGAACGCCGCCGTCGTCGGCCTGATGGCGGTCGGCAACGTCGCCGGGCGCGGCGCGGGCGGCCTGCTGGTCCAACTGCTCACCGCGCCGTTCGCGATCGTCGCGACCGCGCTCAGCCACCTCGGCTCGGCGCTTCGCCTGATCGGGCTGCGCCGAACCCCCGCCTCCACCTCCGAGCCGATCGCCGACGAGGGCGGGGACGGGGGCGAGGGCGGGGGCGGCGGCGATCGGCCCGGGGGCGGCGGGCTCGGAGCACAGATCGCCGAGGGGCTGCGGCACGTCCTCGGCAACCGGGAACTGCGCGCGCTCGCTCTCACCGGGGCCCTCACCAACCTGGGCTTCCAACTCGTCAACACCCTGCTCCCGGTGCTGTTCGTGCGGGAACTGGGCCTTCCCGCCGGGGCGTTGGGCCTGTTCTGGGCGGTCGGCGGGGTCGGCACCCTGCTCGGCTCGCGCTGCGCCCGCCCGATCGCCGCCCGACTCGGCTACGGACGCACGCTCGGCCTGGCCGGCGTCTGCGTGGCGCCCGCCGGGCTGCTGGTGCCGCTGATCGGGCACGGCCCCTGGCTGTTCGCGGCGGGGGCGGGCTGGCTGCTGGTCTCGCTCAAGACCGGGATGGACAACGTCCTCGGGGTGAGCCTGCGCCAGCGGATGACCCCGGACGCGCTCCTCGGCCGGATGAACGCCACCTTCCGCTTCCTGCTCACCGGCGCGCTCGCGATCGGCTCCGCGCTGTCCGGGCTGCTCGGCGAACTCGTCGGCCTGCGGGCCACCCTCTGGTTCGGCGGAGCCGTCCTCGCGGTGGCCTTCCTGCCGGTCTTCCTCTCCCCGATCCGCACCCGCCGCCGGCTCCCCGAAGCCGAAGCCGAAGCCGAAGCCGACGCCGAAGCCGAAGCCTCCGAAGGCCCCGTCCCCACCCAGCTCCCCGCGCAGCCCCGACAGGCCTGAAGGCCTACCAGCCCGGCCCGTGCCCCGGCTGCCAGTCCAGCCCCAGGTGCGGGCGCGGGCGGTGGATCCGCAGCAGCGCGGTCACCGACCAGACGACCAGGGTCAGCAGGGCGTAGAACAGCAGCAGCGCCCAGAACGGCGTGGTGGACATGCTCCCGTCCTCGAACCGGCACCACGCGTCCGGCGGAAGCCAGGACGCGCCCGTCTCCAGCAGCCGTCCGCCGCCGGGCACCAGGCCCTGCTCGCAGCGCTCGCCGAAGTCCAGTGACCGCACGTACAGCAGCCCGTACAGCGAGCCCGCCGCCGCGAGGGACAGGACGGCGCCGAAGGTGAGCAGCACCGCCCGCCGTCGCCCGGTCGCCGTACGGATGTTCGTCACCGGGGCAGCGTACCGGCGCACTGTCCGGGGCGCCGCCGGGATCACCCGAGCAGGCCGCCCATGTGCGCGTCCTCGGCGAGCAGCCGCCACGAGCACCCGGGCGAGGCGAACGCCTCCGGGTCGACGGCCTCCACGAGCCGGTCCACCACGGTGCTCAGCAGCGACTGCGGGTCGAACACCGCCCAGGTGTCCCGGCCCCGCCCGCAGTCCCAGCGTTCCCACTCGGCGCGCAGCCGCTCGTACGTCCACAGCGCGTACAGCAGGGCGGACAGGTCGCGGTTGAGGTAGGCCTCCGGCTGGCCGTCGTCGTACCAGTCCGGCAGTTCCAGGCGGCCGGTGATGCCGTCCAGGGCGATCGTCAGATCGGTCGGCCAGTCCCCGAGCGCCAGGAACTCCCGCTGGTACGGGCGCTCCTCCTCGCCGTCGAAGTACTCCGGGTACGCCTCCGCCATCGTGACCAGCGGCTCCTCGCAGACCCCGAACATCGCCCCGCCCAGCGGCAGTCCGATCTCGGTCAGCAGCCGCCGGGTCGGCTCGTGCACCAGCCCGTCGGGCAGTTCCTCCGCCCGGTAGCGGTGCACCAGGCCCGCGCCGCCCTCCTCGCCCGTCAGCGCGGCGAGCTCCGCCACCAGCTCCGGGCCGACCTCGTACGCCGGACCGCCCGGACCGCCGGGCAGCGCGCCCCAGCCCAGCGTCCGCACGAGCAGTGCCGTGCCCCAGTGCGCGGGCGGCGTCGCGGACCGCCCGAACAGCCCGGGGTCGATCTCCCGCATCCGCCGTTCGGCCCCGGCCGTCACCTCGGCGACCGCCGCGGGGCCGCGCCGCCCGTTCAGCGCGTCCGCCCGCCGGGCCGCCTCGGCGACCGCCTCCACCTCCCGCACCAATCCGGCCAGCGCGGGCAGACCGGAGGCCAGCAGGTCCCGCTGCGGGCCCGGTTCGCCGAGGAACACCTCGCCGGTCGTTCCGTCGAGCAGCACCAGGCCGCCGGCCGCGGCGAACGGCGCGCAGTACTCCGTCTCACCTAGGACGAACAGCCGCTCCGCCTCGGGCAGTGCCGCCAACGCCCCGTCGCCGAGCACCCCGAAGTCCAGGAACGCCCCCGAGAGCGGCAGCCCCTCCCGGATCAGGAACTCCCGGCTCCCCGGATGCACCACCCCACTCGGCAATCCGTCCGCCGCCACCCGCGCACACCCCACGTCCCCCATGCCCCCCACGTCCCCCGACTTCCACCGCCCCGACCCTTGACCCCCAGACCCTAGCCGCCCCATCCGACACCAGCGCGGACAAGCCACCGCAAGCCACCGCAGGGCTCCAGCCTGTACCGGGCGGGTCAGACGAGCCCGCCGGCCTCCCGGGCGGCCCGCTCCACGCGGGCGTGGTGGGCCTGCCACCAGGCCGCGTCGCCGGGGGCGGTGTTGATCCCGTCGGGGCGCTGGCCGGTGGTGCCGTCGACGAGTTCGCGGAGCAGGTCGGCGTGGCCGGTGTGGCGGTGGGTCTCGGCGATCATGTGGACGAGGATCCGGTGCAGGGTCTGCTCGGCCCGCCGGCCGAACGGTATCCGGCCGATCGCGTCCAGCGGCAGCGCCTCGATGGTGGCGTCGGTGTGCGCCCAGACCCGGCGGTAGCGCCCGGTGATCTCTTCCGTCGTCTCGTCCGCCCGTGCCCACAGGTCGGCGTTCGGCTCGGTGTCGCCGGTGAACCACAGCGGCGTCGGTTCGGGGAACGGCCGCCCGAAGGTGTCGCCGAAGTACATCGCCTCGGCCCCGGTGACGTGCTTGACCAGCCCCAGCAGGTTGGTTCCGGTCGGGGTCAGCGGGCGCCGGAGGTCGTACTCGGAGAGGCCGTCGAGCTTCCACAGCAGGACGTCGCGGGCGTCCTGGAGGTAGATCCGGAGGTCGGTTTTGGGATCGGTCTTGGGGCTGGTTGCCGTCATGGCATCAGTCTGTTGATCGCGTCGGACCTGTCCATTGATTTCCGTGCACCCAGGGGTTGGCAAGGGGGAACTACGGAGTGTGACGGGCGGGGCGGGGAGGGTGTGGACTTGAATCTTTGCGAACGAATGTTCGATCCTGGGGTTGTGTCCGCTTTCGAACCTGCTTTCGATTCCATCGCCGAGCGACCGACGCTCCGGCCGGTGGCGCCGGCCGCCGTGCCGGCGGCCGGGCAGGCCGGGCAGGACAAGCAGGCCGGGCAGGACAAGCAGGACAGGCAGGACAAGCAGGACAGGCAGGACAGGCAGGACAGGCAGGACAGGCAGGCCGGGCAGGGCGTGCTGCCGGTGGTGCCGGCGCTGCGGGAGGTGCTGCCGGACGGCGGGCTGCGGCGGGGGACGGCGGTGTCGGTGGCGGGCGGGGACACCGGGCTGCTGCTGGCGCTGGCGGCCGGGGTGAAGGAGGCCGAGGGCGGCTGGGCGGCGGCCGTCGGGCTGCCGGACCTGGGGCTGGCCGCGGCCGAGGGGTACGGGCTGGACCTGCGGCGGCTGCTGGTCGCGGACGACCCGGGGCCGCACTGGGCCGAGGTGGTGTCGGTGCTGGCCGGCGCGGTCGAACTGGTCATGCTGCGCCCGGACGGCCCGGTGCCGCCGAAGCTGGCCACCCGGCTGGCGGCGGTGCTGCGGCGCAGCGGCTGCGTGCTGCTGGTGGCCGGGCCGTGGCCGGGGGCGGCCCTGCGGCTGGGGGTGCGGTCCGGGCGCTGGTTCGGGCTGGGGGATGGTTACGGGCAGCTCGCCGGGCGGCAGGTGGAGGTGGTGGCCGAGGGGCGCGGTTCGGCGGTGCGCGGGCGGACCGCCCGGCTCTGGCTGCCGGACGAGCACGGCGCGGTACGGCCGGTCCTGGACCGGCCGGCCCTGGCGCGTCCCGTCCTGGAGCGTCCCGTCCTGGAGCGTCCCGTCCTGGAGCGTCCCGTTCCGGGGCGGCCCGGGGCCGTCGAGCAGCCGCTCGAACGGGTAGCGGTGGTGTGAGCGATGGCGGACGACAGGACACCGCGGGTGCTGGTGGTCTGGTGCCCGGACTGGCCGGTGGCGGCCGTCACCGGCGACGACCCGGTGGCGGTGACCGAGGGCGGGCGGATCCTCGCCTGCTCGGCGGGTGCCCGGGCGGCCGGGGTGCGGCAGGGGCAGCGGCTCAAGCTGGCCCAGCGGCTCTGCCCGGCGCTGGAGCTGCGCGACCGCGACCCGGAGGCGGAGACCGGCCGCTTCGAGCCGGTGGTCGCGGCGGTGGAGGCGTTCACGCCCCGGGTGGAGGTGGTCCGCCCGGGCCTGTGCGCGATCCCGGTGAAGGGGCCGGGCCGCTACTTCGGCGGCGAGGAGGCGCTGGCGGCCAAGGTCCGGACGGCGGTGGCGGACGCGTTGGCCCGGGAGCCGGTCCCGGACGCCGCCCCCGGCGCGGTCGCCGTGCCCGGTACGGATACCACCCCTGCGACGGAGCACCCCCCGCCCCCGCCCGCCCAGGTCGGCGTCGCCGACGGCCTGTTCGCCGCCGTGCTCGCCGCCCGCGCCGGAGTGCTGGTGCCGGCCGGGCGGACGGCGGAGTTCCTCGCGCCGTACCCGGTGGGCGTGCTCGGCGACGAGGCGCTGGCGGAGGTGCTGGGGCGGCTCGGCCTGCCGACCGTCGGGGCGTTCGCCGCGCTGCCGCCCGAGGCGGTCGCGGACCGCTTCGGCCCGGCGGGGGCGGTGGCGCACCGGCTGGCCCGGGGCTTGCAGCCGCGCCCGCTGGTGCCGCGCGACCAGGAGCCGGACCTCGCCGTCGAGCAGCGCTTCGACCCGCCCGAGCCGCTGGCTGAGCCGTTGGTGTTCGTCGCCCGCACGCTGGCCGAGCAGCTGCACCAGCGGCTGGCCGGGGCCGGGCTGACCTGCCGCCGGGTGGCCGTCGAGGTGGCCTGCGCGGACGGGCGGACGGCCTCGCGGCTGTGGCGGCACGAGGGCGGGCTGTCGGCGACGGCGCTGGCCGAGCGGGTCCGCTGGCAACTCCAGGCCTGGCAGGGCGCGGGCACGTTCGCCGCGTCCGGGGAGGCGTCCGGGGAGGCGCCCGACGTCGGGTTCGCCCTGCTCCGGCTGGCCCCCGACGGCCTCTCCCCGGACCAGGGGCGCCAGTTGGCGCTGTGGGGCCAGGCGGTCGCGGACGACCGGGTGGAGCGCGCGGTGGCCCGGGTGCAGGCGGTGCTCGGGCATGCCGGGCTGCGCCGGATCGAGCCGGCCGGCGGGCGCGGTCCGGGCGAGCAGGCGGTCAAGGTGCCGTGGGGCGAACCGTACGAGGCGGCGGGGTCGGTCGGCGCGCCCTGGCCCGGGCGGCTGCCGGACGTGTGGCCGGCGGTGGTGCTGCGGGAGCCGGTGCCGGTGCGGGTGCTGGACGAGGCCGGGCTGCCGGTCACGGTGGACGGCCGGGCGGGGGTGTCGGCCCGCCCGGCCCTGGTGGTGTTCCACGATGGCCCGTCGGGCAGGGAGGGGCAGGGGCGACAGGAGCGGGTGGACGGCTGGACCGGCCCCTGGCCGGCGGTCGAGTACTGGTGGGACCAGTCGCTCGCCCGCCGCCGGGCCCGGTTCCAGGTGGTGCTGGGCGGTGGCCGGGCGCTGCTGCTCACGGTGGAGGGGGGTGCGTGGTACCTGGAGGCCGGCTACGACTGACGGCCACCGGCCCGAGGGGGGAGATCCGAGGGGGCCGAGGGGGGAGAGGTGACGAACCGCGAGAACGAAGGCGACCCCCGATGGGCTTCACCAGCCACCCCACCCTCCCCTGGAGCGAGCTGCACCGCCGCCTGACCGGCGCCGCGCCGGACCGTACGGTCGTCCCCCTGCACCGCCCCGCCCAGGAGGAGCCCGCCCCCGGAGCCCCCGGAGCCCCCGGAGCCCCCGCCCCCGGAGCCCCCGGCGACGGCGGCGAGCCCTGGGCCGAACTGCACGTCCACTCCGCCTTCAGCTTCCTGGACGGCGCCAGCGACCCGGAGGACCTGGTCGCCGAGGCGGCCCGGCTGGGCGTGGAGACGCTGGCGATCACCGACCACGACGGCCTGTACGGCGCGGTCCGGCTGGCCGAGGCGGCCCGGGGGACGGGCGTGGCCACCGCGTTCGGCGCCGAACTGACGATCCGTCACAACAGCGCAGAGGTGGAACACTTGCTGGTCCTGGCCCGAGACCCGACCGGCTACCGCCGACTGTCCGCCGCGATCGCCGCCGCCCAGCTGGCCGGCGGCGCGAAGGGCCGCCCGGCGTACGACCTCGCGGCACTGGCCGGGGCGCACGGCGGCCACTGGGCGGTGCTCACCGGCTGCCGCCTCGGCCGCGTCCCGGCAAAGCTGGACGACGGCACGGCCGGGCACCAACTCCGCACCCTGACCGAGGCGTTCGGCCGCGACAACGTCCACGTGGAGCTGATCGACCAGTGGCTTCCCGGCGACGACCGGCGCAATGACGCCCTCGCCGCGCTCGCCGCCGAGCAGGGCCTCCCGGTGGTCGCCTCCACCAACGCCCACCACGCCGGCCCGGCCCAGGGCCGGCTGGCGCAGAGCCTGGCCGCGCTGCACGGGCGCCGCACCCTCCAGGACGCGGTCGGCTGGACGCGGGCCGCGGGCACCGCGCACCTGCGTTCCGGCCGGGAGATGGCCGCCCGGCTGGCCCGCTTCCCGGGGGTGCGGCGGGCGACCGCCGAACTCGGCCGTTCCTGCGCCTTCGACTTCACCAGGCTGGACCCGGAGCTCCCGGGCTTCCCCGTCCCGGAGGGCGAGAGCGAGATCAGCCACCTGCGCGCCCTGGTCGCCGCCGGGGGCCCGGCCCGCTTCGGGCCCGGCAACGCGGCCGCCCGGCGCCAGCTCGCCCTGGAGCTGGACGTCATCGAGGACCTCGACCTGGCCGGTTACTTCCTGATCGTGCACGACATCGTCGACTTCTGCCGGAGCCAGGACATCTGGTGCCAGGGCCGCGGCTCGGCCGCCAACTCGGCGGTCTGCTACGCCCTGGGGATCACCGCCGTCGACCCGGTCCACTACAAGCTGCTGTTCGAACGCTTTCTGTCCACCGCCCGGGACGGGCCGCCCGACATCGACCTGGACATCGAGAACCGCCGCCGCGAGGAGGTCATCCAGTACGTCTACCGCCGCTACGGCCGCGAGCACGCCGCGCAGGTCGCCAACGTGATCACCTACCGGCCCCGGCTGGCGATCCGCGACGCGGCCAGGGTGCTCGGCTACCCGCAGGGCCAGGTGGACGCGTTCAGTCGGCAGACCGACTTCCGCTCCGCGCCCGGCGCGGACGCCGTGATCCCCGCCGACGTGCTCTCGCTCGCCGCCCAACTCCACGGCCTGCCGCGCCACCTGGGCATCCACTCGGGCGGCATGGTGCTCACCAGGGAGCCGATCGGCGAGATCTGCCCGACCGAGTGGGCCCGGATGCCCGGGCGCTCGGTGCTGCAGTGGGACAAGGAGTCCACCGCCGGCGCCGGGCTGGTGAAGATCGACCTGCTCGGCCTCGGCATGCTCGCCGCGCTGCACGACGCCTGCGACCTGGTCGCCGAGCACCACGGCCTGCGCTACGACCTGGCCACCATCCCGGACGGCGACGCGGGCGTGTACGCGATGCTGCGCCGGGCGGACACCGTCGGCGTGTTCCAGGTCGAGTCGCGGGCCCAGATGGCGACGCTGCCCCGGCTCAAGCCGGACCACTTCTACGACCTGGTGGTCGAGGTCGCGCTGATCCGGCCCGGCCCGATCCAGGGCGGCTCCGTGCACCCGTACCTGCGGCGCCGGGCGGGCGCCGAACCGGCCGGCTGCCCGCACCCGCTGATGGAGAACGCGCTCGGCAAGACCCTCGGGGTGCCGCTGTTCCAGGAGCAGATGATGCAACTCGCCATCGACTGCGCCGGGTTCACGCCCGCCGAGGCGGACCGGCTGCGGCAGGCGATGGGCGCCAAGCGCTCGCACGAGCGGGTCGCCCGGCTGCGCGAGCGGCTGCTCGGCGGGATGGCCGAGCGCGGCATCCCCGAGGAGGTCGCCGAGGACGTCTACGGCAAGATCGAGGCGTTCTCCAACTACGGCTTCCCGGAGAGCCACGCGATCAGCTTCGCCTACCTGGTGTACGCCAGCGCCTGGCTCAAGTACCACTTCCCGGCGGCCTTCACCTGCGCCCTGCTGGCCAACCAGCCGATGGGCTTCTACTCGCCGCTGAGCCTGGTCGCGGACGCCCGGCGGCACGGCGTGCGGGTGCGCGGGGTGGACGTCAACGCCAGCGCGCCGCGCCCCACCCTGGAGCCGCACCGGGGGGCGACGCCGGAGCCGCCGCTGACCGCGGGCCGCCCGCAGCCGGCGATCCGGCTGGGCCTGGAGACGGTGCGCGGCATCGGCGCCCCGCAGGCCGCGGCGATCGCGGCCGGGCAACCGTACGCCGACCTGGAGGACTTCGCGCGCCGCACCGGTCTGCCCGCGCCGGCGCTGGAGGCGCTGGCGACGGCGGGCGCCTTCGACTGCTTCGGACTGACGAGACGTCAGGCGCTGTGGGCGGCAGGGGCGTTCGCCGGGATCTCGGCCGCACTGATCCCGGGGACCACGCCCGGGACGGAGGCGCCGCCGCTGCCCGGCATGAGCCCGGTCGAGGAGACCATCGCCGACCTGTGGGCCACCGGAACCTCCGCCACCAGCCACCCGCTCCAGCACCTGCGCGCCCGCCTGGAGCGCGGCGGCGCCCTGTCCGCCGCCGAACTCCCCGACGCGGCGCCGGGATCGGAGGTGGTGGTCGGCGGCCTGGTCACCCACCGGCAGCGGCCGCCGACGGCCGGCGGGGTGCTCTTCCTCAGCCTGGAGGACGAGACCGGCCTGATCAACGTGGTCTGCAGCCGCCCGGTCTGGGAGTCCCGGCGCCGCACCGCCCTCGACCGGGCCGGCCTGCTGGTCCACGGCCGCATCGAGCGCGACCGCGGCGCCACCAACCTGATCGCCACCCGGCTCACCCCGCTGCGGATCGGACTCTGAGCGGGGTGAGCCGAGGGCGGGACCCTGGACCGCCCTCCACGCCAGGGAATGTGACGATCAGTCAACTCGGGCGGGCGTCCGCCCCTTGCCCGGGGCGCCGGCGAAGACCTGGGCGATGGGGAGCCAGGCGGTCGCGGTGGGGCCGGTGGCGGTGAGGGCGAGGTCGTCGCGGTGGCGGCGCTGCGTCACCAGGAGGCAGAAGTCCAGGGCCGGGCCGGTCACCCGGTCCGTGGCGCCGTCCGGTCCGAAGGTCCACAGGCCGCCGTCGGGCGCGGTCAGTTCGAGCCGGACGGGCGACTCGGGGGCGGGCAGCCCGTGCAGGGTGAACGCGAAGCCGAGGGTGCGCAGCCCCAGGTGGGCGATGTGCCGCAGCCGGGCGGTGGGCTCGCGGGCGGCGCCGAGCGCGTCGGCGACGTCCTGGCCGTGCGCCCAGGTCTCCATCAGCCGGGCGGTCGCCATCGAGGCGGGCTTCATCGGCGGGCCGAACCACGGCAGTCGGGTGCCGGCCGGGGTGGCGGCCAGTGCGGCCGACACCTCCTCCCGGCCGGCGCGCCAGCGGGCGAGCAGGTCCGCGGGTGCGGCGGCCGCGCCGCTCGCCGCGCCCTCGTCCACCGGGTCGACGCCGGCGGCCGGCAGCGTGCCGAAGCGCTCGTCGAGGGTGGCGGCGAAGCCGTCCGCGTCGCGCGCGGCCAGCGCCGTCCAGTCGTCGGTCCAGGCCAGGTGGGCGATCTGGTGCGCGATCGTCCAGCCCTCGGCGGGCGTCGGGCGCGCCCAGCCGGCCGGGTCCAGTCCGGCCACCAGGGCGTCCAGCGCCGCGCTCTCGGCCCGCAGGTCGTCCAGCAGCGCGGCCAGGACGTCCGCCGCGGGCGTCGTCGGGGTGTTCGGGTCCGTCATCGGTTTCCCTCCTTCCGGGTCCGGCGCACTATCCGCCGGTACGTCACGGCCGCACCCTACGCCCGGCCCGGCCGCCGTGCCCGCCACTGCGTCGAAGACGCGGGGAACACCCATGTCAGCACTCTCGCCAGCGGCCGTGCCGCGTGTGACAATCTCGCGATGACAAGGGCGAAGACGGGCCCCGGGGCCGCGGACACCCTCACCACCCCGGCGCACTCGGACGATCCCGGGCTCGCCGCCCGTGCCGCCGAGTTGGTGCGGGACGCCGTGCTCGGCGACCTCGCGCGGCGGGTGGTGGCCGAGTGCGGGGCCGACGTCGGACTGGTCGGCGTGCCGCAGCCGCCGGCCGGGCCCCGGGGGCGCGACGCGGGCATGGTGCTGCGCCACTGGGCCGGCACCCGGGCCGACCTGCTGCACGACCGGGCCGTCCCGACCGGCACCGGCCTGGGCGGGCGGGCGCTGGCCGAGCGGGCGCCCAGCTGGGTGCCCGACTACCGTGCCGCCACCACGATCTCGCACGACCACGACGCCGCCGTCAGCGCCGAGGACCTGTACGCGATGCTCACCGTGCCGCTGCTGCACGGCGACACCGTGTACGGCGTGGTGTACGCGTCGCTGCGTGCCGTCGTCCCGTTCGGGGACGTGCGGATCGCCGCCGTCGGCGAACTGGCCGCGACGGCGACCCGGGCCCTGGCCGGGGCGGCCGCCTGGCGGTCCGCGCCGCCCCGACGGGCCGCCCCCGTACGGCCGTTGACCCCGCGCGAGCACGAGGTGCTGCGCTGGGCGGCGACCGGCCGGACCAATCCGGAGATCGCTGCCCGGCTGGGCCTCACCTGCAACACCGTGACGGGCTACCTGAAGTCCGCGATGCACAAGCTCGGCGTCCGCAACCGCACCGAACTCGCCCTGGCGGCACGCGAGTCCGGCCTGATCGACCGGTGAACATGCCTGGTCGACCGGTGAACGTGCCTGGTCGGGGCCAGTGGGTGCGCCTCAGCCGACCTGCCGCTCCCGCCCCGCCCAGTACGGCTCGCGCAGCCGGAACTTCTGCAGCTTCCCGGTGGCGGTCCGCGGCAGGGCCGCCCGGAACTCGACCGAGGTGGGCGACTTGTAGCCGGCCAGCCGCTGCTTGCAGTGCGCGATCAACTCGGCCTCGGTGACGGGCCCCTGGCCCTCCCGGAGGACCACCAGCGCCTTGACGGTCTCGCCCCACTTCTCGTGCGGCACTCCGATCACCGCGGCTTCGGCGACCGCCGGGTGGCCGTACAGGCAGTCCTCCACCTCGATCGAGGAGACGTTCTCCCCGCCGCTGATGATGACGTCCTTCTTCCGGTCCGAGATGGTCAGTTGGCCGTCCTGGCCGAGGACGCCGCCGTCGCCGGTGTGGAACCAGCCGTCCCGCAGGGCGTCCGCGGTGGCCGCGGGCTGCTGCCAGTAGCCGTCCAGCACGGTGTTGGAGCGCACCAGGATCTCGCCGGAGGCGTCGACCCGCAGCCGGGTGCCGAGCGCGGGGGCGCCCGCCTGCACCAGCTTCTCGGCCCGTTCGGCGGCGGGCAGGGCGTCCCACTCGGCGCGCGAGCGGTTGACCGTGACCACCGGGGAGGTCTCGGTGAGGCCGTAGAGCTGCATGAACTCCCAGCCCAGCTCGGACTCGACCTGCTGCACCACCGAGGTCGGCGGCGGCGCGCCGGCCACCACGATCCGCACCCGGTCCCGGCCGGGCACCGGGCCGTCCCACTCGGCGGCCGCGTCCAGCACCATCTGGACCACGGCGGGCGCGCCGCTGAGGAAGGTCACCCCGTGCCGCTCGACCCGGCGCAGGATCTCCGCGCCGTCGACCTTGCGCAGCACGATGTGCCGGGCGCCGAGCCCGGTGAGGGCGAACGGCAGGCCCCAGCCGTTGGCGTGGAACATCGGCAGGGTGTGCAGGTAGACGTCCCGGTCGCCGGCGCCGTAGTGCAGGCCCATCAGTACCGCGTTCAGCCAGATGTTGCGGTGGGTGAGCTGAACGCCCTTGGGGCGGGCGGTGGTTCCGCTGGTGTAGTTGATCGTGGCGGTGTCGTTCTCGGCGATCTCGTACCGCCGGGGGGAGTTGTCGAAGTCGTGGAGCAGCGCGTCGCTGTCCGAACCGAGCACGAACTTGTGCTTGGCCGTCACCCCGTCTAGCGCGTCGGCGAGTTCGGGGTCGACCAGCAGGACGGACGCGCCGCTCTGCTCGACGATGTACGCCACCTCCTCGGCCTTCAGCCGGAAGTTCACCGGGACCAGCACCCGCCCGTACCCGCTCACCCCGAACAGGGAGGTCAGCAGCCGGGCCGAGTTGTGCGACACGACGGCGACCCGCTCGCCCGGCCCGACGCCCAGCCGGTCCAGCCCGGCCGCTTGCGCCCGGGCCAGTTCGGCGACCCGGCGGTAGCTCAGCTCGCCCCAGGATTCGGCCGGCTGCACCGGCTCGTCGACGATGCCGACCCGGTCGCCGTAGACCAGCTCGGCCCGGTCGAGGAAGTCCATCACGGAGAGTGGAATCTGCATGCGCCCACTGTCCTCTCCCACCCGCCCGCCGGACACCCCCGATCGGGGGTGTCGCCTGAGGGAGCAGAGTGGAAGGAGCGGATTCCGTTTGCTGAGCCCGCCGCGAACAGACGGGCGACCGATGCGGCGGGCCGGCCGGCCACCTGCTAGGAAGATCGCAGCGAACGGCCATGCACCCACGGGGAGAAGCACCATGAGCGACCGACGACCGGGCAGCACCCGCCACGAGGCCGGGGGACTGCGGTGACCGCCCCCGTCACCACGCGCCCGAGGGCCGCGGGCCTGCTGCTGCGCCCCTTCGAGGACGCGGACGCGCCGGCCCTGATCGAGGCGTACCGGGACGAGACGCTGCGCCGCTTCACCCGCACCCCGGTGGGGAACGCCGAGGAGGCCGCGCACTGGCTCGGGCTGCAGTACCGGGGCCGGGCGGAGGGCCGCCGGTACAGCTTCGCGGTGCTCGAGCCCGGCACGGGCGAACTGCTCGGCAACGTCGCGCTCAAGCGCGGCACCCCGGGCGGGGAGGCGGCCGAGGTGGGTTACTGGACGGCGGCCGCGGCCCGCGGCCGGGGGGTGGCCCCGCGCGCGGTGGTGGCGCTCACCGCCTGGGCCTTCGAGGTGCTCGCCGACGACGGCCTGGTCCGGATCGACCTGCTGCACCAGGTGGACAACCAGGCGTCCTGCCGGGTCGCGGAGAAGAGCGGCTACGCCTTCCAGGAGATGCTGACGGCCTTGCCGCCGGAGTTCCCGTTGGACGGTCACCGGCACTCCAGGAAACGGCTGGACGGGGCCGAACGCGGCAGGTCAGAGTAGCCGGATGGGATCTCTGGTACGACACGTGACGATCGACTGCGCCGACCCGCACGGCCTCGCGCAGTTCTGGGCCCAGGCGCTGGACGGCACCCTGGCCGAGCGCATCGCCACCGGCAACGCCTGAGCCAACGTTTGGGCCACTGCCTGAGCCACCGCCTGAACGACCGGCCGCCGAGTCCACGAGGACTTGGCGGCCGTTCGGTTCGCCCCGCCCGGCGCACCCGTCACACGACAGGCCGACGTCTCGGGCCGTCGCAGTGGAACCGTCCGATAATCGAACCTGGCTGATGCCACGTCGCGGCGAGCTTCCCCGACCCCCACCACCCGAGAGACAGGCAGGTACCCCATGGCCAGGATCGCCGTGATCGGCGCCAACGGCACCATCGGCAGTGCCATCGTCGCGGAGGCGGCCGCGCGCGGGCACGAAGTCACCGCGGTGGTCCGCGACCCGGACCGCTACCAGGGCGGGGCGGCCTTCGTCGAACGCGCGGACGTCCTGGACCCGGCCCAGGTGGCCCGGGTGGCGGCCGGCCAGGACGTCCTGGTGAGCGCGGTCGGCGGCGGCGACGGCCCGGGCCACCTGGCACTGATCGGGCCGGCCGCCCGTTCGCTGGTGGAGGGCCTGCGCTCGCTCGGCGACGCCGCGCCCCGGCTGATCGCGGTCGGCGGCGCGGGCAGCCTGGAGACCGCGCCGGGGGTGCGGGTCTGGGACGCGCCGGGGCTGCCGGAGCCGGTGCTGGAGATCATGCACGCGCACGGCGCGGCGCTGGACTTCTACCGGGCGGTCTCCGACGTCCGCTGGACGGTGCTCAGCCCGGCCGCCGAGATCGGCCCGGGGGAGCGGACCGGCCGCTACCGGACGGGCCTGGAGCAGCTGCTCACGGATGCTGCCGGGCGCAGCCGGATCTCGGTGCCGGACTACGCGGTCGCCCTGGTCGACGAGGCCGAGCAGCCCGAGCACATCGGCGAGCGCTTCACCTGCTGCGCGCTGTAACCCTCAGTTACGGTGCGCCCGGTCAGCCGAGCTGGATCGACCGCTTGGCGAGCCCCATCCAGAACCCGTCGATGACGCTGCGCTGGCTGCCGAGGTCGGCCTCGCCGGCGCCGAGGGTGACGAACAGCGGGGCGAAGTGCTCGGTGCGCGGGTGGGCGAGCCGCCCGGCGGGGGCCTTGCGCTCGAAGTCGAGCAGCGCGTCCAGGTCGTGGGCGTCCAGGGCGCGCCGGCCCCAGTCGTCGAACTCGGCCATCACCGAGCTGATCCGGCCGTCGTTGCTGAGCGCCCGCAGGTTGTGGGTGAAGAAGCCGCTGCCGACGATCAGCACGCCCTCGTCGCGCAGCGGGGCGAGCCGGCGGCCGATCTCCAGCAGCCGCTGCGGGTCGAGCGTGGGCATGGAGATCTGGAGGACGGGGATGTCGGCCTCCGGGAACATCTCCACCAGCGGGACGTACGCGCCGTGGTCGAGGCCGCGGTCGGGGATGTCCTGGACGGGCGTGCCGGGGGCGCGCAGCAGCTTGCGGACGCGGTCGGCGAGCGCCGGTGCGCCGGGGGCGGCGTACTGGACCTGGTAGTAGTGCTCGGGGAAGCCCCAGAAGTCGTACACCAGCGGCACGGTGGTGACGGCGCCGAGGGCGAGCGGTGCCTCCTCCCAGTGGGCGGAGACCATCAGGACGGCCTTGGGCCGGGGCAGGTCGGCGGACCAGGCGGCCAGTTCACCGGGCCAGACCGGGTCGTCGGCGAGCGGCGGCGCGCCGTGCGAGAGGTACAGGGCGGGCATACGCTCGGGGGCCGCGGTGCTCATGGCGTCCTCCTCCTGGGTCGAACGGGACTGGTGGCTCGGCAGAGTAGTTCAAATTTGAACCTCTACTCGCTGACCGTACACCTTCGTTCGAATTTGAACAACAGGAGTAGGCTTCACCACATGTCCACACTGAACGAACCCCGCTGGCTGGACCAGGACGAGATGGCTGCCTGGCGGGGCTTCGTCGTCGCGAGCAACCTGCTCAACCGCCGACTGGAGCGCCAGCTCAAGGAGGACTCCGGCCTCTCGCACCAGCAGTACGAGATCCTGGTCCACCTGTCCGCCGCCCCGGCCCACGCGCTGCGGATGACCGAACTCGCCGACAAGCTGGTCACCTCCAAGAGCGGCCTCACCTACCAGGTCACCCAACTGGAGCGGATGGGCCTGGTCGCCCGCCGCTCCTGCCCCAGCGACGTGCGCGGCGTCATCGCCGAACTCACCGACCAGGGGCGGGAGTCACTGCGGCAGGCCGCACCCGGGCACGTCGCCCTGGTCCGCGAGCTGCTGATCGACGTGCTCACCCGCGAGCAGCTGGCCGTGCTCGCCGAAGGCCTCGGCGAGGTCAGCGCCCGGCTGCGCCTCGACGACACACCCTGAAGCCCTGGGCCCCTCAGTCAGTCCCCCCGCAGCAGCCGCCGCTCCCGTCGGCGGTCTACCGAGCCTGAGCCGGAGCCTGAGCCCGGACCGGCTGCGGGGCGCAGAGCAGGGCGGTCCGCAGGTCGAGCCGGTCCCGCAGTCGGGCCAGGCTGCGGCCGGTCAGCTCCTCGATCCGGCGGATCCGGTAGTGCACGGTGTTGACGTGGATGCACAGTGCCTCGGCCGTCCGCGCCCACGAGCCGTCGTGGTCCAGGAAGACCGCCAGGGTGCCCAGCAGCGAGACGCTGTTCTCCCGGTCGTGGGCGGCCAGCGGGGCCAGCAACCGGGTGTGGAAGGCGGCCGTCACCTCCGGCGGGATGCCGCGCAGCAGCCCGTCCAGCGAGTCCAGTTCGGCGGCGCTGCCGACCGGGCCGGCCGAGCCCTCCAGTACGTAGCGGGCCTGCACCAGCGCCGCCCGCAGCGCGGCGGGGGCGGGCGGGGAGGCCGGGCCGACGCCCACCCGCAGGGTGCACCGGCCGGTCAGCCGGCTCTGCAGCGCGGGCCGGGCCCGGCGCAGCCGTTCGGCGACCTGCTCGACCGGCGCGGCCACCAGCGCGGCGGACCGCCCGCCGCGGTCGGTCCCGGCGGCGTACGGCGCGCCGAGCGGGTGCAGCGCCTCGGCCAGCGCGTACGCCGCCCAGGCGACGGGCGGGCCGTCGCCCGGCGCGGCACCCGCCTCGCCCGCCCGGCCGCCGTCGATCCGCGCGGTGACCGCCACCAGCGACTCGGCCCCGCCCAGCCCGCAGGCCGCGAGCGGCTCGGCGAGCCCGGCCTCCCCGGCGAGCGCGTCCAGTAGCCGCCCGGCGGCCCGGCGCCGCGCGCCCGCGTCGGCGTGGGCGCGGGCGGCGAGCGGGGCGAGCAGTTCGGCCAGGGCCTGGAGCGCCGGTTCGGCCGCCGCCGAGCGCAGGTGCGGGCGCAGCCGCCAGCCGTCGAACGGCGAGCCGTCCTGGGGCCCGACGGGCAGCCCGGTGTCGCCGCGCCCGGTGGGCGGGACGGGTGCGGCAGTGGCGGGTGCGGCGGTGACGGCAGCGGCGGTGGCGGCGACGGCGACGGCCCGGCCGCCGGCGGTGGTGATCGAGCAGTCCGGCACCCCGAGCCGGCCGACCGCGTGGGCCAGCACCTCGCCGGCCCCGGCGTCCGCGCGCAGCAGGTCGAGCAGTTCGTGCCGGACGGTCTCCGGGATCGCCGCGGTGTCCTGGGCGCCGGCCCGCAGGTCCCCCCAGAGCCGCAGGTAGACGCGGTCGGTGACGGCACGGAAGCTGACTCCGGCGGGCACCGCCAGCAGCGGGATGCCGTGGGTGCGGCAGGCGTCGGCGAGGCTGTCCGGGACGCTGCCGTGGGTGCCCTCGCCGGCCAGCAGCGCCGCCACGCCCGCGCTGCGCAGGGCGGTGGCGAAGCGCAGCGCGCCGGAGGCGTCGGCGGGCTGCCACCAGACCAGGCCGGTGAGGACGAGTTCGCCGGGTTGGAGGTAGCGGGCCGGGTCCTGGAGGTCGGTGGAGCTGAGCCCGGTGACCGGGCGGTCGAGCAGGTCCGGGGTGCCCCAGGCCAGGCGGATGTCCAGGTCGTCGAGGTGCAGCAGGTCGCCGACGATCATCTCTCGCTCATCTCGCTCTCGCTCTCGCCTTTGTGCGCCGCGCACGGCTGTGCCTCGCAAGTGCAAGGCTCAGGTGCGCATGGGCATCGTAAATGCAAGTCATGCGGCGGTGATTCTTCTTGTCGGATCATCCAGTGCGGGCCCCTCGGCAGGTGTGCGGAACCAGTCGTCCGCCCGATTGCGGTGCCGCTTCCATCGGCTTTCGCGGCTTCCGTCGGCTTCCACCGGTGCGGGGCGCGCCGAGCCGCCTCCTCGGACATGCCCGCCCCTGTCTCCGCAGTTACCAGCTGAAAGCGCTCTGTCCCATCGCAGATGCCGCTGAAATCATCCTTTCAGCGCCGCAGCTGCGAATGCCCGGGCCCTCCCTCGGGTAACCCCCTCCCGGGTCGCAGCGGCGCGGCCCGGGAGGAGGGAGCACCATGACCCCGTCGAGCCCCACCGTCCGGCTGCACGGCCACTTCGACCGGCCCGCCGAGCTGTCGGTCGACCAGCTGCGCGCCCTCCCCGCGCACCGCGTCGAGGTCAGCTTCGACTGCCTGGCCGAGGGCGAGCAGCGGCACGACTACGAGGGGCCCGCGCTCTGGGACGTGCTGTGCGCGGCCCGGCCCCGGATCGACTTCTCCGGGCGCAAGCAGCGGCTGCGCTTCCTGCTGTCGGTCAGCGGCGCGGACGGCCACCGGGCCGTCGTCTCCTGGGCCGAGATCGACCCCGACTTCGGCGGCCAGCGGATCCTGCTGGCCACCAGCATGGACGGCGCCCCGCTGGACGCCGCCGGCCCGCAGCTCGTCGTCCCCGACGACCACTGCGGCGCCCGCTACGTCAGCGGGGTCACCGCCGTGTGGCTCGGCCCGCTGGGTGAACCGGCGGCCTGAGCCCCGGCCGCGGGCGGGCCTTGACCCCGCCCCGGGGCCCGCTCTCGCCGAGTGCTTCGCGGTGGAGCATCGTCGCTGCTCGGAGGGGGTGCGGGCGATCGCGGGGAATACCGAAAAACAGCTCGCCGGATGCCTGTTTCCGTGCCAACATGCCCCATATGGGGACGATTCTGCACGGCACCCTGGTGACCCTCCGCACCGCCGGCACCGACGACATCCCGGCGCTCGCGGCCATCCGCGGCACGCCCGAGGTGTTCGCCCGCTGGCGGGGCGGTGACGACCTCGCCGACGCCGTCGCCAGCGACCTGGAGGAGCCCGACACCGAGACCCTCGCCGTCGAGGTGGGCGGGAAGATCGTCGGCGCCATCCAGTGGTACGCCAACAACGACGACGAGTACCGGCACGCCGGCATCGACATCTACCTCGACCCGGAGGTCCACGGCGTCGGCCTCGGCGCGGACGCCGTCCGCACGCTGGCCCGCCACCTCGTCGACCACCACCACTACCACCGGCTGATCATCGACCCGGCGGCCGACAACACGGCCGCGATCCGCTGCTACGCGAAGGTCGGCTTCCGCTCCGTCGGCACCATGCGCCAGTACGAGCGCGGCCCGGACGGCACCTGGCACGACAACCTGCTGATGGACCTCCTCGCGGACGAACTCCGCTGACCGGCGCGCGAACTCCGCTGACCGGCGCGCCCGTGCGGCGGTAGGCGGCCCGGCAGCGGCCCGACCGGTCCGGAGCGCGCGTGGCGCGGAGTCAGATCGCGGCTGCGCCTGCTGCCGCCCGCTCCGGCGCCGGGCAGCCGCAGGTGCGCCGCAGCACCAGCCGGGCCGGGAAGGTCCGCGCGCCGGTGGAGCGCCGCTCGGCCCCGCCGAGGACCAGGTCGACCGCGGCGCGGGCCATCTCGTCCTGCGCGGTCGCGACGGTGGTCAGTGCCGGGCCGGCGATCACCGCCTCGGCGATGTCGTCGAAACCGGCCACCGCGAGCTGCTCCGGCACCCGGATGCCCAGGTCGTCGGCGGCCCGCAGCAGGCCGATCGCCTGGTCGTCGGTCGTGCAGAACACGGCGGACGGCCGGTCGGGCCGGGCCAGCAGGGCGAGCGCCTCGGCGTGCGCCCGGACGCGGTCGAACGGCGCCGGCACCAGCCGCCCCTCGGTCGCCAGCCCGGCCTCGGCCAGCGCGGCGGCCCAGCCGGCCGTTCGCCCGGTGACCGGGTCGTGCGGGCTGAGCGCGAGGGTGCCGCCGAAGCAGTGCACCTCGGCGTGGCCGTGCCCGAGCAGGTGCCGGACGACCTCGCGGGCGCCGCCCTCGTCGTCCGCCACCACCGCGACGCCGTCGGCGGTCTCCGCCCGGTGGTGCAGCAGCACGACCGAGGTGCCGTCGCCCACGTCGAAGCCGGTGAGCCCGGGGGTGGCCGGGTCCTGGGTGACGAGGATCAGCCCGTCGACCTGCATGCCGAGGAACGCGCGGATGTAGTGCGCCTCGCGCTCGTCCACGTAGTCGGAGTTGCCGATCAGCAGGAGCCGGCCGTGGTCGGCGGCGGCCTGCTCGACGGCGTGCGCGAGCCCGGCGAAGAACGGCTGGCGGGCGTCCGGCACGACCATGCCGAGCAGGTTGGTCCGCCGCCGTGCCATCGCCTGGGCGACCCGGTTGGGGCGGTAGCCGAGCTCCTCGACCGCCGCGAGCACCCGCGCCCGGGTCGCGGGCGCCACCGGCCGCGGCCCGTCGTTGATCACATAACTCACGACCGCCGTGGACGTCCCCGCCACCCGCGCCACATCGTCCCGTGTCACCCTCGCCATGCCCGCGAGCCTACACAGCGCCTCCGACAGCTCCGGGCTGCCGTCGCCGCCGGGCGCCCGCCGCGGTCAGTACGTGTGGTCCGCGGTGATGTCCGCCGAGAGGCCGAGGGCCTGTTCGGCGGGTCGCCCGCGCAGCGCCAGCAGGGCCTGGGCGAGCGCGTCGACGGCGGCCAGGTGGGCGAGCCGGCTGGCCGTGGTCTCCAGGCCGAAGACCAGGTCCTGCCCGCCCGCGACCAGGGTGTGGGTGGCCGTCTCGGTGAGCGGCGAGCGGGCGTAGCTGGTGAGCGCGACCACGGCTGCCCCGGCCGCCCGGGCCCGGCGCGCGGCGTCGATCACCAGCGGGGTGGCGCCGCCGTGGCTGACCGCGAAGCAGACGCCGTCGGGCGGGAGCTGGGCGGCGGCCAGCTGGGCGGTGAGCGGGTCGGCGGGGGCGTCGACGCGCAGGCCGAGCGCGCGCAGCCGGTAGGCGAGGTCGAGCACCACCGCGCCGGACAGCCCGGAACCGACCAGCACCACCTGGCCGGCGCCGGCCAGCACGTCGGCGGCCGCCCGCAGGTCGTCGGCGGTGAGCGTGGCGGTGATCCCGTCCAGGGCCGCGCGGGCGGCCCGCAGGGTGTCGGCGAGGGCCCGGGCGGCCGGGTCGCGTGCGTCGTCGTCGGCGGGGGCCGGGGCCGTGGCGGGGGAGTGCCGGGCGGCGGCGATCTTCAGCTCCTGGTAGCCGCGGAAGCCGAGCCGCTGGCAGGCCCGGACCACGGAGGAGGGGGCGGTGCCGGCCAGTGCGGCGACGTCGCTGACGCTCAGGTGCACCAGGCCGGCACCCCGGTCGAGCACCACCTCGGCCACCCGCGCCTCGGCACCGCGCAGGTCGCCGAGCCGGGCCCGGATCCGCGCGGCGAGCTGGGACTCCAGGGGCGTCATGTCGGAATGTCCTTCCATGGAGCTAGGGTAGCGTGGAATTCGGTTCCAGGCCGTGCCGGGTCGCCGGAAGGCCGTCGGAGGGGAGCTTCGCCATGCCCGAGATCGTGCCGGCCGTGCCGGTGGCCGTGCTCGCCGCGGCCGTGCTGCACGCCGTCTGGAACGGCCTGGCGCACCGAATAGCGGACAAGCTGGTCGGCTTCGCGCTGATCAACCTGACCTACACCGCGTGCGCGCTCGTCCTGGTGCTGCTCAACCCGCTGCCGGCGGCCTCGGCCTGGCCGTACCTGCTGGCCTCGGTCGCCGTCCAGACGACGTCGACGGTCCTGCTGCTACGCGCCTACCAGCTGGGCGACTTCGGGCAGATGTACCCGATCGCGCGCGGCTCGGCGCCGCTGCTGGTGGCCCTGCTGTCGGCCACCGTGCTCGGCCAGCACCCGGGCGCGGGCGAGCTGTTGGGCGTGGTGGTGATCTCCTGCGGCCTGATCGGGCTGGCCTTCGCCAAGGGCGTCCCGGGGCGGGCGCAGCTGCCCGCGCTCGGGGCCGCCGCCGGGACGGGCGTGATGATCGCCGTCTACACGGTGCTGGACGGCAGCGGCGTCCGGCACGCCGGGACGGTCGGCGGCTACGTGGCCTGGCTGTTCCTGTTGCAGGGGCCGACGCTCGCGCTGATCGCCTGGGCCCGGCGCGGCCGTTCGCTGCTGACCGGGGTCGGCAAGGTGGTGCCGGTGGGGATCGCGGGAGGCGTGCTCTCGCTGACGGCCTACGGCCTGGTGGTGTGGGCGCAGTCCCGGGGGGACTTGGCGACGATCGCGGCGCTGCGCGAGACGAGCATCGTGATCGCCGCCCTGATCGCCACCGTGGTGTTCCGGGAGCGGCTCGGCCGCCTGCGGCTGAGCGCCAGCCTCATCGTGCTGGCCGGGATAGCCGTCCTGGAGCTGGCCCGGCCGTAGGGCGTGCCCTGGCCGGTCCGGCCGGTCTCGGGCTGATCCACCGAGACCGGCCGGACAGGATTCGGTGGCCGTCAGCCCTTTTCCGGCACGATCACGGTCAGCGAGGTGCTCAGCACCTCGAAGCCCAGGGACTCGTAGAGCCGACGGGCCGGGTTGCCGTCGGTGACGGCCAACTGCACCTCGACGAGCCCGCGTTCGGCGGCGTCGGCGACGGCGCGGCGCAGCAGGTCCGCGCCGAGGCCCCGGTAGCCGAGCTCCGGGTGCCGGAAGACGTCGGCGATCCACGGCAGGCCGTCGCGGTCGGTGAGGACGAGCCCGGCCACCACCCGGTCCTGCGCGTCCACGGCGAGCAGGCTGGACGGCAGCACCGGCCCGATGACCTCGCCGGCGAGCAGCGGGGCGATCCGCTGCGCCAGCGCCTGCCGGTCGTCGCCCGCGAAGTGGTCCGGGTGCCCCGGGGCGAACGCGGCCCGCCAGGCCTCGAACAGGTCCTCGGGCGCGCGGTCGCAGGGCACGGCCCGCAGGCCGCCGCGCAGCGGGGCCCCGGCCCAGTCGGCGGGCGGCGGGTCGGCGACCAGGTCGCGCCGCATGGCGTGGGAGTGCCGGAGCACGGTGGCGCCGTGCTCCAGCAGGGCGAGGCCGAATTCGGGGGTCCCGGAGACCACCCACCCGGCCAGCTCGGTGCGGACGAACTCCACCGGGTCGGTGCCGCCGCTCCCGTCCACCACCTCCAGCAGGTCGGCCCAGGGCCGCCCCTCCCGCTCGCCCGGGAGGTAGCGCACCACCGGTACGCCCTCGCCGTTCCGCCCGATCACCCAGTTCGTTTCGGTCACACCCAGCCCCATTCGCACGGTCGTTCGTCCGCCGTCATGGTCGACGAGAGCGCGCTCGGGGGCAACCGAATTGTCAGGCCACCACCGCGGCGCGGACGCAGAGCACGTCCGGCAGGTGGGAGATCAGCGGTGACCAGCTCTCGCCCTCGTCGTGGCTGCCGTAGACGTCGCCGGTCCGGTTGCCGAAGTAGATCCCGGCCGGTTCGGCGTCGTCGGTGCGCAGCGCGTCGCGCAGCACGACGCCGTAGTGGTCCTCGCCGGGCAGGCCGTCGGCGAGCGGCTGCCAGCTGGTGCCGCCGTCGGTGGTGCGGAAGACCCGGCACCGGCGGCCGGGCGGGATGCGGTCGTCCCCGCCGCCGAGCGGGAACAGGTAGGCGGTGTCGCCCCGGCGCGGGTGGGCGGCGACGGCGAAGCCGAACGCGGCGGGCAGCCCGTCGGCGACGGAGCGCCAGCTCGCGCCCCAGTCGTCGCTGCGGTAGACGCCGCCGTGGTTCTGCAGGTACAGCCGGTCGGGGTCGACGGGGTCGGGGGCGATCTTGTGCACGCACTGGCCGAACTCGGGGTACTGGCCCTCCTCCGGGAGGAACTCGGCGCGCAGGCCGGTGTTGGCGGGCTCCCAGCTGTCGCCGCCGTCCTTGCTGCGGTAGACGCCGCCGGTGGAGACGGCGACCAGCAGCCGCTGCGGGTCGCGCGGGTCGGTGACGACGGTGTGCAGGCCCTGGCCGCCGTAGCCGGCGCCCCAGTCGGTCCGGTGCGGGTGGTTCCAGAGCGACTCGACCAGGCGGAAGGTCTCGCCGCCGTCCTCGGAGCGGAACAGCGCGGCGGGCTCGGTGCCGGCGTAGACGACGCCGGGGGCCTCCGGGCCGGCCGGCTGGAGCTGCCAGACCCGGGTGAGCGAGGCGCCGGTGGCTTCGGGGAAGCGGATCGCCGGCTGCGGCGGCTCGTACCAGGTGGCGCCGAGGTCGTCGGAGCGCCAGACGGACGGCCCCCAGTGGCTGCTGTCGGCGCCGACCAGCAGCCGGGTGCGGCCGTCGCGGCGGTCGATGGAGACGGAGTAGACCGCGTTCATCCGGAAGTGCGGCCCGCTGAACTCCCAGTCCAGCCGGTCGCGGCTGCGGCCGAGAAAGAGGCCCTTCTCGGTTCCGACGGCCAACAGCACTTCGGTCATGCCCACACCACCTGGTGACGAGTACGGCCCCCCGGGACGGCCCCCGCCGCCCAGTGTCCCGCCGTCCACCGGCGGCCACATCTCGCCGCGCCCACTCACCCGGAAGGCTCTCTCGTCAGGAAGGCTCACCCGCCCGGCTCACCCCCGGCAGCCCTCCAGCAGCCGCAGCCACACCTCGCTGATCGTCGGGTAGGAGGGCACGGCGTGCCAGAGCCGGTCGATCGGCACCTCGCCGACCACGGCGACGGTCGCCGAGTGCAGCAGTTCGGCGACCCCGGGGCCGACCAGGCAGGCGCCGACCAGCACCTCGCGGTCCAGGTCGAAGACCACCCTGGCCCGGCCGCGGTAGTGGTCGCCGTACAGCGAGGCCCCGGCGACGGCGCCGAAGTCGTGGTCGACGGCCTTGACCCGCAGCCCGGCCCCTTCGGCCGCCGCCAGGGTCAGTCCGACGGCGGCGACCTCCGGATGGGTGAACACGACCTGCGGCGCGCCCGCGCTGTCGGCCGACGCGGCGTGCGCGCCCCAGCGGGAGGTGTCCAGCGCGCGCCCCTGGGCGCGGGCCACGATCGCCGAGCCCGTGATCCGGGCCTGGTACTTGCCCTGGTGGGTGAGCAGCGCCCGGTGGTTGACGTCCCCGGCGGCGTACAGCCACTCGCCGTCGACGCCGAGCACGGTGCAGCTGTCGTCCACCTCCAGCCAGCCGCCCGGCTTCAGCCCGACCTGCTCCAGCCCGACGTCGGCGGTGCGCGGGGCCCGTCCGGTCGCGTACAGCACCTCGTCCACGGTCAGCCGCTCGCCGCCACCGAGCGTCAGGACCACCGGCCCGGCGCCGTCCGCCCGCTCCAGCGCGGTGGCCTCCGTCCCGAACCGGAGGTCCACCCCGGCCTCGCGCAGGCCCTCAGCGACCAGCTCGCCCGCGAACGGCTCCATCCGCGGCAGCAGGTGGTCGCCGCGCACCAGCAGCACCACCTCGGAGCCGAGCGCCCGCCAGGCGGTCGCGAGCTCCACCCCGACCACGCCGCCGCCGACCACCGCCAGCCGCCCGGGCACGGCCGGAGCGGCGGTCGCCTCCCGGTTGGTCCACGGGTGGGCCTCCGCCAGCCCCGGCACGCCCGTGGGCAGCACCGGACGGCTGCCGGTGCACACGGCGACGGCGTGCCGGGCGGTGAGCACCCGCTCGGTGCCGTCCTCGGCCTCCACGGTGACGGTCCGCACGCCCGCCAGCCGGCCGTGGCCGCGCACCAGCTCGATGCCGGCGTCCCGCAGCCACTGCACCTGGCCGTCGTCGTTCCAGTGCGAGGTGAAGGAGTCCCGCCGGGCCAGCACCGCGGCCGGGTCCAGCCGCCGGTCGCCGACCGCCTCCCGGGAGCCGGCCACCGCGCGGGCGTCGGCCAGCGCGGCCACCGGGCGCAGCAGCGCCTTGCTCGGCATGCAGGCCCAGTACGAGCACTCGCCGCCGACCAGTTCGGCCTCCACGACCACCGTGCGCAGCCCGGCGGAGGCCGTCCGGTCGGCGACGTTCTCGCCGGTCGGTCCGCCCCCCAGGACGATGACGTCGTACTCCTCGGCGGTGCTGGTCATACCCGGTCCTCCGTGGTGTCGATGGCCACCCCGGCCCGCAGGGCGAGGGTGACGGGCGTGTGGTCGCGGACGTCGAGCAGCCGGGCGCGCCCGGCGCGCCGGGCGTCGTCCAGCGCGTCGTCCAGGGCGCCGGTGAGGGCGGCCTTCCGGGAGGTCGGCCCGTGGCTGCCGTTCGTCTCGTACCCGAGCCTGACCCGAACGGCCTCCAGCGGCCACTTCTCGCGCTCCGCGTGCATCCGCAGGGGCTCGCTTTCCCGTGGGATCCGGCCCTCGGCCGGACGGGCGCCGGGCCGTGTGCCCGGCGCCGTGCCCATCCTGCGACGTCAACGGGGCTTCGCGCAGACGAACCCGCAGACGAACCCGCGGACGGGTCCGAGCCGAGGGCGGGTCAGAGCGCCGCGAGCCCGGCCAGCACCGCCGCCGTGTCGGCCGGGCGGGAGAACATCGGCCAGTGCCCGGTGGGCAGTTCGCGCAGCTCCCAGTTCGGCCCGTCGAGCCCGGCGAACCACGGGTGGCCGGCCGTGATCATCGCCTGCACCTGGGCGAGCGGGAAGGAACAGGTCACCAGTGCCTGCGGCAGCGCGGCCGAGGCGCCCGTCAGCCGCAGCCGGTCCCGGTACGCCCCGGCCGGTTGCGGGGTGGCCCGCTCGCGGATCCGGGCGAGCGCGGCCTCGTCCAGGCCCTCCACACTGGCGCCGTCGGCGGCGAGGTCGGCCCAGGAGGGCATCGGGAGGCGGCCGTCGACCACCGAGGCGTCGGCCGCCGCGCGGTGGTCGGGCTGCCAGAGGTCGTACAGCGAACCGCCGTCGATCATCGGGCCGCTGTCCAGGTAGACCACCCGGCGGATCCGCTCCGGCATCCGGTCCGCGATGCCGCCGGCCGGGGCGCAGGCGCCGCTGTGCGCGACCAGCACCACCTCCCACAGGTCCTCGCGGACCAGCAGGTCGGCCAGCGCGGCGATGTGCTCCGCCAGCCCGATCGGCTCGGCCTCGCCCGCGCGCTCCGCCAGCCCGGGCAGCGTCACGGGGTGGACGGTGTGCCCGTCGGCGCGCAGCGGCCCGGCGACCTCCTCCCAGGCCCAGGCGCCGAGCCAGAAACCGGGGACCAGTACGAACGTGCTCATGGTGGATCGCTCCTCGCGGTCGGGCGGGATCTCCGTCGCCGACGACCCTAGGGCGTGTCGTCAAACCCCCGCCTGCGCGCCGACGCTGGGGCACGCACCTCGCCGCGTTGTCGTCGGTCGCCGATGCTCCGCATGGACTCCCTCCTCCGCCTTGCGATGCACGCACCCCAGCGCCGCCACGCCCGCCCTCCGGGCGGACGACGGGGGTTTGACGACACGCCCTAGGACCAATGCCAGTGACTTTAGGTTGTGTCGTGCTGGGTGACGGTGACTGTTGCCGGTTGTGGTGGTGGCCAGTTGTGGTGTTGGGCGCGTTTGAGGG
>NZ_JBHXMU010000058.1:0-51682 GCF_042720685.1 Kitasatospora sp. NPDC058492
ATCCGACAACCGCTCACCCGCACACGACTTGACCTGCCCCACCCTCGCCACACCACAACCAACGAGACAGACACACCAAAGTCACTGGCATTGAGGCTAGACCAGCTCGACCAGGTCCGCGATCGACTTGACCACCCGGGTCGGCCGGTACGGGAAGCGCTCGACGTCGGCGGCGGCGGTCAGGCCGGTGAGCACCAGGATGGTCTCCATGCCGGCCTCCATGCCCGCGACGATGTCGGTGTCCATCCGGTCGCCGATCATCACGGCGGTCTCGGAGTGGGCCCCGGCGGTGTTCAGCGCCTCGCGCATCATCAGCGGGTTGGGCTTGCCGACGAAGTACGGCTCGACGCCGGTCGCCTTGGTGATCAGGGCCGCGACCGAGCCGGTGGCCGGCAGCACGCCCTCGGGGGACGGGCCGGTCTCGTCGGGGTTGGTGCAGATGAACCGGGCGCCCTGGTTGATCAGGCGGATCGCCTTGGTGAGCGCCTCGAAGCTGTAGGTGCGGGTCTCGCCGAGGACGACGTAGTCCGGGTTGTTGTCGGTCAGCACGTAACCGGCCTGGTACAGCGCGGTGGTGAGCCCCGCCTCGCCGATCACGTAGGCGGTGCCGCCCGGGCGCTGGCCCTTGAGGAACTTGGCGGTGGCCAGGGCGGAGGTCCAGATGCACTCCTCCGGCACCTCCAGGCCCATCCCGGCCAGGCGGGCGCTGAGGTCGCGCGGGGTGTAGATGGAGTTGTTGGTGAGGACCAGGAACGGCTTGCCGGACTCCCGCAGCCTGCGCAGGAACTCCTTCGCGCCGGGAATGGGCGTGCCCTCGTGGATGAGGACGCCGTCCATGTCGGTCAGCCAGGACTCGATGGGCTTGCGGTCTGCCACGTAGGTGTCTCCTTGGTCTTGCAACGGTTCTGAACGATTTCGCACATCGCTCCGGACCGGACACCCTCGGCCGGCCGGGCGCCACTGGCTGCCCCAACACGGACCAGCCTAGAGCCTGCCTCCTCGGGCCGACCGGGGCGGCCCCGGACGGGAACGGCCACGGCACGCCTGCGGCAACGCATCCGCGTGCACCACTTCCGCCCGGGCACGGCCGCGGTGCGAATGGAGGCAGTCGGCCGGTGGGCGGGTTCGTCCGCGCAAACGCGCTACGCCGATGAGGGGACCACCGGGCGGTTCGTACCGGATCTTCCCGTGCGCTCCTGACCAGCGAAGTCGCACAGGAAGTCGGACAGTTCCGGTCCGGCTTTCGGCACGTCGGCGCGATGATCGAAGGGACAGGCGGGCCGCTCGGTGTTCTTGTTCTGGTGAGAGCCGGTTCGGCTCTCGTCACCGTGGCATCCGTGTTCGGCTGTGCTGCCGGACGCGTGAGCCCATCCTTCCCAGAACAGGGCCCCATGAAGATCCATCGCATAGCCGTCGCAGCTCTTGCCGTCGGCACCTTGCTGGCCGGAGGCACGGCTGCGGCCGTGGCCAACACCTCGACGAACACACCGAGTTCAGCATCGACCAGTCAGACCCGCAGGGACGCCGTGGCCTGCGCGGTCGCCACCGTCTCCTCGTCGGTCGCCGCCTCCAACGCCTCCACCGCGGCAGCCGCGGCGCAGGCCGACGCCGCGTCGGCCGCCGCCGCCCTCAAGACCTTCATCGCGGCGACCCAAGCCGTGCCACCCAACGCCGCCGCCGAGGCCGCAGCCGCCACCAGCGCCAGCGCCGCCGAGGCCGCCGCGGTCACCTCCTCCGCCGCTGCCGCCACCGCGGCCGCCACCGCTGCCACCGCCAGCGCCGCCGCCGTGAAGGCCTGCGCCGTTGCGGTGACCCCCACCGCCTGAGACGGACGCGCGGCATCGCTCGGCCGCCGGGTCAGGCCGTGGCGCGAAGCCTCTACGGCCTGACCCGGCTTGGCCCGGCTTGCTCTCGCGAGCCGCGCCCGTACCCGTGCCCGCAGCAGCCGCCGCCGCAGCCGCAGCCGCTGCCGCAGCGGGCACGGCACCACGAACACGGGGGTCTCCATCAACCCGAAGGGAACATCATGCGACGCATCCGCACCATCCCGGTCCTCGCCAGTTCCGTCGTCCTGACCGCCGTGCTGGCCGCACTGGCCCCCACCTCCGCACAGGCGGCCGTGGCCTGCAACGAGACGGCGCTGGTCGCGGCGATCAACGCCGCCAACAGCGCCGGCGGGGGCAACGTCGTCCTCGCGACCGGCTGCGTCTACACCATCACCTCGTCGCACAGCAGTGACACCGACGGCGCGAACGCGCTGCCGATCATCACCACCGCCATCACCCTGACCGGTGACAACGACACCATCACGCGCTCGACGACGGCCGGTACGGCCGGCTTCCGCATCGTCAAGGTGGCCGCGGGCGCCAGCCTCACCCTCAAGGGCAACGTCACCCTCAGCAACGGCTCCGCCGTCACCGACGGCGGCGGCATCCTCAACTACGGCGCGGTGACCCTCACGGCCAGCGCACTGACCGGCAACACCGCCCAGGGCAGGGGCGGCGGCCTGGCCAACGAGGACGTCGGCGCCCCCCAGAAGGGGGCGGTGGCGACCTTCACGAACAGCACTGTGGCCAGGAACAGCGCCACCGGCCAGGGCGGCGGGATCTACAACGGCCTGCGCGGGTCGCTCACCACCACCAGCAGTTTCATCGACGCGGGCAACAGCTCCGGATCCCAGGGCGGCGGCATCGCCGCCATCGACTCCACCTCCACCACGCTGACCAGCACCCAGATCAGCGCCAACCAGGCCGTCATGACGGCCGGCGGCATCTACCGGCAGAACGGCACCATGACACTCACCACGACACCGGTCAGTGGAAACACCCCCGACAACTGCGTCGGCAGCTCCCCCTCGGTACCCGGCTGCGTCGGCTGATCCGTCAACTGCCCTGAGGCGCCTTGCCCCCATGCCGTCCGACGAGCGAGGACGCGAACCGACGTCCGCCCCGCCTCCCGGCTCCGCCACTGCGAAACCGGGAGCAAGCGGGCGCCTCGTGATTGAGTGGTCGCATGAGCGCCTCGACCCCCTCGTCCTCCCCGGACCGCCCGTTCCGCGTCGGCCTGATCGGCTACGGCCTGGCCGGCTCCGCCTTCCACGCCCCGCTCATCGCCACCACGCCGGGGCTGCGGTTGGACGCCGTGGTCACCGCCAGCCCCGAGCGCCGCGAGCAACTGCGCCGCGAGCACCCCGGCGCCCGCGCCGTCGACACCCCCGAGCAGCTGCTCGCCGACCCGGACGCGCTCGACCTCGTCGTCGTCGCCTCGCCCAACCGCACCCACGCCCCGCTCGCCCGCGCCGCCCTGCGCGCCGGGCTGGCCACCGTCGTCGACAAGCCGCTGGCCGGCACCGCCGCCGAGGCGCTGGAGCTGTGCCAGCTCGCCGAGGCCCGGGGCACCCTGCTCTCCGTGTTCCAGAACCGGCGCTGGGACGGCGACTTCCTGACCGCCGCCCGGCTGGTCCGGGGCGGCGCGCTCGGCCGGGTGCACCGCTTCGAGTCCCGCTTCGAGCGGTTCCGCCCGAAGCCCAAGCCCGGCTGGCGCGAGCTCGCCGACCCGGCGGAGGTCGGCGGCACGCTGTACGACCTGGGCAGCCACCTGGTGGACCAGGCACTGACGCTGTTCGGCCCGGTGGAGACGGTGTACGCGGAGGTCGACGTGCGCCGGGACGGCGCGGTCGTCGACGACGACGCCTTCCTCGCCCTCACGCACGCCTCCGGCACCCGCTCGCACCTGTGGACCAGCGCCATCACCCCGCTGATCGGCCCCCGGCTGCGGGTGCTCGGCGACGCCGCCGGGTACGTCAAGCCCGGCATGGACCCGCAGGAGGCGCAGCTGCGGGCCGGGCACCGACCGGACGGCGCCCGCCCGTGGGGTGCCGACCAGCCCTCGCAGTACGGCACCCTCGGCACCGACGAGTCCTCGATCGCACTGCCCACCGAACCGGGCGACTACCCCGCCTTCTACACGGGCATCGCCGCCGCCCTGGCCTCCCCGGGCACCCCGCCCCCGGTCGACCCGCGCGACGCGGTGGCCACCCTGGCCGTCCTGGAGGCCGCCCGGGCCTCCGCCGCCACGGGCACCACGGTCCGCCTGGGCTGAGCGGCTGCCGGGCCTGCCGCCCCCTCAATTTCACTTCTAAGCTGCTTAGATGATCGACCGAAGGGGCGGCAGGCCACCAGCGCGAAGAGCGGCGGCCGTCACACCCCGATGACCTCCACCGCCGAGCCCAGGCCCCGGAAGTCCGCGACGTTGCGCGTGTACAGCGGCAGGCCGTGGGCCGAGGCCACGGCCGCGATCATCAGGTCGATCCGGCGCGGGCGCGGCTGCCGCCCGGCCGCGATGGTGAGGGTGACCAGCGTGCCGTAGCGGGAGGCCGCCGCCGCGTCGAAGGGCAGCGGGTCGAAGTCGGCCATCGCCGCGCCCAGCACCTCCAGCCGGGCGGCCCGGCTGACCGCGTCGCGGGCCATCGACACACCCTGTTGCAGCTCCGCGAAGGTGATCGCGGTCAGCTCCGGCACGGCCGGCAGGTTCGCCGGGGAGAGCAGGGCCAGATCGATGTAGACACAGGTGTCGAGCACCCCGGCCGGCCGCCGCCGGGCTGCCCGCCTGCGCTCAGCCACGCCGCCGCTCGAACGGGTCGTCGCCCTCGTCGCCCACCAGTTCCTCCGGGCCGAAGTACTCCTCGGCCTCCTTGCGCATCTGCTGGTAGTCCACCCGCGGCAGCTTCACGTGCCGCGCCACCAGCTCCTCCGCCGTGAGCCGCCGCCGTCCGGACACCGGTCGCAGCTCCGCGACCTCGACCCCGTTCCTGGTGATGTGGAAGGTCTCCCCGGCCTCCACCGCATCCATCACCGCGGCGGAGTTGTTCCGGAACTCCCGCTGGGTAATCGTCTTCATCCCTCCACGGTAGCCCCGTGTAGCACCTGCGGCTACGCCCCTGCACCGCTTCGCGAAGCACCCCGGCGCGGCGGGTGCGCCACGGGAATTCCGCGCCGGGCGGGAACTCGGCGGGCTCGGCGATCGTCCTGAACGTCTGAAGTCCCCCGAGTCCGTGGGGCCCCAAGCCCGTCACGTCGAAGGAGGAGCAGCGCATGACCGTCGTCGCGATGCTCCTCGGGCTGCTCCGGGTGCTGACCGGGGAGCTGGTGACCGAGGGCGGGACGGTCGCGTCGGTGGCGGCGGTCGCCGCCGTGGCGCTGCTGGCCGGTGCGGTCGCGGGCACGCTGGCGGGGGCGCGGCTGCTGGGCGCACGGGCGCCCACGGCGGTGCGCAGCGGGGTGCTGCGGCGGCGCGCGTTCCGTACGGCCTTCCTCCCGCAGCGCGATCCCGATGCCCGGGGCAGGCGACGCCCGAGGGCGCCGGGTGCGGCCCCGACGGCCGCGTAGCTTCGTCGTCTTCCGCCGTTCCACGCGGCCGTCCTCCGTCGACCACTCGTTTTCCGAGACCCCCGGAGGGCTCGCTCCACCATGTCCGTTCTCGCTGTTCTCGACCCGGCCGTCGCCGTCGCCCATGCCGGCGTCGCCGCGCTGGCCCAGGTACTGCCGACCGCGCTGGCGATCGTCCTGTTCACCGTCGCCGTCCGGCTGGCGTTGCATCCCTTCGCGCGCGCGGCGGCGCGGGGGGAGAAGTCGCGGGCGCGGCTGGCGCCGAAGGTCGCCGAGGTGAACCGGAGGTTCAAGGACCGCCCGGAGAAGCTGCGGGAGGCGCTCGCCGAGCTGTACCGGGAGGAACGGGCCTCGCCGTTCGCGGGGTGCCTGCCGATGCTGGTGCAGATCCCGTTCTTCTCGGTGATGTACCGCCTGTTCACCACCCCGAACGGCCTGCTGGACCACACCCTGTTCGGCGTGCCGCTCGGCCTGCACGTCGGGAGTGCGCACGGCGCCGGGCAGTTGGCGGTGTTCGGCCTGCTGTACGCCGGGCTGGCGGCGGTCGGGTACGTCAACTTCCGCCGGGCCAGGCGGGCGGCGGCCGCGCAGCCGACCCCCCAGCCGGGGGCGGGGCTGCTGCCTTACCTGTCCTTCGGGTCGGTGCTGTTCGCGATGCTGGTGCCGGTGGCCGCGGCGCTCCACCTGGTGACGACGAGCACGTGGACGGCCGCGGAGCGGGCCTGGCTGCATCGGGGTGGCGCACCGGCGCCGACGGCGGCGGCGCTCGCGCTGTGAGCCTCGCGCTGTGAACACCGCCGCCGAACCCGCCGATCTCGCCGAGGCCGCCGACCCCGCCGGCCTGCGTCAGAAGTGCCGCAGCAGTTCGGGGAAGGCCGCCAGTTGCAGGGTCGCCTCGTCGGGGCCGAGGTCCTGGTGCTCCAGGACCCAGGTGTGCTGGTGCGGGATGAAGACCGTGCGCAGGCCGGCCCGGCGGGCCGGGGCGATGTCGGACTTGGGCGAGTTGCCGATCATCCAGGTCCGGTCGGGGTCGAGGCCGAGCTCGGCGCCGAGCCGCCGGTAGGTGTCCGCCGACTTCTCGGCCACGATGTGGACGCCGCGGAAGTGGTGGTCGATCGTGGAGGCCGTCACCTTGCGCTGCTGCTCGTCGAGGTCGCCCTTGGTGAGCAGCAGCAGGTGGTGGCGTCCGGCGAGGTCGGCGAGGGTGTCGGCGACGCCGGGGATCAGCTCGATCTCGCGGCTGCTGAGCGGAGTGAGGAGGCCGTCGATCCGGGCTTCTTCGGCCGGAGTGGGGGTGCGGTCGCCGTTCAGCCGCCGCAGGCAGTCGGCGAGGCTCTGCCGGAACACGGCGGCGCCGTAGCCGAGGGCGGCGGAGTTGGCGGCTTCGATCTCGTCGAGGACGGCCCTGGCGCGGTCGCGGTCGGCCGGGGTGGCGACCCAGTCCAGGAAGCCGTCGATGACGCGCTCGAAGAGGACGTTGTTCTCCCAGAGCGTGTCGTCGGCGTCGAAGATGAGGGTCTGGTCGGTGTGCATCCGGGTGTGCTCCAGCGGGGTTCGGAAGGTCAGGCGGGGGCGTCGAGCAGGCGGCCGGCCCGGTCGAGCGTCTCGCGGAGGTTCTCCTCGGTGGTCCGCTGCCGGGCCTCGGCGATGGTCAGCCACTCCAACGGGGCGGCGGGGTTCTCCGGCCGCGCCCGCTCCGGGGTGCCGGTGGCCAGCAGGAAGCGCAGGTCGGCGTGTTCGTGGGCCGGTTCGACGGGCGACGCCGGGACGGGCACGACGGCGAGGTGGACGAGGGCGAGGTGGACGAGGGCGGCGTCGGGCCACGGGGTGAGGTCGGTGAGCCCGGTCTCCTCCAGGCCTTCGCGCAGCGCGATGTCCAGCGGCAGGGTCTCCCCCGGGTCGCCGTGGCCGCCGACCTGGAGCCAGGCCTGCTGGCGCACGTGCCAGCGCAGGAGGACGCGCCGGGTCGGCGGGTGGACGATCAGCGCGGAGGCGGTGAAGTGCAGCGGCGTCCCGCGGTCCCAGGCGTCGGCGGCCCCGGTGAGGTGGCGGACGCGCTCGTGGTCGGCGGTCTCCGTCGGGCCCTGCGGTCGGTGGTCGGCCAGCAGTTCGGCCAGGCCCGGGCTGTGCGCCGCGCCGCCTGTGGTCACCATGATCAGCACTCCTCGTTGCGCTCCGGACCACGTCAACGTCAACCGGCTTGCGGGGGCGGGTGATCGGGGCCGGGGCTTCCGGTTCCGGCGAACCCGCGCAGCCTAGCCCCGGGGCACTCCGGCGGCCCACCGGTTTTCCTCCCGAGGCCGCCCGGCAGCCGGCTCCCCCCTCTCCGGACGGCCACGAAGGGCCGGTCGGGGCGGCGCCCGGGAGGCCGTAGCCTGTGGTGATCGTTTCGGGACAGGTGGAGGGATGTCGTCATGGTGGCTGCTCCGGCGCTCGCGGACTTGCGCGAGGTGTGCCAGCCGCAGGCCAAGCTGCAGAGCCGCAACGGTGAGCACTGGGCGGGACGGCTGTACATGCGCCGCATCTCGCTGCGCACGACCCGGCAGTTGGTGCGCACCTCGGTGTCGCCGAACACCCTCACCTGGGTGATGGTGGTCTGCGGGGTCGGCGGCGGGGCGGCCCTGCTGATCCCCGGTCTGACCGGCGCCGTGCTGGCGGCGGTGCTGTTCCAGCTGTTCCTGCTCTTCGACTGCGTCGACGGCGAAGTGGCGCGCTGGAAGCGCCAGTTCAGCATGGCCGGGGTCTACGTGGACCGGCTCGGCGCCTATCTGGCGGACGCGGCGCTGATGATCGGCGCGGGCGTGCGGGCGGCCCGGGGCGGGTCGGAGCTGTGGGTGTCGGTGGGCCTGGCGGCCGCGCTGGGCGTGGTGCTGCTCAAGGCCTCGACGGACCTGGTGGACGTGGCCCGGGCCCGCAGCGGGCAGGCCCCGGCGGACGAGGAGTCCACCCAGCCGCGCTCGCAGGGCATCGCGACCGCGCGCCGGCTCGCCTCGGTGTTCAAGATCCACCGGGTGACGAACGGCATCGAGGCCTCCCTGGTGCTGCTCGCGGCGGCCGCGGTGGACGCGGCGCTCGGCAACCTGGACGCGACGCGGGCGGCGGTCGCGGGGATCGCGGTGATCACCTGGGGCATGGTGGTGGCGCACCTGGCGTCGATCCTGTCCTCCTCGCGCCTGCGCTGACGGGCGACGTGGGGCCCGCCGAGGCGGGCCCCACGCTCACGCCGCCCGCGCCGTCCGCACCAAGGCACACCTCAGAGTTGCGACTCCGACCCACCGTCGGTCTGAGCGTGGGCGGCAAGGATGGTGTCGAGGAGGCCGGGGAAGCGCTGTTCCAGGTCGACGGCGCGCAGGGCGGAGAACTTGCGGTTGGCCTCCTCGCGCTGGTGGATCAGGCCGGACTCGCGCAGCACCTTGAAGTGGTGGCTGAGGGTGGAGGGGGCGACGTCCACCGGGAAGGTGCCGCAGGCCCGCTCGGGTTCGGCGCGCAGGATGCGCACGATGGTCATCCGGGTGGGGTCGGAGAGCGCGTGCAGGACGTCGAGCAGGTCGATCTCCCCGGTCGCGGGGTGGGTGAGCGCCGGCCGGCGCCGGGTGCTGCGGGGCATGATCCGACCTCTCTGATCTGCGTTTGACCTGCGTCTGATCCGCGTCTGATCCACTTCTGATCAACATCTGATCTGCGCCTGATCTGCGATGTTCGACAATCATCGAAACTGCGTGGTACCACTGCCTCACGTCAATTTCGCCGTTCGTCGAACATCGTAGTCGAGGGGGACCGACATGCGCGCACTGGTGATGACCGCACCCGGTGGGGCCGAGCACACGGAGATCCGGGAGGTCGAGGCCCCGAGCCCCGGCCCCGGCCAGGTGGCGGTCGACGTCGCCTACGCCGGGCTGAACTTCGTCGACGTGATGGGCCGCCGGGGCGACGCCGGCTACGTCACCGCCTGGCCCTACCGACCGGGCAAGGAGGTGGCCGGCACCGTCCGGGCGGTCGGCGAGGGCGTCACCGGACTGGCGGTGGGCGACCGGGTGGTGGCCGCGCCCGTCGGCGGCGGCCTGGCCGAGGTGGTGCTCGCCGAGGCCGCGCTCACCGTGCCCATCCCGGACGGGCTGGCGCTGCGCGAGGCCGCCGCCGCCCCGCTGGGCCTGGCCACCGCCGTGCTGCTGCTCACCGACGCCGGACGGCTCACCGCCGGGGACACCGTCCTGGTGCACTCGGCCGGCGGCGGGATCGGCCACGCCGTCGCCCAACTGGTCCCGCTGATCGGGGGTGGCGGTCGGCTGATCGGCACGGTGGGCCGCCCGGAGAAGGCGGCGGCCGCCGTCGCCTCCGGCTACCACCACGCCTTCGCCCGCGACGAGGCGCTGCCCGAGGCCGTCCGGGCCGCGACCGGGGGCCGGGGCGTCGACCTCGTGCTGGACCCGCTGGGCACCGAGGCCCTGGAGCTCGACCTCGAACTCACCGCACCCGGCGGCCGGATCGTCCTCTTCGGCAACGCGGGCGGCGGCGCCGTCGCCGACCTGCCGCCGCTCGGCCGTCTGATGGCCGGGAACCTCACCGTCACCGGCTTCAGCCACCGCGCCCTGGCCGCAACCGCCCCCGAGCGGCTGGCCCGCGCCATCCGCACGGTCCTCGACCTGCTCGCCGGCGGTGACCTCACACTGCCGGTCACCGAAGTCCCCGGCCTGGCCGCCGTCCCCGCCGCGCACGATGCCATGGCGGAGGGTCGGGCCACCGGCAAGTACGTGGTGCGCGTGGCCGGTTGAGCCCTGCCCCGGGCGGCGCCCCTTGCGCAGGAAGTCGGGTGGGCCGACTTCCTGCGCAGAGCGCAGAGCGCGGAGCGCGGAGCCTGGAGCGCGGAGCCCGGAGCGTTGGAGGCCGGGCGGGTCAGGGGTTGTAGAGGCCGCCGGCCTCGCCGGGGTCGCCGGGGCCGTTGTAGCCCTGAGGACGGCCCTGGTTGCGCGTCCCGGGCCTGTTGGTCTCGACGAAGCGGCAGGCCGCGAAGTGCACGTCCCCCATGCCGGGCCGCAGGATGTCGCTCAGCAGCACGTCGCCGTCGAAGACGATCGAGCGGCCCGCGAGTTGGGGGTCGGTCAGCGTGGCGACGTTGATGACGGCGGCGGCCGGCGTCCCCGGGTCGAGTTCGACGTCGTACCCGCCGCCCACCGGGGTGGCGATCGCCGGGTTCCCCCGGATGGTGAGGCCGCTGGGGTAGGAGATGGTGTAGTTCTGCAGGCTCCGCCCGCCCACCACGGTGCGCGTGGCGCCACGGTCCTGCCCCTGTTCCACGCTGCCGCCCCGGTTGGCGCCGTTCTCCACCTGCCCGCCCAGGTCGTCGGGGAGGACCATCCCGTGCTGCGTGTAGAAGTGCACCCTCGTCCCTGCGGGCACCCGGAAGGTGCCGTTCGCGGCCTCCCAGGCGCCGTGACCGCTGAGCACGAGACCGTCCGTACGCGCGGGCGCGGTGTTGTCGGCCTCCCAGTCGTCGTCCGGGTTCTGGTGATTGATCATGGGCCGGTTCTGGTCGGCCGCGCGCTGGATCCCGGTCGCGTGGAGCATCTGCACGACGGCCGCGTTGCCGTGGGTGCTCTGGAGGGCGAGCAGCGACTGGGACGCGCCCCCCGCCCGGTTGGGGTTCCTGGTCGCCGGCTCCGAAGTACGGGCCGGCGTGCGGGCCTTGCCGGCGGCACCCTTGGTCCTGTCGTGGGCGTGCATCGTCCCCCTCTCGACTCGAAAGCTCACTCTCCTGGATATCGGTGGCGTCGGCCCGGGCGCCAGGTCCGTACGGGCAGTGCCCGCTGCCTGAAGGCGCACCGCGCGGTGCCCTGCCGCGCCGGGGCCTCGCGCGGAGGTCAGGCCGCGGGTATGCCCGCCGCGTAGAGGCCTGCCCGGCTGCCGCGGTAGGCGACGCCGCCGAAGGCGGTCAGCGAGAGCCCGGTGTACTCGGTGCCGAACTTGGCCGGATCGTCCTGCCATTGAAGCCGGCCGGTGGCGAGGTCAAGAGTGTGCAGCCGACCGTCGTTCAGCGCCACGTAGACCCGGCCGTCGGCGACGGCCATGGTGCTCATGCCCCGGCCCAGGCCGTCCGGCACCGAGGAGGTCCACCGGCTGCGGCCCGTACTCGCCTCCACGGCGACGACCCGGTCGTTGTCGAGGAGGCAGAGCGTCCCGTCGGCGACCGGGGCGGGCTGGACACCGGGGTGGCCGAGGTCGTCACGCTGCCAGAGCACCCGGCCGGTCGCCGCGTCCAGGGCGGAGACGGTCGAGGCAGAGGCGGTCGAGGCAGAGGCGGTCGAGGCAGAGGCGGTCGAGGCGGTCGAAGTGGCGCCGGTCGGGGCGGGGGCAGCGGAAGTGGACAGGTAGAGGACGCCCTCGTGGACCACGGGCCGGTCGACGAGCTTGCCGACGGCGGGCTGCTCCCAGCGCCGCTCACAGGTCTTCGCGTCGAGGGCGGAGATCCCGCCTGCGGGGGCGGCGAGGTACACGGTGCCGCCCGCGACCGCCGGTACGCAGGCGGCCTCCAGCGGGCTGCTCCACCGGGCTTCGCCGGTCGCCGCGTCGTAGGAGTGGACGCGGCCGTCGCAGGTCACGAACACGTCCCCGCTGACGGTGGGGCCGTCCGTCCATCCGGACAGGTAGCCCCCCGGCGCGGGCACGGCCCACCGGACGGCTCCGGACGCGGCGTCCAGGGCGTGGACGTGGGAGTCGGTGGTCACGCAGACCAGTCCGTCACCTGCGGCGATCGGCCAGCCGAAGTTGCTGTCGGCGGGATTGTGCGAGGTGACCTTGGCGCTCCAGCGCGGGGTGCCGGTCCGCAGGTCGAGGGCGCTGACCGTGCCGTCGAAGTCCGCGACGTAGAGGTCGGGCTGCGGGGTGGCCGACAGGGCGACCCGACTGCCGGTACCGGTCCGGCTCCAGACGCGGTGGCCGGTGTCGGCGTCCCGCCGCGCCCACCAGCCGATGCCCCCGACGGTGACGGCGGCCCCCGCCACGCCGGCGGCGCCCAGCAGCATGCGCCTGCGGCTGACGTGGGGGCGGACGGGATCGGTCTGCGATTCGTTCGAGGTCACACCGAAGGTGACCGTCTGCGCCCGCCGCCGGTTCCACCGCGCGGGCGAGCTTCACAGAAGGCGCCGAAACGGGTGGCCAGGACGCGGCCGGGATTCTGAAGGTCGCGCGCAGGAAGTCGGACCGGCCGACTTCTTGCGCGGGGGCTCAGGTCAGGCGCCTGGGGGTTCGCGGCCGGGTCAGACGATCAGGTTGCCGGGCTCGTCGAGCCACACGTGCTGTTCGCCGGTCGGCGTCATCGTCACGCCGAAGCGGGTGAGGTCCGGTTCGCCGTCGGCGAGCCATGCTCGGCGGGCGCGGACGATCTCGTCCCACAGGCGGCGGGGCCCGGCCTGCTGGACTGCGTCGGCGGCGCCCCAGTCGTGGTGGCGGACGGACGCCCAGGAGCCGGCGCCGTCGGAGAGCCGCATGCGATAGGTGCCGCCAGGGTCTGTGTCGTCCCAGGTGTGGTGATACCGAACGCCAGGCACCCGGAGGCCGATGGCGAACGCCACGTCCACGTTCTCCAACGCCAGCTCCGGGTCGATCGGCGACGAGCCCCGGTGGATCGGCCGGTCGGTCGGTTCGGTCACCGGGTGGGGACGCTGGCTGCGGACCCACATGAAGCTGACGTTGTCCACGAACCTGCCGTGGGAGGGCTCCCCCGGACCGCCGACCACCAGGCGCAGGAGTCCGGCGTTGGCGTAGGGCGTGCCCCAGGGGGTGACGATCACCCCGCCGGGGCGGGTCTGTTCGAGCCAGGCACGCGGCAGTCGGCGGACCGCCGCCGTGGAATGGACGCGATCGTAAGGCGCCCGGAGGGGCTGGCCTTCGAGGCCGTCGCCAGTCGAGCAACTGGGCTGGAGGCCTGCTGCGGTGAGTCGTCGGGCCGCTGCGGCAGCGACCGCTCGATCGACCTCGACGGTGGTCACGTGGGCGTCGCCGAGCCTGGCGGAGAGGAGCGCGCTCGTCCATCCGGTGCCGGTGCCGATGTCGAGCACGGTGTTCCCGTCGACCACGTCCAGGTGCCGGAGCATTCTCGCGACGAGGGACGGCATGGAGGCCGAGGAGGTGGCGATGCCCGGCCCGGTATCCAGGCCGCCATCGATCTGGGTGACCACCACCTCGTCGGCGTTCACCAGCGCCCACCAGGTGTCCGGGTGGTCGGCCCGGTTGATCCGGCCGTAGCCGGTCGGGCTGTCGCCGTCCGGGGCCCAGACGGCGTCCGGGACGAAGGAAGAGCGCGGGGCGCGCTCGAACGCGCCCCGCCACCCCTCGCCCAGCGCCCCCGCCGATTCCATCCGGGTCAGTAACTGTGCGTAGTCGTCCATCAGTTGGCGCTCACTTCTTCGGCGGCTTCACGGGCTTGGTCCACTGGCCGTCGGACTCCTTCGGGGACTGCTTCTTGTCCCCGTCCTCGCCACCCTTGCCGTCTCCGTGCTCGCCCATTCCGGCTCCTCTCGATCGGTGCCGGTCACTAGGGTGCCGGCAAGGTCCTGTCCGGCACGGTAGAGGCCCGACCCTGCCGGTGTGCGCCGCATTTCTCCGCATTTCTCCTGTGCGCGGCGAGGCTTCCGCAGGTTTCTCAGGTGGCTGCCAGTGCCAGCGCCGAGCGCGCACGGGCGATCAGCCGGTGTGCCGCGGGGCCGTACACCGCAGCATCGTGCAGCTTGCCCCCGTCGGAACCGCGAAGTGCCGTGCGGCATCGCAGGCTTGGCACTCGGCAAGCACTGCGGGGGTGACCGTGCGGGCGTGGAGGTGACGGGCGCGGGTTTCGCAGAGGGCGCCGAGGAGGGAGGCCAGGAGGTTGAAGGTCAGGAGGCCTAGCATCGGCGGCGGTCCCGCTCACGCTTGTACTCGCGGAGGAGGGCGAGGAGGTTGATGAGGGTGCTCGCCGGGATGTTGCCGAGGGAGACGAGGGCGCGGCCGTCGAGGTTGGTCTCGCCGGCCTGGGCGGAGGGCCAGAGGAGCCCGAACTCGCGACCCTCGGTCCGGAGTTCGACGATGAGTCCGGTGATCTGGCGGGCCGTGAGGTGGCGCAGCGCCGGATCGGCCGGGTGGATGGGGTGGTGGGCGATCACGCGACACCGTCCAACTCGAACCAAACGATTTTGCCCAGCTTCAGGGGGTCGACGCCCCAGCGGTGGGTGAGGCCGGCGACCAGCTGGAGGCCCCGGCCGGACTCGGCGAGCGGGCACGGCGTTCGCTGCTCGGGGAGGGCGGAGGAGCGGTCCGCGACGGTGACGCGGAGGGTGTTGGAGAGGGGGTTGGAGAGGAAGTGGATGAGGACGACGGGGGAGGTCGTCTCGCCGTGACGCCAGGCGTTGACGATCAGTTCGACGAGGGCGAGCTCGGCGTCCGCGATGGAGGAGGACGACCAGCCGACGCGGGTCATGCCGTCGCGGAGGGTGTCGCGAGCGAGGGTGAGGGAGGGGGAGTTGAGGTTACGCACAGGGATCTCCCGGAGAGGTGAAGGGGAAATGCCGAGCGGGCCACTGACGCCCGGCTCGGTGATCGGTGCGTCACCGACTGTAGAGCTGGTGGTACATGTATCGGTACTTCTACCCCGTTCTTCACTCGATCGATGGATTGCTGGACCCTTCGCGGGATCGCGATGGATGCTTGGGGGCATGCCACCACGAACCACCCCGTCAGCCAGGCAGGAACGAGTAGGCACCGAGCTGCGGAAGATGCGCGACTGCGCGGGCCGCACAACTGCCGAAGCCGCCGCGCTGTTCGGATTCGCCCGACCGAAGATCACGCAGATCGAGAAGGGGCAGTACCCGATCAGCGCCGAGCGGGTACGCATGCTCGCCTGCGACTACGAGGAGGGCGATCACGCCTTCGTGGAAGCGCTCGCGGCCATGGCCGAGGAACGCCACAAGGGTTGGTGGGAGGACTACCGAGGGGCCGTGCCGCCTGGCTTCCTCAACATCGCCGAGATGGAGTACTTCGCCAGGGGAATGCTCACCTATCAGATCTCGCACATTCCTGGCGCTATGCAGACAGAGGAGTACGGGAGAGCGATCTTCAAGGACGTCTACCCGACGCTTCCGCCTCGGCTCCTCGAAGCACGTGTCGAGCACCGACTTCAGCGCTCGGCACTACTGATGAGCGAAGGTGCTCAACCGTACTCTGCGCTGGTTCACGAAGCCGCCCTGCGCATGCTGTTCGGTGGCCGCGATGCCGCAAAGAACCAGCTGGACAAGCTGCTTGAGTACTCAGAACTTCCCCACGTGGCGCTTCGCGTGATCACCTTCAGCACCAATGGGTTCATTGGTGCTGGCCAAGGCATCTTCTACGCGAAGGGGCCAGTTCCCCGCCTGGACACCGTCCAGCTCGACGCAGTTGGCGGCCCGGCGTTCCTACATGAGCAGAAGCACTTGGAGAACTACCGCCACATCATTGACACGATGGCCGAGCGGTCTCTCACCGAGAGCCAGTCTCGTGATGCCATCAGGCTTATCAAGAAAGAGATCTAAGCCATGAAGACCCTCCACTGGAAGCGCCCCAAGGCCTGCGCAGACGGCAACTCCTGCCCTGAGGTGGCCATAGGTCCCGATGTCGTACACATCCGCAGCACTCTTCTGCCCGACGCCATCGCCCAACTCACCCCCACCGAATGGCGCGACCTCGCCTCCGCCATCCGCGCCGGAGAGTTTGACCTGTAGCGCGCCGAACAGAGGCAATCCGCACGATGAAAGACCTGATCTGGAAACGCCCCACGGCTTGTGGAGACGGCAACAACTGTCCCGAGGTGGCCGTCACCTCCGATGCCGTCTATGTCCGCAGCAACCTCCGGCCCGACGCCATCGCCCAACTCACCCCCGCCGAATGGCACAACCTCCTCTCCGCCATCCGTGCCGGCAATTTCGACCGGCAGGCCCGAACCTAGGAAGGCCAGCACAATGAAGGATCTGATCTGGCAGCGTCCTGAGTCTTGCGGCGACGGTGCGAGCTGCCCGGAGGTAGCCGTCACCTCCGAAGCCATCTACATCCGCAGCAGCCTGCTCCCCGACGCCATCGCCCAACTCACCCCCGCCGAATGGCGCGACCTCGTCTCCGCCATCCGCGCCGGCGAGTTCGACGTCTGATCCACCGCACAGGGCGGGCCGTTCGTCGAACGGCCCGCCCTGGCCGTCCCCTTGAGCCCCCTCCGCCCCTACTAACCCAGCAGTCCGATAACCCCATATTCACAAGACGGCCTGATCCCACCGCTCCCCAACCACCCCCGTACGACCATCGGTTTGCCGCCGAGGAGGGCCGGGGTAGTGCCGAGGAGTTCGCACTCCCACGGACCTCAAGTCCGGTGCGGGCACTGATGTTTAGACATTGCGAAGGGATCGATATCCATGAACAGGACCCTCCGGAACGCCCTCGTGGCAGTCGCCGCCGTCGGCGCCCTCGGCGTCGCCGCTGCCGCTCCCGCCATGGCCGCAGACACCACGCCGGCCCAGCCGACGGCCCGGGTGCAGGCGCAGCTCAGCAACCCGAAGACGGTCAAGGCCGACGACTTCAACAAGGCCCGCGACATCCTGATCAAGGCGGGCAGCAAGACCGCCGAGAAGACCCACCCGTCCCACGGCGTCAAGGACGTCCCCGTCTCCTACGGCACGAGCCTGCTCGCCGAGGCCCGCGACGAGTTCCGCGCGACGGACAAGAACCTGCCCGAAAAGGACAAGCAGTCCGGCATGTCCCACGCCCACTACAAGGCCGTCCACGACGCGGCCAAGAAGATGGGCATCGACACCTGGTAACCCCGCCCGGGCCCACGCGCGGCCTCCCCGCCGCGCGAGGGCCCACCGCTCCCCTCAGCTCTACCGGCCTCCCGGCCTACCGGGGCGCCGGGCCCTGCCGGCTCGGCCGGCCGTCCGGGTCGAGGGTGAACACCACGGTCTCGGTCCCCTTCACCCCGGTCACAGCGATCCGGTCCGGCCCGGACCAGTCGACCCTGCCGAACTCGCCGCCACGGATGTCCCATTCGCCCAGTTCCCAGTGGCGGGCGGACCAGCCGCTGCCGGTCAACAGCTCGACCCGGTAGATCGGGTCGATCGAGAAGGCGACGTCGGTCACGGTCAGCACGCGGTCCGGGCGCTCCGGGTGGCTCTTCCGGCTGACGGGCTGCCCGTCGCGGTCGAGCAGCAGCGACAGGAGCACGGCCAACCCCCCGAGGAAGACGAGCGACACCAGGGCGGCCGCGCAGCCGACCTGCGACCACCAGGTGCGGAACTCGAACTGGATCACCAGCGAGACCACGGCCAGCGCGACGGTGGCGCCGAGCAGCGGCAGCGGGTGGTTGAGCCAGCGCTCGACCTCCACCAGCCCACCTGAGAACGAGGCCTGATAGCCCGGCAGATAGACGAGGAGCGCCGCCAGCGCCACACCTCTGAGCCACCACACGATCCGCTTGCGACGTGCCGCCGTCATGCGCCCCTCCCCAGGGTGAGCCTTTGCCCGGACTTTACTACCGGATGTCCGGCGGTTGGGGCTCCGGTCGGCTCCGGCCCAGGCCTGGGGCGTCCACCGGTACCGGCCACGACTGAGGACCGGCCACGACGCGGTACCGGCCACGACGCCGAGAGGCCCGGGCGGACATCGCTGTCCGTCCGGGCCTCCCGCTACCGGCCGTACCCCCGTCACCGCCGGTAGAAGACGCTCCTCGACCAGAAGTAGCCGATCAGCGTCAGCCCGGTGCACCACGCCAGCGCGCTCCAGGCGCTGTTGCCGATCGGGGTGCCCATCAGCAGCCCCCGCAGGGTCTCGATGATCGGCGTGAACGGCTGGTACTCGGCGAACCACCGCAGGGCGGTCGGCATCGAGTCGGGCGGGACGATGGCGCTGCCGATGAAGGGCAGGAACTGAATCGGCATCGGCAGGTTGCTGGCGCTCTCCACCGTCTTGGCGACCAGCCCGATGCCCGCCGATATCCAGGTCAGCGCGATGGTGACGAACAGCAGCAGTCCGACGGCCGCCAGCCATTCCACCAGCCCGGCGTTGGGCCGGAAGCCCATCGCGAGGGCCGCGCCGACCACCAGGACCAGGCCGAGCATGGTCTGTATCACGCTGCCGACCACGTGCCCGGCCAGGAAGGCCGATCGCGAGATCGCCATCGTGCGGAAGCGGTTGACGATGCCTTCCGTCATGTCGACGCAGACCCCGATCGCCGTGACCAGCGACCCCGAGGCGGCCGCCATCAGCAGGATGCCGGGCGTCACGTAGTCGATGTAGCTGCCGCCGCCGATGCCCGCGCCGAGCGCGCCGCCGTAGGCGTAGTTGAACAGCAGCAGCATCATGACCGGCATGATCACGACCGCGAAGGTCAGGGACGGGTACCGCAGCGCGTGCTTGAGGTTGCGTCGCAGCATGGTCAGCGAGTCACTGACCGCGTAGCTCACCGAAGCGCTCATCGGACGCCCTCCCCGGTCAGGGTGAGGAACACGTCGTCCAGATCGGCCGTCTCCACGACCAGCGACTCGGCCCGGACCGAGGCGTTGTCGAGCGCGTCCAGCACCGCCTTCACGGTGACCACGGAGTTGTCCCCCGGGATGTCCAGCCGCAGCGCCTCCGTGTCGACCGCCGCGTAGTCGAACAGCCCGGCGGCAGCCCCCAGTTGGGCCGCGTCCGCGAACTGGAGCCGGATCCGCCCGCCGGGGACGATCCGCTTCAGCTCGTCCGCCGTGCCCTCGGCGACGATCCGCCCGCCGTCCAGGACGGCGATCCGGTCGGCGAGTTCGTCGGCCTCGTCCAGGTACTGGGTGGTGAGGAAGATCGTCACCCCGTGGTCGGCGACCAGTCCCCGGATGATCTCCCACATCGTCCGCCGGCTCCGCGGGTCCAGCCCGGTGGTCGGCTCGTCGAGGAAGATCACCCGCGGATCGCCGACCAGCGTCATCGCCAGGTCGAGCTTGCGCCGCATGCCGCCGGAGAAGGTGACGACCGGCTTGCGCGCCGCCTCCGTGAGGTCGAACCGCCGCAGCAGTTCCTCGGCCCGCCTCCGCCCCTCCCGACGGGGGAGGTGGTTGAGGTCCGCCATCAGCAGCAGGTTCTCCTCGGCGGTGAGCAGGTTGTCCACCGCCGAGAACTGGCCGGTGACACCGATCGCCGCCCGCACCCCGGAGGCCTGCTCGACCACGTCGTGCCCGGCCACCCGGGCCACCCCGCCGTCGGCCGGGATCAGGGTGGAGAGGATCTGCACGGTGGTGGTCTTGCCGGCGCCGTTCGGCCCGAGCAGGGCGAACACGCTGCCCGCCGGGATCTCCAGGTCGATGCCGTTCAGCACGGCCTTGTCGCCGTAGGACTTGGTCAGTCCGACTGCCGAGATCGCCGCCATCACGCCCTCCGGATCACGACGTCGCCGAGCTGGGTGCGGCCGCGGACCTCGACGGTCTCCCGGGCGTCGCCCGGGCCCTGCGTCGCACCGAGGGCGTTGCGCACGGTGCCGACCTTGCTGTGCACGTCGAGCCAGGCCGCCGTGCCCTCCGCGATGCCGACCTCCAAGTCCCCCAGGGAGGTCTGCATGGTGACCTGGCCGCGCTCCACCCGGCCGATCCGGATCGGGCCGTGCGCCGTCTTGGCGTCCACCCCGGCGTGGGCGGTGCCGACCTCGATCCGGCCGAAGGAGGAGCTGGCCTTGAGCGCCCCGTGGACCTCGCGGACCTCCGTGTCGCCGTTGCTGTTCTTGACCGTCAGCGTGCCCCCGACCGTGCCGACCGCGACCCGGCCGAGCCCGGAGACCTCCGCGTCCCCGGCGACCGAGTCGACCCGGACCTCCCCGTGGTCGGTCTTGAGCCGCGCGCTCGCGGCCTGCTCGACCTGGATCCGGCCGAGCGAGGTCTTCAGCCGGCAGTCGCCGAGCGGGCCCTCGGCGACGAAGGTGGCCATCGGGGCGTCGGCGTTGACCTCCGAGCCCGCCGGCAGCTCGATCAGGATGTCGATCGAGCCGATCCGGCCGAACGGCGAGCGCTTCTTCGGGCCCTTGAGGGTGAACCGGCCGCCGGCGTAGTCGACCTGGGTCTGCTGGGCGGCCTTGACGTCCGCCTCCTCGGCGGGGTTGGCGGGCTTGACCTCGACCACGGTGTCGGTGCGCTTGCTCGCGCTGATCCGCACCGAGCCGATCTCGAATTCGAGGGTGGCGGAGATCGGTCCGTCGGTCTCGTACGTAGGCATGGCTGTCCCGTCCTCTTGACTCTGATGGGTGTTCCCGCTGGTCGGAGCGGGGGTGACGTCGTTGCGGATGGAGCGCGGATGGAGCGGATGGAGCGGGTCCAGCAGGCGGAGCGGATGGAGCGGGCGGAAGCGTCAGTGGACCCAGCCGGTGAAGCCCTGGCCGCCGCGGCGCGGGCGGACCGTCGACTGGGGGGCCGGTGCGGCGGCCGGGCGGGCGGCCGGCTCGCCGGCCTCCAGCGCGCCGGCGACGGCCCGGACCAGCCAGGCGTTGAGGGAGAGACTCTCCTGCCCGGCGGCCTCCTCAGCCCGGGCCTTGAGGTGGGCGGGCAGGCGCAGGTTGATCCGGGCGGTGCCCGTCTCGTCCGACTCCGGCACCACGGGCGGCGCCACTGGCACCACCGATGCCACCATCGGTGCCATCGGCGCCATCGGTGGCACCACGGGCGGCACATCACCGTGGAAGGCGTCGGTGCCGGGCGGTACGGTGACCACGAACTCGGGATCGAGCCCGCGCAGCCGCACGTCCACCGAGCCGGGGGCGAGCTCGCGGGTCACTTCGCCCATCGCGGCCGAGAGCGCGTTGAGCAGGGTGAGCCGCACGGCCGAATCCAGCGGCAGCGTCAGCCGCTCGGCCAGCGCGCGGGCTTCGTCCCCGCCCGTGCCCGCGGCCACCGCGAGCTCGTTCCGAAGGTTTTCGACGTACGGCGTGAGGTCCATGGCTTCAGCATGGCACAGCAATGGTGCCATGTCGAGCCATTAATGGCGCCACTTTGGCACCACATCCGAGCGGGAACAGAAAACCGCCCCGCCGGCAGCTGCCGGCGGGGCGGTTCACGGGGCACTTCGCGGGGCGTCCACCAGGGCGGACGCCGGGGATCAGGCCTTCCAGCCCGCCAGGTAGGCGTCGATCTCGCCGGCCAGCCGCGCCTTGCCCGCCACGTCCAGGAAGGACGCCTCGACCGCGTTGCGCGCCAGCGCCGCCACCCCGGACTCGTCCAGGCCCAGCAGCCGCGCCGCGACGGCGTACTCGGTGTTGAGGTCGGTGCCGAACATCGGCGGGTCGTCGCTGTTGATGGTGACCATCAGCCCGGCGTCCACCATCCGCTTGATCGGGTGCTCCTCGATCCGCTCCACCGCCCGGGTGGCGATGTTGGAGGTCGGGCAGACCTCCAGCGGGATCCGGTGCTCGCCCAGGTGGTCCAGCAGCGCCGGGTCCTTCACCGACTGCGTGCCGTGCCCGATGCGCTCGGCGCCGAGCACCCGGATCGCGTCCCAGACCGTCTCCGGCCCGGTGGTCTCGCCCGCGTGCGGGACGCTGCGCAGGCCGGCCGCCCGCGCCCGGTCGAAGTAGGGCTTGAACTGCGGGCGCGGCACGCCGATCTCCGGGCCGCCGAGGCCGAAGCTGACCAGGCCCTCGGGGGCCAGGTCGACGGCGAGCCGGGCGGTCTCCTCGGCGGCCTCCAGGCCGGCCTCGCCGGGGATGTCGAAGCACCAGCGCAGTACGACCCCGAGCTCCTTCTCGGCGCGCAGCCGGGCGTCCTCGATCGCCTCCATGAAGGCGACGTCCGGGATGCCCCGCTTGACCGAGGAGTACGGGGTGATGGTCAGTTCGGCGTACCGGATGTTCTGGCGCGCCATGTCCTCGGCCACGCCGTAGGTGAGCGCGCGGACGTCCTCGGCGTCGCGGATCAGGTCCACGACGCTCAGGTAGACGTCGATGAAGTGCGCGAAGTCGGTGAAGGTGAAGTACTCGGCGAGCGCCGCCGGGTCGACCGGCACCTTCGAGCGGCCGCGGTGGCGGGCCGCCAGCTCGGCGACGACGCGCGGCGAGGCCGAGCCCACGTGGTGGACGTGCAGCTCCGCCTTGGGCATCCCGGCGATGAACGCCTCGATGCCCCCCTGGCCACTGGGGTTTCCGATCCGACTTCCGTCCGGCTGGACCACGGTGGTTCCCTACTTCCTCTACGCGCGTACCGACAGGTGCTGGCAAGGATAGGCCGCCCCGGGGTCAGCCTCCGAGGGCGGTCGCGACGGTGTGGATGAGCAGCCCGGCCATGGCGCCGACCACGGTGCCGTTGATCCGGATGAACTGCAGGTCGCGGCCCACGTTGGCCTCGATCTTGCGGGAGGCGTCGTCGGCGTCCCAGCCCGCCACCGTCTCGGAGATCAGCGAGGTGATCTCGGCGCGGTAGGTGTCGACCAGGTACTGGGCGGCGTCCTGCAGCCAGCCGTCCACCTTGGCCTGGAGCTTGGCGTCGGTGGCCAGGCGCGCGCCGAAGCTGCTCACGCCCTCGCGGATGCGCCGGCGCAGTTCGCTGTCCTCGTCCTCGGCCGCGTTCACCACCAGGGTGCGGACGGCCGCCCAGGTGGAGGCGATCAGGTCCTGCACCTCGGGCCGGGCCAGCAGCTCCACCTTGGCCCGCTCCACCCGGGCGATGGTCTCCGGGTCGGTCTGCAGTTCGGTCGCGAAGTCGGCGAGGAAGTTGTCGATGGCGCCGCGGGCCGGGTGGTCCGGGTCGTCCCGGATGTCGGTGACGAACCGCATCAGCTCCTTGTAGACCCGCTCGCCGACCTGGTTGTCGAGGAACTTGGGCGTCCAGCCCGGGGTCTTCTGGGTGACCCGCTGGACCACCTCCTCGTGGTTGGCCGTCAGCCAGCCGTGCGCCCGGACGGCCACCAGGTCGACCACGCCGTGGTGCCCGCCGTCCGCGACCACCTTGCCCAGCATCCGGCCCATCGGCTCGGCCACCGAGGTGGCCGCCGCCCGCCTGGTCACCGCCTCGGCGACGACCGCCTGCACGTCGTCGTCCCGGAGCACCGCGAGCACCCCGCGCAGCGCCGCCGAGGCCTCCTTGGTGACCCGCTCGGCGCTGCCCGGCGCGGCCAGCCACTCCCCCAGCCGCCGGGCGATGCCCAGCGACGCGAGGCGGCCGCGCACCACGTGACCGGAGAGGAAGTTGTCGCCGACGAAGTCGCCGAGCGAGCGCCCGAAGGCGTCCTTCTTGGTCGGGATGATCGCGGTGTGCGGGATCGGCAGGCCCAACGGGCGGCGGAACAGCGCCGTCACCGCGAACCAGTCGGCCAGCGCGCCGACCATGCCCGCCTCGGCGGCCGCCGCCACGTACCCGGCCCAGGAGCCGGCGCCGGCCGCCTTGGCCCAGGTGGCGAGGGCGAAGACCAGGCTCGCGAAGGCCAGCAGGCCGGTCGCGATGGTCTTCATCCGGCGGACGCCATGTCTCTTCTGCTCGTCGGCGGCGGTGAACCGGACCCCGGGGCCCGTACCGCTGAAGGCTTCGTCACTCACCCCGCCAGTCTGCCCGCTGCCCGGCGCGGGTGAGAGCGCGCCCCGCGATCACGCGCCTGGTTGCGCGCCCGGGCACGCCTCGCGCACAGCCAGGCGCACGCCCTGTGCCCGCCCACTCACGCCGCGTGCGGTACGCCGTGCCCGCCGACGTGGCGAGCCGCACGCCCCGCACGCCCCGCACCACGCGTCCTCGGGCCCTGAACCGCAGCCCCCTCAGGCCCCGCCCGGCACGATCAGGCCCAGCACGATCAGGCCCCGCCCAGCACGATCCGCCGCACCCCCTCGACCGCCCACACCGCCGGATCCGTGCACCGCCGCCCGTCCAGCAGCACCCGCACCCCCGGCAGGTCCTCCGGTGCCAGCCCCCGGTACTCCGGGTGGTCCGCCTGGAGCACCGCCGCCACCACCGGCTCCCCCTCGTACGGAGGCAGCCCGAGCGCCGCCAGTTCCCCGCCCCCGTACAGCGGATCGCTGACGTACGGCCGCGCCCCCGCCGCCCGCACCGCCTCGACCAGCGGGAACACCCCGGAGTACGCCGTCTCCTTGACCCCGCCCCGGTACGCCGCCCCGAGCACCAGCACGCCCTGCCCGGCGATCCCTCCCGCCAGCGCGCCGTCCAGCACCCCGACCGCGTACCCGGGCATCTCCAGGTTGGCCTCCCGGGCGGCCCGCACGACCGTCGCACCCGGGTCGTTCCACAGGTACAGCCGCGGGTACACCGGGATGCAGTGCCCGCCGACCGCGATGCCGGGCCGGTGCAGGTGGCTGTACGGCTGCGAGTTGCACGCGTCGGCGATCTCCGCGAAGTCCACCCCGACCCGGTCGGCGTACCGGGCGAACTGGTTGGCGAGCGCGATGTTGACGTCCCGGTAGGTGGTCTCGGCGAGCTTGGCGAACTCCGCCGCCTCCACCGAGGCCAGCTCCCAGACGCCGTTGGGCCGGGGCAGGTCGGGGCGCGGGTCGAAGTCCAGCGCGGCCCGGTAGAACTCGGCGCCGCGCCGGGTCGAGGCGGCGTCCACGCCGCCGACCAGCTTGGGGTAGCGCCGCAGGTCGGCGAAGACCCGCCCGGTGCGGACCCGCTCCGGGCTGAACACCAGCGCGAAGTCCGCCCCGGCGGCCAGCCCGGAGCCGGCCGCCAGCCGGGGCGCCCAGCGGCCCCGGGTGACGCCGACCGGCAGGGTGGTCTCGTAGCTGACCAGGGTGCCCCGGCGCAGCCCGGCGGCGACGGCGTCGGTGGCCGCGTCGAGCAGGCCGAAGTCCGGGGTGCCGTCGGCGGCGGTGACCAGCGGGACGACCAGCACCACGGCCTCGGCGGCGGCGACGGCGGCCGTGGTGTCGGTGGTGGCCCGCAGCCGCCCCTCGGCGACCACCCGCTTCAGCGCCTCGTCCAAACCCGCCTCCCGGGGGAACGGCGGCACGCCCTGGTTGACGCTGCGGACGACCCCGGGGGCGATGTCCGCCCCCGTCACCCGGTGCCCCTTCAACGCGAACTGCACGGCCAGCGGCAGGCCCAGCTTGCCCAGCCCGACCACGCAGACGTCCATCGCCCGACTCATCCCCACACCCCGCTCATCCTCGCGTCCCGTTCATCCCCGTGTCCCCTCTCCTCCGGGGCGCCCGGCCTCCGGGGTCCCCGGTCTCCGGGCCCCCCGCTCACCCCCGGCCCCCGTTCACCGTGTTGGCGAGCCGGCGCCACACCGGGTAGCGCCGCAGCCCGCGCCGCAGCTGGGCCGGCACGGCGCCGCGCCACACCTGCTGGGCCAGGTTGAGCGGCGGAACCTCCACCGGCAGCCGCACCGGCTCCTCGCCCAGCAGGAACAGCTCGTCCGGCAGGCCCAGCCGGGAGTCCCGGAACGCCGGGTAGCCCGCGTAGTGCCGCCGCCCGTCGACGACCACCGGCGGGTCGCCGTGCGCGGCCTCGTACCGGATCAGGTCCCGCAGCGCCTCCGGCCGGACGGCGGCGGCGAGTTCGAGCCGCAGCCGCTCGGCGACGGGCAGCCGCGGGTAGACCGCTCGGGCGTCGAAGCGCTCGATCAGCCGGCCGACCTCGGCGCAGACCTGCTCCTGCACGGCGTCGTCGAGCAACAGGAAGTCGTCCTGGAGCAGCCGCGGCACGTCCCAGGCGAAACTGCGGGCCCGGATCGCGTCCAACTCCCCGCCGGGCTCGGCCAGATCGGCGGCGACCTGCTGCAACGCCGCGATCCCGCGCAACCGGTCCAGCACCCCGGCCCGCTGGGTGACGTTGCCCAAGTCCTGGCGCAGCACCAGGAAGTAGCAGTCATAGTCGGCGAGGACGGACACCCGGCCCGCCCGCAGGCAGGCCTCCAGGGTGAACGGCTGGTCCGAGAAGACCTTCAACTCCTCGTCGCGGCGCAGCCCGTGGCGCCGGACGAGGTCCATCCGGAACAGCTTGGTGTCGGACAGCGCCCAGGCCAGCGCCGAGTCGGTGAAGCCGACGGACTCGGCGTTCGCGTGGAAGATCCCCTGCGGCACCAGCCGCCCGTTCACCCCGACCTGCTTGGGCACCAGCACGTCCGAACCCCAGGCGTCGGCCGCCGCGACCAGCCGCTCCAGCGCCTCGGCGCCGAGCCAGTCGTCCGCGCCGAGGAACAGCACGTAGCGGCCGCGGGCCAGCGCCAGGCCCCGGTTGGTGGGGGCCGCCGGGCCGCCCGAGTTGGGCTGGTGCACCACCCGGAACAGCCCTGGGTGGCGGGCGGCGTAGTCGTCCAGGACGGCCTCGCCGCCGTCCGTGGAGCCGTCGTCGACGACCACCACCTCCAGCCGCCCGGGCGCCAGGGTCTGCCCGACCAGCGAGTCCAGGCAGGCGGTGAGGTAGGGCATGGTGTTGTAGACCGCGACCACCACGGTCACATCGGGTCCGGTCATCGAGAAGCGCTGCCCTCCGGTGTGCTGTTCGCCGAGCGATGCAACGTCAACTCGGCTGCCCGCCGGGGAGTCACGTGCCCTCCCCGGACGGGTGACAGCGACCGGACACACGTTCAGCGTTCGGGAGGGTCAGCCGATCGCCACCTCCGTGTACATCCGCGCGATCACGTCCTCGATCGCCGGCTCGCGCACCGACAGGTCCACCAGCGGATAGCGCGCGGCCACGGCCGCCACGATCGGCGCGGCGCTCTGCTGCGCCGGGAAGGCCAGCCACTGCCGGGGCCCCTCGACCTTCACCACCCGGGCGCCGGCCACCTCGATCGCGGGCCGGGCCTCGGCCAGGTCGACCACCAGGGTGCGCTCGCTGCGCCCGGTGGCGTGCAGGCCGTCCAGCCCGCCGTCGTAGACGACCCGGCCGTGGTCGATCACCATCACCCGGCCGCAGAGCTGCTCGATGTCGGTCAGGTCGTGCGTGGTGAGCAGCACGGTGGTGCCCCGGTCCCGGTTCACCTCGCGCAGGAACTCGCGCACCTTCCCCTTGCTGACCACGTCCAGGCCGATGGTCGGCTCGTCCAGGTAGAGCACCTGCGGGTCGTGCAGCAGCGCCGCCGCGAGGTCGCCGCGCATCCGCTGGCCGAGCGAGAGCTGGCGGACGGGGGTGTCCAGCAGCCCTTCCAGGTCGAGCAGTTCGACGCAGCGGGCGAGGTTCTCGCGATATCGGCGGTCGGGGATGCGGTAGATCCGGCGGGCGAGTTCGAAGGAGTCGCACAGCGGGAGGTCCCACCAGAGCGTGGTGCGCTGGCCGAAGACGACGCCGATCCGGCGGGCCAGCGCGACGCGTTCGCGGGCCGGGTCCACTCCGGCGACGCGCAGCCGCCCGCCGCTGGGCACGAGGATGCCGGTGAGCATCTTGATGGTGGTCGACTTGCCGGCGCCGTTGGGGCCGATGTAGCCGACGCACCCGCCGGCCTCGACGGTGAAGCTCAGCCCGTCCACCGCGCGCACCTCGCGCTTGACCCGGCTGAAGCGGCCGGTGCGGGCCCGCACGGTGAAGGTGCGGCGGACGTCCTCGAGTTCGATCAGTGCCATGGGGATTCCTTGCGTAGGAGGGGGGTTCAGCTACCGGTGCCCCGGTAGGTTCAGCTGCCGGTGCCGCGGTAGGCGCGCAGTCCGGCCCGCCAGGCGAGCCCGGCGGCGGCGACGCAGAGCGCGGCGGCGAGCGGGGAGGCGTACTGGAAGGCGGTGGGCAGGCCGAGCGGGTCGGGCCGGCCGAGGATGTGCAGGGCGGGCAGCCAGTTGACGAAGGCCAGCGGGACGCCGAAGACCACGCCGGCCACCAGTTCCTTGGCGAAGATGGTCGGCGGGTAGTGCAGCAGGGTCGCGCCGCCGTAGGTGAAGGAGTTCTGGATCTCCTTGGACTCGCCCCACCAGAACTGCACGGTCGCGCCGCCGACGTAGATCGCGCCGAAGATGACGCTGCCGCAGACCAGCAGGGCGGGCACCAGCAGCACGCGGTCCCAGGTCCAGTGGACGTCCAGGGTGGCCAGTGACCAGGCGAGCACGGCCAGGGCCTGGATCGGGCGGCCGAGCCGGCGCAGCGAGAAGCGTTCGGCGCACAGTTGGGCGAGCGCGGGCGCCGGCCGGATCAGCATGGTGTCCAGCGATCCGTTGACGATCCGCACGCCGAGGCCCTCGACCGAGCCGACCAGCAGGTTGGCCACGCCGAGGGCGAAGGTCGCGGTGCCGTAGAGGAAGGCGATCTCCGGCAGGCGCCAGCCGCCCAGCTGGTCGGTGTGCCGGAACATCAGCACCAGGACGACGAAGTCCAGCGAGTGCGTGGCCAGGCTGGCCACCAGGTTCAGGGCGAAGGAGGCCCGGTAGGCCATCATCGAGCGCATCCACATCCGGGCGCACAGCCACCAGGAGCGGACCGCCCACGCGGTGCGGGGCACGATCGGCTCAGCCACCCTGCACCACCACCTTGCGGGTCGCCAGCCACTGGGCGCCCCGGCCCGCGGCGAGCAGGGCGACGGCCCAGGCGAGCTGGAAGCCGAGCGCGCCGAGCAGGCCGGCGCCGGTCGAGCGCTCCAGGAAGACGTCGGTCGGCACCTTCACCAGCGCCGCCCAGGGCAGCACCGCGGCGAGGTCGCCGAGCAGGCCGGGGAAGAGCACGATCGGCAGCAGCATCCCGGAGAAGAACATCGAGACCACCAGCATCACCGAGCGCACCCCGTCCGAGTCGTGCAGCCAGAAGCCGGTGATCGAGGCCAGGAAGCGCAGCCCGAAGCTGACCACCAGCGCGAGCAGCACCGAGAGCAGGAAGACCGCCCAGGTCAGCGGCTGCTCGGGCATCCGGGTGCGGAACACCAGGGCGCCGACGAGCAGCGGCACGGTGCCGCGGACCAGCAGTTGGAAGGCGGCCCGGCCGAGGTCGGTGGCCAGCCACCAGCCCTGGAAGTCGACCGGGCGGTACAGGTCGACGGCGATGTCCCCGCTGCGGAAGCGGTCCTGGAGGTCGTCCTGGAAGCCGCCGCCCCACACCGCGACGGTGACCAGCAGGGCCTGGCTGACCCAGATGTAGGTGACGGCCTGGCTCTGGTCGTAGCCGCCGAGGCCGGGGCGGGCCTGCCAGAGGGCGAGGAAGGAGGAGGCCAGGATGATGCCGAAGACGGTGTTGGTGAAGGTGCCGGCCAGGGTGGCGGCCCGGTAGGTGGAGTAGCGGCGGAAGGCGCCGCGGGCGACGGCCGCGTAGAGCCCGAGGACGGGCAGGGGTCCGGTGGGATCAGGAGGGCGTGCGGTCCGCGTCTCCGCGGGTGCGAGATTCAGCATATTGTCTCCTTGTCGACAAATACGGGCAGATGGATGCCCGCCGACGTCCGCGCACACCCCAGCGGCTCCGACCGGCCGAACCCGGGGGTACCGGGCCGAACGCGCGGAGCTGACGGAACTGGGTGCGCTGTGCGGGTGCGCTATGCGAGTGCGCCATGCGAGGCGCTACCTGGTTTGCACCTTTCACCGTAGCGCCGAGGACCAGCCGCCGCACCCGATTTCCCCGAGCACGCCAACCCCCCGACCACCCCCTGATCGGCCATCAAATAGCACATAATCGCGGCATGACCTTGAGCACCCGACGCCAGGCCAAACGAGCCGCCCGCCGCGCGGCCCGCCGAGCCCTCCCCCGCTGGCGCCGGCTCCTGCCCACCTGGCGCATCACGCTCGGCGCCCTCACCGCCGCGCTCCTGCTCACCGCCGGCGCCTTCGCCGTGCTCTACGTCATCGTCCCGGTGCCCGACCCCAACGCCCACGCCGTCGCCCAGAACAACATCTACCTCTACGCCGACGACACCACCGAGATCGCCCGCACCGGCGCCGTCAACCGCACCGACGTCACCATCGACCAGATCCCCCCGCAAACCCAGCACGCCGTCGTCTCCGCCGAGGACCGCACCTTCTACCGCAACCGCGGCATCGACCTCAAAGGCATGCTCCGGGCCGGCTGGAACACCCTCACCGGCAAGGGCACCCAAGGCGGCTCCACCATCACCCAGCAGTACGTCAAGAACTACTACCTGACGCAGGACAAGACCATCGAACGCAAGGGCCGCGAACTCTTCATCGCCCTCAAGGTCGACCAGCAACGCGACAAGCCCGAGATCCTCGCCGGCTACCTCAACAGCAGCTACTTCGGCCGCGGCGCCTACGGCATCCAGAGCGCCGCCCATGCCTACTACGGCGTCGACGTCTCCGCCCTCACCCTCGCCCAGGGCGCCTACCTCGCCTCCCTCCTCCAGGCCCCCAGCAGCTACGACGTCAAGACCGCCACCCCCGCCAACCGCGAGAAGGCCATCGCCCGCTGGCACTACACCCTCGACGGCATGGTCCAACTCGGCTTCCTCACCGACGCCGAACGCACCGCCACCACCTTCCCCGAACCGATCGACCCCCAGCCCGCCACCGGCCTCTCCGGCCAGGCCGGCTACCTCGTCGGCGTCGCCGACGACTACCTCGTCTCCGCCGGCATCATCGACACCGCCACCCTCAAGGCCGGCGGCTGGCGCATCACCACCACCTTCGACAAGCCCAAGCAGGACGCCTTCCACAAGGCCGTCCAGGACGAACTCACCGACGAACTCGACCCCCAGCGCCGCCCCGCCACCGACACCGACGTCCGGGTCGCCGGCGCCTCCGTCGAAGCCGCCACCGGCCGCGTCGTCGCCGTCTACGGCGGCCCCGACTACGCCAAACAGCCCTACAACGACGCCCTGCGCCAGGACAACCAGATCGGCTCCACCTTCAAACCCGTCGACCTCGCCGCCGGCCTCATCGCCCAGCACACCCTCGACGGCCGACCGATCACCCCCGACACCCGCTACGACGGCACCAGCGAACGCCCCGTCACCGGCGGCCCCACCCCCTACGCGCCGCCCAACGAGGACGACGTCGACTACGGCAACATCACCCTGCGCTACGCCATGGTGAAGTCCGTCAACTCCGTGTACGCGCAGGAGGGCGTCGACGCCGGCCTCGCCCGCGTCCGCGACACCGCCGTCAAACTCGGCATCCCCGACAGCGTCCGCGGCATGGACCCGGCCAACACCTCGATGACCCTCGGCACCGCCACCCCCAGCGCCCTCGACCTGGCCGGCGCCTACGCCACCCTCGCCAACCACGGCCAGGCGAACGCCCCCTGGTCCGTCCTCAAACTCGCACGCGTCCACACCGGCGGCGCCGTCGACGCCCCCAAGATGCCCGACCACACCCCCGTCGACGCCATCGACCGGCCCTACGCCGACACCGTCACCGACGTCCTGCGCGACGTCATCGGCCCCCGCGGCACCGGCGCCGCCGCCCTCGACCTCGGCCGCCCCGCCGCCGGCAAGACCGGCACCACCGACTCCAACCTCTCCGCCTGGTTCGCCGGCTACACCCCCGAACTCGCCACCACCGTCGGCCTCTTCCGCGAGAACCCGAAGACCCACGCCAAGGAACCACTGGCCGGCACCGCCGGACTCGCCCGGATCAACGGCGGCACCTTCCCCACCCGGATCTGGACCGCCTACATGAGCGCCGCCCTCGACGGCACCACCACCCAGCAGTTCGACCTCCAGACCGGCCGCGACACCCCCGCTCCCAGCTTCAGCCCCAGCAGCAGCGCCACCACCACCCCCAGCCCCACCGCCACCACCCCCACCACCGGCGGCGGCAGCAGCGAGGAACCCCCCAGCAGCACCCCCGTGCCCGACACCCCCACCCACGCCCCCAGCGCGCCCGCCCCGCAGCCCACCACCACCCAGGAACAGCCCAGCCCGCAGGCACCACCCCAGCCCACCACCACCCAGGAGCAGTCCAGCCCCACCCCCCGACCCACCCAGACCCGGCCCACCCACCCGACCACGCCACCCAGCACCACCGGCGCCGCCACCAACCCGGCGACGAGCGCGACACCACCGGCCCAGCGCGCCACCCCGCCGGCCCAGTGAGCCGCTTCACCCGCCGCTGAACCACGCCATCGGCCGGTGAACCGCCCGCCGAGCGGTGAACCGCCCCGCCGGCCGGTGACCTACCCCGCCGCCAACTCCCGCTCCAACGGCGACCGGAACCGCGGCGTCACCCGCACCTCCCCCAGCCAGCCCGCCAGACGCGCCGCCTCCGCCGCGATCGCCGCCCCGGCCTCCGCCCCCACATCACCGAACAGCCGCCACACCACCTCGCCGTCCGGCCGCTGCGCCCAGCCGCCCACCACCCGGCCGCACCACCACACCGTCGGCCCGGCGTTGCCCGCCCGGTCGAACAGCGCCGGCACGTCCCCCGGCCGCAGGTACCAGTCCCGCCCCCGCCAGCCCATCACCGTCGGATCCAGCGCCGGCAGCAGCGCCGCCCACGGCTCCGGCTCCGCCACCGGCCCGGCGTCCCCCGGCAGCACCAGCGCCGCCGCCCCGCCCGCCAGCTCCACGTCCTCGGCGCCCACGTCCGCCAGCGCCCGGCGGGTGTCCCCCAGTGTCCAGCCCGTCCACCACTTCACGTCCTCGACGGTCGCCGGGCCGTACCCGGCCAGCCAGCGCCGCACCACCTCCGCCTTCGCCTCCCGCACCGGCGCCTCCGGCCACTGCGGCACCGGCGCCCACGGATAGACGTTGCTCAGCCACGACCCGCGCGGACGGCCCCGCCGCACGTGCCCGTCCGCGGCCAGCACCCGCAGCAGCCGACTGCCCACGCTCTGCCGGCTCTCGTACGGCTTGCCCGCCGACATCAGCATCGTCTCACGCAACTCCGGTACGTCATCGCCGAGTTCCTTGGTCGTCGCCTCGCCGCGCCGGGCCACGGCGGCCAGCACCGCGCGCTCCGCCCCGGCCAGCCGTGCCTCGTCCCAGCCGTCCGCGTGGTCCCGCAGGTGCTTGAGCAGCGTCGCCCGCTCCCTCGCCGCGATCGCCCGCGCCGTCGACGAACTCACGTGCGGCGCGAAGCCCTCCGTCACCGCGAACAGCGTCCGCCGCATCGACAGCAGCTTCACCAGCGTGACGTCCTCGTACAGCGCCCGGTCCACCTCCGCCGCCGACGGCTCCACCAGCCGCGCGCACGCCGACAGGTACACCGTCGCCGGGTCCGACGCGTGCAGCCCCACCAGCGCGTCCGCCACCTGCTCCACCCGCGCCACCCGCACCGACGGCGCCAGCAACTGCCGCCGCCCCACCCGGGCCCGCCGCTCACCCTCGCCGATCACCGGCACACGCCTCGTCATGCCGGGACCCTAGCGCCCACCACCGACAGGCCCCGGCCTAACGCCCGCCACCGGCAGGCCCGGACGCAAGGAGCCGGCCGGGGCACCGCCCCGACCGGCTCACGCCACGCCCGTGCTCAGAGGTTCAGAGGTAGAGCCCGGTCGAGCCCTCCGTGTCGCCGAAGCGGGTCGCCGCCACCGCGTGCAGGTCACGCTCGCGCAGCAGCACGTAGGTGGCGCCGCGGACCTCGACCTCCAGCTTGTCCTCCGGGTCGTACAGGACGCGGTCACCCGGCTCCACCGAGCGGACGCTCTGGCCCACCGCGACGGCCTCCGCCCAGGTGCAGCGCTTGGACAGCTCCGCGGTCGCGGGGATCAGGATGCCGCCGGTCGAGCGGCGCTCACCCTCACTGCCCTCGATCCGCACCAGCACGCGGTCGTGCAGCATCCGGATCGGCAGCTTCTCGCCCAGCCGGTCGTGCCGCGCCGCCTCGTACTCGGGTGCGGCGGAGGAGGCCTGCGGGGTCGGTTCGTCGTTCGTACTCACGATCCCGAAGGTACCGCCCCCGGGCGCGCGGCGTGACGCTGGCCCGGCATGCGGGAAGCCGCGGCACCCGCGGAGCCGGGCACACCCCCAGGTCAGGGCACACCCTGGGCCCGGACACACCTCCCAGGCCCGGGCACACCTTCCGGCCTGGGCACACCTTCCGGCCCGGGCACACCGAAGGCCGGACGCCTCCCGCGCCCGGCCCTCACCCCGCGCCCGTTCAGCCCTTGCGGCGCTTCCGGGCGGAAGCCACCAACAGCAGCACGCCCACGCCGACCAGCGCGGCCGGGACGATCCGCTCCGTACGCGGCTGCCCCTTCTCGTCCACGAACTGCGCCCGCACCTTCTCCACCACGCCGTTGGCGGCCACGTACGCCCGGCCGGCCTTCTCCTCGACGGCGGCCACGGCCTTCGCCTTCACCTGGGCACTGATCGTGCTCGGGTGGACGCGCACGGCCAGCTCGTCCAGGGTGGCCGCCAGCTGGGTGCGGGTCCGGGAGATGTCCGCCTCGATCTGGGCGGTCGTCCGCGCCGACTTGTCCTTCGTGCTCGCCTCGCCCACTCGGGCCACCCCATTCACTTGCTGATGTTGTCCTGTGCGACTGACCCAGTCTGTCAGTTGCCGAGCAGGGCCGCGCGACCCCACCCACCATCGGAGGTAAGTTTGCCGTGCTATGACCGCCCGCCCCAGCAACAGGAGATTTACCCGTGAGTGAGCGTCTCCAGCCCGGCGACACCGCGCCCGCCTTCAGCCTGTCCGACGCCGACGGCAACCAGGTGTCCCTCGCCGACCACCTGGGCCGCAAGGTCATCGTCTACTTCTACCCGGCCGCGCTCACCCCCGGCTGCACCAAGCAGGCCTGCGACTTCACCGACAACCTGGAGGTCCTCGCCGGCGCCGGCTACGACGTCATCGGCGTCTCCCCGGACAAGCCGGAGAAGCTCGGCAAGTTCCGCGAGGCCGAGAACCTCAAGGTCACCCTGGTGTCCGACCCGGACCACCAGGTGCTGGAGGCCTACGGCGCCTACGGCGAGAAGCAGAACTACGGCCGCACCTACGTCGGCGTGATCCGCTCCACCGTGATCGTGGACGAGCAGGGCAAGGTCGAGCGCGCGCTGTACAACGTGAAGGCCACCGGGCACGTCGCCAAGCTGCTGCGCGACCTCAAGGTCGAGACGGCCTGACGCCCCGGCGCCCCGCTCGTCTGGCACCTCGCTGAACGAAGCGGTGGCGGCACACCCCCCGACCGGGTGCACCGCCACCGCCGTCTCTCACCTCAGGGCGCCGTCAGCAGGCCCCGAGGTCGCTCCAGACGCCCCACGAGCCGCTGGCCGCTGGGTCGTCGCCCTTGGTCCACCACTTGTTCTGGTAGTAGTGGCCCTTCCACGACACCTTGGTGGTGGCCGCGTAGGTGGTGCCCGCGTCCCAGCTCGGGGCGGCCGTGCAGGCCCCCGTCGTCGGGGTGGCGGTCGCGGTGGCCGTCGCGGTCGGCGAGGCCGTCGCCGTCGGGGAGGCGGTCGCCGTCGGCGAAGCAGTAGCGGTCGCGGTAGGCGTCGGGGTAGGCGTCGGGGTCGGGGTAGGCGTGCCACCGTCCACCGTGCCCCGGGTCAGGTCGCCCTTGAGCCCGTACAGCGTGCCGTTCACGTTGACCGTCCAGTTCGACGGGGTCGAGACCGGCAGGTAGTAGACGAAGTCCAGGTCCACCGAGGCGCCCGGCGCCAGCGACTGCCAGCCCGGCAGCTTGACCGACACCCGGTTGTAGGTGCCCTTCAGGCCGCCCACGTTGCCCGGACCGGGGTTGTCCTGCCGGATGACCTGGAGGCCGAAGCCGGACTGGTCCTTGGCGTTGCCCGGAGCCGAGTTGCTGTAGTCGAACTGGAACTCGGTGCCGCCCGGCAGGGTCGTCGTCGAGTTGTTGACGATGTGGATCTTCGGGTTGATCGGGTAGTTCGAGTCACCCAGCGCGAAGTTGGTGAACGACACGTCGATCGGCAGGGTCTGCTGCGGCAGCGGGACCGTCGAACGGGTCGCGCCGTACGGCGTGGCCGCCTTGAACTTGTCGTACATCAGCGAGGTCAGCGTCGAACCCGGCACGTACTCGCCCTTGCCGCCGTTGGCGCCCGCGTCCCACTTGTAGTCGCCCGCGAGCTCCCAGATCATCGCGCCGCCGGCGCCCTGGTTGACGATGTAGTCCGCCTTGGCACCCACCGACTGCTCGTCCTCGGTGGAGAGGAACACCTTCTTGGCGTCGTTCCACAGCCACGGCGCCACCAGGCTGCTGCTGTAGTTGCGGGCGTAGGTGCCCTGCAGCGCGGTGTCCTTCACGCCGTACTTGGCCAGGTAGTCGGGCAGGATGCCCTTCTCCAGGTTCTTCGCGTGCCACATCGGGTTCGACCCGGCCGGGGACTCCTTGCCCGCGTCGTCCTTGTCGTTCCAGATGTTGTCGATGCCGACCGCGCCGTCACCGCAGGAGGTCAGGCCGGAGCCCACCGGGCAGGTGGTCGCCGCCGCGGTGCCCCACAGGCCGTTGGTGCCGCCCGTGACGTTCTTGAAGCCCCGGGTGTAGTACGGCAGGCCGACGTTGATCCGGCCGCCCGGCATCGCACCGCGGAAGTAGTGGTACGACCAGTCGGCGTTCAGATAGCCGATGCCGCCGTACTGGCCGGTGCCGTACACGTTGGCCGCCGCCAGCTCGCCGTCCTTGCCGTCGTCGAACAGCGAGGCGTTCGGGCCGACGTACTTGTTCCAGGCGCCGTGCAGGTCGTACGACATGATGTTGACGTAGTCCAGGTACTGCGCCACCTGGAAGGTCTCCATGCCGCGCAGCAGGTAGCCGGACGACGGGGCCGCGACCGACAGCAGGTAGTGCCTGCCGTCGGCGGCGCCGGCCCGGTCCAGGTTCTCGCGCAGCGTCTTCATCAGCGCCGCGTAGCCCTTCGCCAGCGAGCCGCGCTTGGAGTTGGCGAGCTGCCAGTCCAGCGGGTTGCCGGCGTCCTTCATCGAGGTCGGGTACTCGTAGTCGACGTCGACGCCGTTGAAACCGTACTTGCGGATGAAGTCGACGGACGAGGCGGCGAAGGTGTCGATGCCGGCCTGGTTGACGCTGCCGTCCGGGTTGACGGTCATCGAGTAGAAGCCGCCGGAGTTGACGCGCTTGCCGTCGTCCCCGAAGTAGCCGCCGGTCTCGGTCCAACCGCCCACCGAGATCAGGGTCTTGACGTTCGGGTACTGCTTCTTGAACTTCGTCAGCAGATTGAAGTGGCCCTTGTAGGGCAGCGTCGGGTCCAACTCGGCGCCGGGCACGCCCGGGAAGGAGATCCCGGTGGCCTCGTTGGTCGGGCCGTCGGTGCCGACGGAGAGCTTGTTGTCACCGCCGACGTGGCCGAACGCGTAGTTGAGGTGGGTGACCTTGTCCCAGGGGATGTCGTTCACCAGGTAGGGCTGGTCGCCGTTCTTGCCGGTGCGCCAGCCGGTGAAGTAGCCGATGATGCGGCGCTGGTGGTCCGCGCCCATCTTCTCGCGGCCGCCGGTGTCGTAGACCGAGCAGTACGGGACGTCCACGCCGGGCGTCTGGTACAGGCCGTCGGGGCGACAGGCCCCGTTGTCGACGGTCGCGGACGCCTGCGAGGGCACCGCGCCCAGCGTCGACAGCAGCAGACCGGCCAGACCGGCCGCCGCCAGCGTGACCGCGCCCGCCCGGGCAGCCGGGCTCTTGCGGCGGAGTGCGGCGGTGGGACGCCGCTCCGCCGTGTTTCGGATCAACACTCGGTCCTCCGGGAGAGAGTGTCGGCGCGTGCCTGTGGGGGAGCACGCACGTGGGGGATTGCAATTGGCGCCGAAGCTATGTGGTCTGAACCACATAGGTCAATAGGTCTGTACCAATTGGTAATCAAACCCCCAACCCCGCCGGTCACCCCACCGACGACAACAAGTCACCCCCTGGCCGAAACCCCGTCACCCGTAACCAAATCCCCCAACGATCGTTCGCACACCGGGGGACGGGCGAACCACTGCCCGAAGGGGAACAACCATGCCGGTCAAGTACACCCGCGAACTGCTCGCGTCGCTCGCGGCCGAGTCCAGCAACGTCAACGACATGATGCGAAAGCTCGGCGTGCCGATGGCGGGCGGCACGCACAGCTACCTGAGCCGGCGACTCCGGCACTACGGCATCGACACCTCGCACTTCAACCACAGCAGGCCCGACTACGGGCGGCGCCGGTACCCGCGGGACGTGATGGCCGAGGCGGCGGCGCACAGCGACAGCATCAACGGCATGATGGCCTACCTGGGCGTCACGCCGTACGACAGCCTCTACTCGTACCTGAAGAAGCGCCTGGTCGAGTTCGACATCGACACCGCGCACTTCACGTTCAGGGGCGACGGCCGCAACAGAGCCGCAGCCATTCCCAAGGAGGTGCTGGCGCAGGCCGTGGCCACGCATCGAAGCATCCGCGGCGTGATCCTTGCCGTCGGGATGACCGACTGCGGCAACTCGCGCACGCTGGTGCGGGAGGCCATCGACCACCACCAGCTCGACACCGGCCACTTCACCGGGCGGGCACACAACAAGGGCCGGAAGACCGGGCCCCGGCGCACGGCCGAGGAACTACTGGTACGACGCCCGCCAGGAAGCCACCGCGTTCCGGGCGACCGGCTCCGCGCCATGCTCGTACACATCGGGCACCCGGACGTGTGTGAGCTGTGCGGCACGCCTCCGACCTGGCTCGGGCAGCCGATGACCCTGGAGGTCGACCACGTCAACGGCGACTGGCTCGACAACCGACGCGACAACCTCCGCCTGCTCTGCCCCAACTGCCACTCCATCACGCCGACCTACTGCGGCCGAAACAGGAATCGCGACGACGCGGAGAGGGATGCCGCCTGACACGGCAGCCGGCAGGGAAAGGTGGCCGCATCGGAAGCCGTCACCCGGTACGCTTGGCGTGACGTGCGCCCGTACTCCAGCTGGCTAGAGAGGTGCGGTTTAGGTCCGCAGTGTCGTGGGTTCGAGTCCCACCGGGCGTACCGAGCGAAATGGCCCTCTGTCCTTCGAATCGAAGGACAGAGGGCCATCGCCGTTCCTGCGAGCCGTCAGCCCAGGAGGTCCTTGACGACCGGGGCGAGGCCGCGGAAGGCCTGGCCGCGGTGGCTGATGGCGTTCTTCTCGGCGGGGGTGAGTTCGGCGCAGGTGCGGGTCTCGCCGAGGGGCTGGAGGATCGGGTCGTAGCCGAAGCCGCCGTCGCCGGAGGGGGCGGTGCGCAGGGTGCCGAGGAGGCGGCCCTCGACGACGCGCTCGGTGCCGTCGGGGAGGGCGAGGGCGGCGGCGCAGAAGAAGTGGGCGCCGCGGTGCGGGTCGGAGATGTCGGAGAGCTGGGCGAGCAGCAGGTCGAGGTTGGCGCGGTCGTCGCCGTGCTTGCCGGCCCAGCGGGCGGAGAAGATGCCGGGGGCGCCGTTCAGGACGTCGACGCAGAGGCCGGAGTCGTCGGCGACGGCGGGCAGGCCGGTGGCGCGGGCGAGGGCGTGGGCCTTGAGGAGCGCGTTCTCGGCGAAGGTGACGCCGGTCTCCGGGACGTCCGGGATCTCGGGGTAGGCGTCGGCGCCGACGAGTTCGACGTCCAGGCCGGCCTCGCCGAGGATGGCGCGGAGTTCGGCGACCTTGTGCTGGTTACGGGTGGCGAGGATCAATCGGGTGGACATATCGCCCACCCTATCGGCAGCCGTTCCGGCGTCAGCCGGTGCAGACCGAGGTGAGGTTGCCGGCCGCGTCGCCGAGCGGCTTGAGGTCGGGGACCTCCTTCTTGTCGACGGCCTGCTGGACCTTGTCGGCCTGCTTCTGCAGGTCGGCGACGGCCTTGGCGACGTCGGTGTTCTTGGAGTTCCTGCCGACCTGGTTGAGGTCGGTCCTGAGCTTCTCCAGCGCCTTCGCGGCGGCCGCCGAGTCGTTGCTCGCGTTGCCGTAGGCGCTGGTGACGTCGGCGAGGTCGCCGGTGATCCTGACCGCCGTGTTGCCGCAGTCGATCGCCTTCTGGGCTGCGGAGCAACTGACCATGCTGAGCGGGAGGATGGCGATCAGGCCGGCCACGGCGAGGGCGGCGGGGCGGGCGATGCTGGACGGCATCCGGTCCTCCTGTGGGGCGCGCGGGTTCCGTGGGACGGGACGCGCGCCGGGGGGTGCGCGGTTCCCGCAGCAGGGGTGCTGCGGGAACCGTACGGGCTTCGGGCCCGGCGTGTACAGCGGCCCGTACGGCGGCGGGTACATCCGGGTCCACGGCGCCGTGGGCCGAACCGGTTCAGGCCTCCAGGGCCTTGCGCTGGATCTCGTCGAGCTCGGCGCAGCCCAGGGTGCCGAGGTCGAGCAGGCGGTCGAGCAGGGCGCGGTCGAAGGGGGCGCCCTCGGCGGTGCCCTGGACCTCGACGAAGCGGCCGTCGGCGGTGCAGACGATGTTCATGTCGGTCTCGGCGCGGACGTCCTCCTCGTACTGGAGGTCGAGCATCGGGACGCCGTCGATGATGCCGACGCTGACGGCGCTGACGCCGCCGGTGATGGGCTGGCCCTTGGCGCGCAGGAGCTTGCGGTCGCGGGCCCAGGCGACGGCGTCGGCGAGGGCGACGTAGGCGCCGGTGATGGCGGCGGTGCGGGTGCCGCCGTCGGCCTGGAGGACGTCGCAGTCGAGGACGATGGTGTTCTCGGCGAGGGCGCGGTGGTCGACGACGGCGCGCAGCGAGCGGCCGATGAGCCGGCTGATCTCGTGGGTGCGGCCGCCGATGCGGCCCTTGACGGCCTCGCGGTCGCCGCGGGTGTTGGTGGCGCGCGGGAGCATGGAGTACTCGGCGGTGACCCAGCCTTCGCCGCTGCCCTTGCGCCAGCGGGGGACGCCCTCGGTGACGCTGGCGGTGCACAGCACCTTGGTGTCGCCGTAGGAGATGAGGACGGATCCTTCGGCGTGCTTGCTCCAGCCCCGTTCGATGGTGATGGGGCGGAGCTGGTCGGGGGTGCGGCCGTCGATGCGTGACATAGGCACTGAGCGTAGTCGCTCGGAGCGGGTGTTCCTGGTGCGCCTCGGCCCGCCGGGCTGCGGCTCGGCGCCGTCCCCGGGTGCTGCTCGGCGCCGCCCCCGGGTGCGCCTCGGCCCGCCGTTCCCGGGTGGGGCGGCGGGCCGGGGGTGGGGTGAGCCCGGTGGCTCAGCTCACATCATGTCCTCGATGTCAGCGGCGATCGGGTCGGCGTCGGTGCCGATGACGACCTGGATGGCGGTGCCCATCTTGACGACGCCGTGGGCGCCGGCGGCCTTGAGGGCGGCCTCGTTGACCAGGGAGGCGTCCTTGACCTCGGTGCGAAGGCGGGTGATGCAGCCCTCGACCTCTTCGATGTTGTCGATGCCGCCCAGACCGGCGACGATCTTCTCAGCCTTGCTGGCCATCTGATTTCTCCCTCTGTCTCGGCCCGCCGGCCGCTCTGCCGGGTGCCGTCCTGCGCTGTGCTGGGGTGTCCGCCGACCGGTGGCCGGCGTGGTCGGTACCGGTGCTGACGCGGGTTCAGCCGCGGTCGCGCCGCCGGGCAGCGCGACCAGCATCACCTGCTCCGGTCCGATCTGCCACGTTAGTCCACTTTTGGCCCATTCCGGCGCGCACGGTCCCGGCCGCCACCAGAGGATGACGAGCAGCGGGCTCGCGCCCGGCGTGCGGCCTGCGTCCCAAAGTGGTCTACACCAATATATGTGTACTCCGATGAACGCAGAAAGGACCCCGGGTGTTCCGGATCCCCGCCCGGGGGTCCCGCCGGGGGCCACCGGCCGGCAACTGCTCCCGGAGGGCGAAGGATGAGTTCGGCAGGCGCCACGGCCCCGCAGCGCGTGTGGTGGCACACCTTCTACGGCGGCCTCCAGAAGATGGGCCGCTCCCTGCAGCTCCCGGTGGCGGTGCTCCCCGCGGCCGGCATCCTCAACCGGCTCGGCCAGCCCGACGTCTTCGGCCAGGACGGCCTCGGCTGGACCGACGTCGCCAAGGTCTTCGCCGCGGCCGGCGGCGCCCTGCTGGACTCCTCGTTCGGCCTGCCGATGCTGTTCTGCGTCGGTGTGGCGATCGGCATGGCGAAGAAGGCGGACGGTTCCACCGCGCTGGCCGCCGTGGTGGGCTTCCTCGTCTACTACAAGGTCCTGCACGCGTTCCCGGAGAGCTGCAAGAGCGGGACGGTCCTGGTCACCGACTCCTGGACCGGCCAGTGCGTGGACTACAGCTCGGCCAAGGCGGCGGCCGCGACGTACCAGAACCCGGGCGTCCTGGGCGGCATCCTGATCGGCCTGATGTCCGCCTGGCTCTGGGTCCGCTTCCACCGCACCAGGCTGGTCGACTGGCTGGGCTTCTTCAACGGCCGCCGCCTGGTGCCGATGATCACCGCGGTGGTGGGCCTGGCCACCGCCTGCGTGGCGCTCTGGGTCTGGCCGCCGATCGGCCGCGGGCTCAACGACTTCAGCCAGACCCTGGCCGACCTGGGCGCGGGCGGCGCCGGCATCTTCGGCCTGTTCAACCGCGCGCTGCTGCTGATCGGCATGCACCAGTTGCTGAACACATTCGTCTGGTTCCAGTTCGGCGAGTTCATCAAGCCGGACGGCACCATCGCGCACGGCGACATCCCGCGCTTCCTGGCGGGCGACCCGACGGCCGGCCAGTTCCAGTCCGGATTCTTCCCGATCATGATGTTCGCGCTGCCCGCCGCCGCACTGGCGATCGCGCACTCGGCGAAACCGCACCGCCGCAAGGAGATCTACGGCCTGATGCTCTCGGTCGGCCTGACCTCCTTCGTGACGGGCGTCACCGAACCGCTCGAGTACTCCTTCGCCTACGTCGCCCCGGCCCTGTACGGCGTGCACGCGCTGCTGACCGGCGCCTCGATGGCCGTCACCTGGGGGCTCGGGGTGCACGACGGCTTCAGCTTCTCGGCCGGCCTGATCGACTACGTCATCAACTGGGGGCTGGCCACCAAGCCGTGGCTGATCATCCCGATCGGGCTCTGCTTCGCCGCCGTGTACTACGCGCTCTTCCGGTTCATCATCGTCAAATTCAATCTGAAAACACCCGGGCGGGAGGACGAGAGCGAGGTCGAGGACGTCACCAAGCTCTGAAACCGAGCGTCACCGGGCAGCACCCGCAATGGCCTCCGGACCCGACGGCCCGGAGGCCTTCGGCATTTCCGGAAAGGACCAAATGCCCGGGCGGTAAAACAATTCCGATATGCGCCCCGGGGATTCCCCGGCGGGCCGTCGGCCGTGTCAGGCGGGGCCGGGGCGGCCCGCACCGCCCGGCCGCCGGGCCGCCGGACGGGGGCGCGCCGGGGGTGGGGAAAGGCCGCCGCCGCCCGGCGCGGGCGGTGGCCGGCAATCGGCCGCCGCCGTTTCCGCGCCGGCCCCGACCATGCGCCGCGGGGGGTCGGAAAGCCGCGGATTGGCCGAAGCCGGACGGGGTGGGGCCCGGACTCCTCCCGGCCGACGGTCGTTCGTGATGTCCGACACCCCGGCGGGCCCCTTCCCCGCCGCCCGCCGCGCCCGGCCCGGACCCCGGCGGGCGGGCACCCGGGCTCCGGGGGCCGCCTCCGCCCGGGCCTCGCCGCGTCCGCCCGTGAACCCCGCCGACCCGGCCCCCGTTCGCGCACCGCCGGGCCCGCGACGGACCCCTGACGAGGCCTCGACGGGGCCGCCGGGCGGGGCCGGGCCTTTTTGTTGCGCAAATAGCCAAAATCCCAATCACGGCGGGTAATCATGATCGTCGTTCCGCAACTAGGTTTCGATTTCATAGCGCTTCCCGGCAGGGGCGCTTTCCGGGGTTCCCCCCCTTCTCCACCCGTGCTACAAAACTGGTCTACACCACACGTGGTGTAGACCAGTTCGCGGTTCGGCCCCCTGTGCCCCTCCCCCGACCGCCATGCCGTTAGGAACCCACCCCAATGAGTCAGTCAGCGCAGGCACCGACGCCCGCCTCGGCTCCGGCCACGCCAAGCCCCGCCAAGAAATTCGGCCAGAACCTGCTCCAGGGCCTGCAGAAGATCGGCCGCAGCCTCCAGCTGCCGGTCGCCGTCCTCCCGGCCGCGGGCATCCTGGTCCGGCTGGGCCAGCCCGATGTCTTCGGCAAGGACGGGCTCGGCTGGGGGAAGGTCGCCGAGGTCTTCGCCACCGCCGGTGACGCGGTCTTCAAGAACCTGGCGCTGCTGTTCTGCGTCGGTGTCGCCATCGGCTTCGCCAAGAAGGCCGACGGCTCGACCGCGCTGGCCGCCCTGGTCGGCTACCTGGTCTTCCACAACGTGCTGACCGTCTTCCCGGTGGACGGGACCATCACCGCGGCGCTGCCGGAAGGAAAGCCCCAGAACCCCGGGGTCTTCGGCGGCATCGTGGTCGGCCTGCTCAGCGCCGTGATCTGGCAGAAGTACCACCGCAAGCAGCTCATCGACTGGCTCGGCTTCTTCAACGGCCGCCGCCTCGTGCCGATCATCATGGCGTTCGTCGGCACCCTGCTCGGCGTCCTCATGGGTCTGGCCTGGGGCCCGATCGGCACCGGCCTGACCCACGCCAGCGACTGGCTGACCGGCCTCGGCGCCGGCGGTGCGGGCATCTACGGTGTCGCCAACCGCGGTCTGATCCCGGTCGGCATGCACCAGTTCCTCAACACCTTCTTCCAGCAGCAGGTCGGCAGCTTCACCGACGCCTCCGGCCACACCTGGACCGGCGACATCCCGCGCTTCTTCCACGGTGACCCGACCGCCGGTCAGTTCATGTCCGGCTTCTTCCCGATCATGATGTTCGGCCTCCCGGCCGCCGCGCTGGCGATCGCCCACACCGCCCGCCCCGACCGCCGCAAGGCCGTCACCGGCATGATGATCTCCGTCGCGCTGACCAGCTTCGTGACCGGTGTCACCGAGCCGATCGAGTTCTCGTTCATGTTCATCGCGCCGGTGCTGTACCTGATCCACGCCCTGCTCACCGGCCTCTCGATGGCCGTCACCTGGGGCCTCGGGGTGCACGACGGCTTCGGCTTCTCGGCCGGCCTGATCGACTACCTGCTCAACTGGAACCTGGCCACCAAGCCCTGGATGATCATCCCGATCGGCCTGGTCTTCGCCGCGCTGTACTACCTCCTCTTCCGCTTCGCGATCACCAAGTTCAACCTCAAGACCCCCGGTCGCGAGGACGAGGACGAGATCGAGGACGTGACCAAGGCCTGAGGCCCCGTCCGTCCGCACTCCACGACCCCGTCCCGCCGCTGCTCCCCCAGCGGCGGGGCGGGGTCGTCGTGCATCCCGGCGGGGCCGTCGTGCGTCCCGCCCCGGGTCGGCGGGAACGGCGGTTGACGAACCGGCGGAGGCACTGGTCAACTGAAGCCGTGAACGCGTCCTGCCCGCTGGTGACCCGCAGCCACATCGACTTCGGTCGCGTGTGGTCCGCGGCGTGTCGCGGCTGAGCCGACCGTTCCCCCCGCCGCCCGGCTGACCTCCCGCCCGGCGCCGTTCCTCCCCTCCCGCCCGCACGGGCCCCGCCCGCCTCCGGGCCGTCACCGCGCACCCGCGCGCGGCCGTACGCACCCGCACACACCCTGTGCGGGTTCGCCGGCGTCGCCCGCACGCGTCCGCACGAGGAAAGTCAGGCCTCAGCATGCCCCGCCAACTGCACCTCTCCGCCGCCCTGGACAGCCCCGGCCACGTCGACGCCGGGCACTACGCCGCCCTCGCCCGCCTCGCCGAGCGGGCCACCCTCGACTTCGTCACCCTCGACGACTCCTTCACCCCCGAACCGCGCCGCCCCGACGCCCTCGCCACCCTCGCCCGGATCGCCCCGCTGACCGAGCGGGTCGGGCTGGTGCCCACCGTCACCACCACCCACACCGAGCCGTTCCACACCTCGATCGCGGTCAACACCCTGGACTGGGTGAGCCGGGGCCGGGCCGGCTGGCTGGTCGGCGTGTCCGCCACCGAGGCCGAGGCCAAGGCCTTCGGCCGCCGCCCGACCGCCCCCGCGGACGCGCTCTGGGCCGAGGCCGCCGACGCCGTCGAGGTCGCCGCCCGGCTCTGGGACAGCTGGGAGGACGACGCGGAGATCCGCGACACCGCCACCGGGCGGTTCGTCGACCGCGACAAGCTGCACTACGTCGACTTCGAGGGTCCGCACTTCTCCGTCCGCGGACCGTCGATCACCCCGCGCCCACCGCAGGGCCGCCCGGTCGTCGCCGTCCCGGTGGCCGCCGTCGACCTCGCCCCGTACGCCTCCCCCGGCGGGCGCGCCCGGGTCGCGACGGCGATCCGGTACGCCGACGTCGTGCTGCTGGACGCCCCCGACCACGCCGCCCGGCTGGCCGCCGCCACCGAACTGCGGCTGCGCGCCGGCGAGCACCTGCGCATCCTCGCCCGGACCGACGCCGCCCTGCCCGACGACGCCGCGGCCGACCGCCTGCTCGCCGATCTCGCCGCGATCGGCACCGGCGTCGACGGCTTCCACCTCGTCCCCGCCGAGCCCGAACGGGACCTGGCCGCCCTCGCCGAACGGGTCGTCCCGGTGCTGCGCGCCCAGGGGCTGTTCCGCGCCGGGTACGCGGCCGGCCGCACCCTGCGCGACCACCTCGGCCTGGCCCGCCCGGCCAGCCGCTACGCCACCGCCGCCGCCACCAACACCCCGTCCACCATCCCGTCCGCTGCCGCTCTCGCCGAGGTGACCCGATGACGGACCGCCCGCTCAAGCAGATCCACCTCGCCGCGCACTTCCCCGGCGTCAACAACACCACGGTGTGGAGCGACCCGGACTCCGGCAGCCACATCGAGTTCGACTCCTTCCGCCACCTCGCCGAGACCGCCGAGCGCGGGAAGTTCGACTTCTTCTTCCTCGCCGAGGGCCTGCGGCTGCGCGAGAACAAGGGCCGCATCCACGACCTGGACGTGGTCGGCCGCCCCGAGTCGATCACCGTGCTGAACGCGCTGGCCGCCGTCACCACCCGCCTCGGGCTGGCCGGCACCGTCAACGCCACCTTCAACGAACCGTACGAACTGGCCCGCCGCTTCGCCTCGTTGGACCACCTCTCCGGCGGGCGCGCCGCCTGGAACGTGGTCACCTCCTCGGACGCCTTCACCGGGGAGAACTTCCGCCGCGGCGGCTACCTCGACCGCGCCGACCGCTACACCCGGGCCACCGAATTCGTGCAGCTCGCCCGGGATTTCTGGGACGGCGGAGCGGAGACCGTCCGGCACCGCGGCCCGCAGTTCGAGGTCGAGGGGCGGCTCTCGCTGCCCCGCCCGCCGCAGGGCCACCCGGTGGTCATCCAGGCCGGGGACTCCGACGAGGGCCGGGAGTTCGCCGCCGCAACCGCCGACATCGTCTTCAGCCGGCACTCCACCCTCGCCGACGGCCAGGCCTTCCACGCGGACGTCAAGCGCCGGCTCGCCGCGTACGGCCGCAAGCCGGACGAGCTGAAGATCATGCCCGGCGTCACCTTCGCCCTCGGCGACACCGACGCCGAGGCCGCCGAACTCGCCGCCGAGGTCCGCCGGTCCCAGGTCGGGCCGCAGACCACGATCGCCTTCCTGGAACAGGTCTGGGGCATCGACCTGTCCGACCACGACCCGGACGGTCCGCTGCCCGCCGTCGACCCCGACCCGGACAGCGCCCTGGCCCAGGGCCGGGTCCGGATCGGCGACCCACTGGCCGTCGCCGCCCGCTGGCGGGCGCTGGCCGCCGAGAAGAAGCTCACCAGCCGCGAGCTGGTGATCGAGGTGACCGGCCGGCAGTCCTTCATCGGCTCCCCCGCGACGGTCGCCGAGCGGATCGACTTCTTCGTGCAGAACGACGCGGCCGACGGCTTCATCCTCGTCCCCCACCTGACCCCGGGCGGCCTGGACGCGTTCGTCGACCGCGTGGTGCCGCTGCTCCAGGAACGCGGGGTGTTCCGCACCGACTACAGCGGCACGACCCTGCGCGACCACCTCGGCCTGCCGCTCCCCGGCCGACGCTGAAACGACCGGCGCCGAGACGACCGGCCCGCCCGCTCAGATCCGGTACACCGCGCCGGCCCGGGCGACCTCGACGGGGCCCGGGTACGCGGCGGCGGCGTCGCGGCGGTTGTGCTCGGCGTCGGTCCACGGGGGGATGTGGGTCAGGACGAGCCGGCGGACGTGGGCGGCGGCGGCGTGCTCGCCGGCTTCCCGGCCGTTGAGGTGGACGGCCTGGTAGGTGTCCCGGCCGTCGATGTAGGCGGCCTCGCAGAGGAAGAGGTCGGCGTCGCGGGCGAGTTCGACGAGTTCGGCGCTCTCGCCGGTGTCGCCGGAGTAGACGAGCGCGCGGCCGTCGTGTTCGAGGCGGAAGGCGAAGGCGTCGACGGGGTGGTTGACCTGGGCCACCTCGATCCGGAACGGGCCGAGGTCGAAGGCCCCGGGGGTGAGGGTGTGGAAGTCGAAGACCTCCTTCATCCCCGGGTTCTCCGGCATGTCGTAGGCGCGGGCGAGCCGTTCGGCGGTGCCGGCCGGGCCGTAGACGGGCATCGGGTCGGGGCAGCCCTCGGCGCGGTAGTTGCGGGCGACCCAGTAGGCGCACAGGTCGACGCAGTGGTCGGCGTGCAGGTGGCTGAGCAGGACGGCGTCGACCTCGTAGATGTCCACGTACTTCTGCAGGGCGCCGAGGGCGCCGTTGCCGAGGTCGAGCACGACGCGGTAGCCGTCGGCCTCGACGAGGTAACTGGAGCAGGGCGATTCGGCGGACGGGAAGCTCCCCGAGCACCCCACCACGGTCAGTTTCATCCGAGCCCCTCCGCCCCGACACGTCCTGGCTGCTGCTGGAAAACGGCAGGCCGGGCCGGTGAAACCGGCCGGTAGCACTGCTTCGCGTGTCGAGAGTAAGGGCGGAGCGGCACTTTGCCCCCGTCCCCGTGCCGGGCTGTGGCTGGAATCACCAGAACGCCGGGGCGGGGGCGGTGCCGTCCGTTCGGGTGCCGTCGGGTCAGCGGTGGCGGGGGCGGTTGCGGGCCCAGGCCTTGATCGTGTCGGGGTACCAGCGGGGGTGGCCGCTGCCGTCGAGGACGTCCGGGGCGGGCAGCAGACCGTGCCGCCGGTAGTTGCGGACGGTCTCGGCCTGCACGTTGATGTGGCGGGCGATCTCGGCGTAGGACCACAGCTCGGAGCTTCTCCCCACGAGGCACCTCCGGAGGGGCGGGGCGGGCGTACGTGAGGCAGCCTGTCCGGGCGTTGGCGACTCTTCACCACAGAACGGGCACCGTGGTCATTCCGTGACGAACCGGGAGCACGCTGCGGACAAATGCCCGGCCGTCCCGGCACTCACGGTGGTGGGGGCCGCCATGGGCCCGGTACGGTTCGCGCCATGAACAGTTCGACCGGGGTCTGGGTGGTCCTGGCGGTGGCGGGCGTCGCGCTGCTGGCCGCCGTCGTGCGGGCGCTGGTCCGGCGCACCCGCCCGGCGCCGCGACCGGCCGGGCCGACGGCTCCGCGCCCGCGCCCGGCGGCCAAGGGCCGCCCGGGGCCGCAGCCGCAGGAGATCTGGTGGGCGGAGGTCCCGTTCGAGGACGGGCCGGGGTCGAAGGACCGCCCGTGCCTGGTGCTGCGGGTGCACGGCCGCACCGCCACCGTCGCGAAGATCACCAGCAAGCACCACGGCGAACGCCCGGGCGTGCTGCCGCTGCCGCCCGCCTCGGTGGGCGACCGGCAGGGCCGCACCAGCTGGCTGGAGACCGACGAGCTGCGCGAGGTGCCGCTGTCGGCCTTCCGCCGCCGGGCCGGCACGGTGGACCGGCAGGTCTGGTCCCGCGCGCAGCAGGCCCTGCAACGCGGCTAGGTCCTCCAGCACCGACAGGGCTCTCAGGCCCAGAGCTGCCCCTGCAGCGCCTCGACGGCCGCCTCGGTGGTCTCTGCGGTGTAGATGCCGGTGGACAGGTACTTCCAGCCGCCGTCGGCGACCACGAACACGATGTCGGCGCGTTCCCCGGCCGCAGCGGCCTTGCGGCCGACGCCGAGCGCGGCGTGCAGGATCGCGCCGGTCGAGACGCCCGCGAAGATGCCCTCCTGCTGGAGGAGTTCGCGGGTGCGGCGGACGGCGTCCGCGGAGCCGACCGAGAAGCGGGTGGTGAGCACCGCGGCGTCGTACAGCTCGGGGACGAAGCCCTCGTCGAGGTTGCGCAGCCCGTACACGAGGTCGTCGTAGCGGGGTTCGGCGGCGACGATCCGCACGCCGGGGACCTTCTCGCGCAGGTAGCGGCCGACGCCCATCAGGGTGCCGGTGGTGCCGAGGCCGGCCACGAAGTGGGTGACGGTCGGCAGGTCGGCGAGGATCTCGGGGCCGGTGGTGGCGTAGTGGGCGCCCGCGTTGTCGGGGTTGCCGTACTGGTAGAGCATGACCCAGTCCGGGTGCTCGGCGGCGATCTCCTTGGCGATCCGGACGGCGGTGTTGGAGCCGCCGGCGGCCGGCGAGGGGATGATCTCGGCGCCCCACATGCGGAGCAGTTCGCGTCGTTCCTCGCTGGTGTTCTCGGGCATCACGCAGACCATCCGGTAGCCCTTGAGCTTGGCGGCCATGGCGAGCGAGATGCCGGTGTTGCCGCTGGTGGGTTCCAGGATGGTGCAGCCGGGGGTGAGCCGGCCGTCGGCCTCGGCGCGCTCGATCATGTGCAGCGCCGGGCGGTCCTTGATCGAGCCGGTGGGGTTGCGGTCCTCCAGCTTGGCCCAGAGCGTCACCTGTCCGTCGGTGTTGCCGGGGACGGCCGCGGACAGCCGCGGCAGGCGGACCAGCGGGGTGTTGCCGACGGCTTCGAGCGGGCTGTCGTAACGCAAGGGAGGCCTCCGGCCACGGCGGTGAGGGTGCGGAAGGGCGCCCTCCCGCCCGCCGCGGGGCGGACGGGAGGGCGGGAGGTCAGCGGGCTCCGCCGGCCACGGCGGGCAGGATGGTGACGCTGTCGCCGTCGGCGAGGGCGGTGGAGATGCCCTCCAGGAAGCGGACGTCCTCGTCGTTCAGGTAGACGTTGACGAAGCGGCGCAGCTCGCCGCCCTCGACCAGGCGGGCGGCGATGCCCGGGTGGCGGGCGTCGAGGTCGGCGAAGAGTTCCCCGAGGTTGCTGCCGGTGCCCTCGACGGCCTTGGCGCCGTCGGTGTAGGTGCGGAGGATGGTCGGGATGCGGACCTCGATGGCCATGGGTGCGCTCCTGTGCGAGTCGTGAGGCGGGTGGGCCGCGACGGGCGCGGCGGGGAGGGTGGTCCCGGGGCTCGGCGTCGCCGGCAGGCGGTGGGCCCGGGTGGGGCGGGGCGGCTCAGCGCGAACGCGCGGGCGTGCCGGGACAGATCGCACTGGCGAGCCGGCACAGGTCGACGTGCAGGCGCGCCACGAGGCGGGTGCCCGGGGCCTGGTTGCTCACATCGACGGAACGCATGGGCTCATCGTATAGATTCCCGGGCCCGCTCCTCCATGCCCGTCTCGGGATCCGGATGCTCCCGTTTCTCGGGCTGAGACGACACGGGCCCGGCGCCCCCGCCGCGGGGGGGGGGGGGGGGGGCCCACGGGGGTGGTGGGGAGGGCCGGGGGGGCGCGGCGGCCCGGACGGAGTACTCTGTGTTATAGCCCGCCACCAAGCGGAAACAGCGGAAAAGGGA
>NZ_JBHXMU010000058.1:51692-59044 GCF_042720685.1 Kitasatospora sp. NPDC058492
TTGTGTTGGTGTGTTTTTTTTTTTTTTAATTTTGCTGGCTGGGGTTGGGCGGTTTTGGGGGGTTGCCGCCGCCCGGGGCCGCCGCCGCCCGGGGGGGGGGGGGGGGGCCCGCGCCCAGGTGGGTGCTGGTCAGGCCGGGTGGGCCTCGACGACCTGGACGTCTTCCTCTGTGATCTCGCCGTCCACGATGCGGAACGAGCGGAACTGGAACGGGTCGTCCTCGCCGTTGCCGTCGGCGGTGGAGACCAGGACGTAGTGGGCGAACGGCTCGGAGGCGTAGCTCACGTCGGTGCGCGAGGGGTAGGCCTCGGTGGCGGTGTGCGAGTGGTAGACGATCACCGGCTCCTCGTCGCGGTCGTCCATCTCGCGGTAGAGCTTGAGCAGGTCACCCGAGTCGAACTCGTAGAAGGTGGGCGAGCGGGCCGCGTTGAGCATCGGGATGAACCGTTCGGGCCGTCCGCTGCCGGCCGGTCCGGCGACCACGCCGCAGGCCTCGTCCGGGTGGTCGGCGCGGGCGTGGGCCACGATCCGGTCGCGGAGTTCTCGGGTGATGGTCAGCATGCGGTCAGGATAGCCACGCCCCGGCGGGTGTCCGCCGGGGCGTCCGGAGCGCGGTCACCGGGTGTCCGCCACCTGGGCGTGGCGGCCCGGCGCCGGCGGTTCAGCCGCCGTTGCGCACGTGCAGGTGGTCGTGGGCGACGCCGTGGGCGGCCCTCGGGTTGCGGCGCTTGAGCACCTGGTAGCCGATCACCAGCAGGACGGCCCAGCCCGGGAAGACGTACAGCGAGATCCGGTTGACCGAGTCGAACGCGATCAGCACCACGACCAGGGCGAGGAAGGCGAGCGCGGTCCAGCTGGTCCAGGCGCCGCCGGGCGCCTTGAAGGTGGGCGGCGGCAGGTGGCCGGCCCGCCAGGCCTTGCGGTAGCGGATCTGGCAGATCAGGATCATCGCCCAGGTCCACAGGCCGCAGACGGTGGCGACGGAGGTGATGTACTCGAACGCCTTGGCCGGGACGAGGTAGTTGAGCACCACGCCGACGCCCATCAGCAGGCAGGAGAGGGTGATCGCGAAGGCCGGGGTGCGGTGGGAGTTGAGCTTGGTGAGCTGCCCCGGGGCCTGGCCGCGCAGGGCGAGGTCGCGCAGCATGCGGCCGGTGGAGTACATGCCGGAGTTGCAGGAGGAGAGCGCGGCGGTGAGCACCACGAAGTTGATGATGCCGGCCGCGGCCGGGATGCCGATCTTGCCGAAGGCGGCCACGAACGGGCTGACGCCGGGCTGGAACTCGGTCCACGGCACGAGCGAGAGGATGATCACCAGCGCGCCGATGTAGAACAGCATGATGCGCCAGGGCAGGGTGTTGATGGCGCGCGGCAGGGTCTTCTCGGGGTTCTCGCTCTCCCCGGCGGTGACGCCGACGAGTTCGACGCCCAGGTAGGCGAACATGACGATCTGCAGCGTCATCACGGTGGCGCCGATGCCCTTGGGGAAGAAGCCGCCGTCCTGCCACAGGTGGGTGATCGACGCGGTGTCACCGGCCTTGCTGAAGCCGAGGGTGAGCACCCCGATGCCGATCAGGATCATGCCGATGATGGCGGTGACCTTGACCATCGAGAACCAGAACTCGATCTCGCCGAACAGCTTCACCGAGATCAGGTTGGCCGCGTAGAGGATCACCAGGAAGGTCAGCGCACTGGCCCACTGCGGGATGTCGGGCGCCCAGAACCTCACGTACACGGCGGCGGCGGTGGTCTCCGCCATGCCGGTGACCACCCAGAACAGCCAGTACGTCCAGCCGGTCACGTAGCCGGCGAAGGGGCCGAGGAACTCGCGTGCGTACTCGGCGAAGCTGCCGGAGACCGGGCGGTAGGTGAGGAGTTCGCCGAGGGCGCGCATGATCACGAAGATCGCCACGCCGGCGACGGCGTAGGAGAGGATCAGGCTCGGGCCGGACCGGGAGATCGCGGTTCCCGCGCCGAGGAAGAGGCCGGTGCCGATGGCGCCGCCGATCGCGATCATCTGGATCTGGCGGCTTCCCAGCCCCCGGTGATAGCCCTCCTCGTCCGGTTTCGCGTCGACCACGTCGTCGTAGAGCTGCTCGGCCATGGTGCACCGTCCTGGGTGGGTCTCGTGGGGTGGAGAAGTCGTACCACGCAGGGTTCGGATAGCGGTGTTCATCTGAGCGTTATTTGAGCATGACCTGCTAGGGTTTGCCCGATTTAAAGAGAAATGCCCCGGCCATCCGTCCACATATTGGACGAATCGACCGGGGCCTGCCCGGAAGCGGGCAGGATCAGTCCGCGATCGCCTCCAGGAGCGTCTCCTGGAGCGCCCCCAGCCAGACGTACGCCATCACCAGCGGCTTGCGGTCGTCCTCGTCCGGCAGCTCGTAGAGCTCCTCGTCGTCCTCGCTGACCTCCAGCTGGACGCCCAGGGTCAGCCGCAGGTCGTTGAGCGCGCCCAGCCAGCGCAGGCCGTCGGCGGGGTCCAGCTTGAGCACCCCGCCCTCGCCGCCGAGCCGGTCGAGCATCCGGACGACGTGCAGGGCGTCCTCGCGCTTGCGGGTCCGCAGGTCCACCTCGGTGTAGCGGCGGAACTCGCCCGAGGCGGCCCGGCTCTCCTGGTCCTCCGGCCCGGCCGGGTCGCCGTAGGCGTCCGGGAAGAGCCGGGCGAGCATCGGGTTGGCCGGCGCCTCGGTCGGGCCCTCGGCGAACAGCGCGGCCAGCGGATCGCCGCCGTCCCCGCCCGGGCCGGGCCCGATCAGCTGCAGGATCCCCACCTCCAGGGAGCGCAGGATGGAGGCCTCCAGCTCGTCCAGCGCGATCGTCGCGCTCCCGCCGCCGGCACTCTCGAACAACCCAGCCATGTCTATCGGTCAGCCCGTCTTCGTCGTCTCGGGTGGGGTACCGGCTCCGCGGCCGCGGCAACTCGCGCCGCGGCCGCCGCGCTGCGGTCGGTCGTGCTGCGGTCAGTCGTGCTGCAGCGTCGCCCAGAGGCCGTAGCCGTGCATCGCCTGGACGTCGCGTTCCATCTCCTCGCGGGAGCCGCTGGAGACCACCGTCCGGCCCTTGGTGTGCACCTCCATCATCAGCTTCCTGGCCTTGTCCTTCGGGTAGCCGAAGTAGGCCTGGAAGACGTACTGGACGTAGCTCATCAGGTTCACCGGGTCGTTGTGCACGATGGTCACCCAGGGCGTGTCCGGCTCCACCACCGGCAGTCCTTCGACCTCCGGGCGCTCGATCTCCACGGGCGCGACACTCACCGCCGGGTCCTCCTCGCTGCGCGGTCCGTCCACGCCTCTTCAGCCCCATGCTGCCATCCGGGGGACCCCCGGGCGATTCCGGCCCGGCTCGCAGCACGAGAAATCGTCACTCTGACGCTAAGTGGTAGTAGCATCATCCGCATGGACGCCACTTCAGTGCGCGCGGCCGGTTCGACCGCGCTCCTCACCGACCGCTACGAGCTCACCATGCTGCAGGCCGCCCTGCGCAGCGGGGCCGCGCACCGCCGCTCCGTGTTCGAGGTGTTCACCCGCCGCCTGCCCAGCGGCCGCCGCTACGGCGTCATGGCCGGCACCGGCCGGGTGCTCGACGCCATCGAGGACTTCCGCTTCACCACCCCGCAGCTCGACTGGCTGGCCGGCCAGGGCGTGGTCGACGACGACACCCTGCGCTACCTCGCCGACTACCGCTTCGCCGGCGACATCCACGGCTACCCCGAGGGCGAGGTCTACTTCCCCGGCTCGCCGCTGCTCACCGTCGAGGGCAGCTTCGCCGAGGCGGTGATCCTGGAGACGGTGATCCTCTCGATCCTCAACCACGACTCCGCGATCGCGGCCGCCGCCTCCCGGATGACCGCCTCCGCCGGCGGCCGCCCGGTGATCGAGATGGGCGCCCGGCGCGCCCACGAGCAGGCCGCCGTCGCCGCCGCCCGGGCCGCGTACGTGGCCGGCTTCGCCGCCACCTCCGACCTGGAGGCCGGCTTCACCCACGGCATCCCGACCACCGGCACCGCCGCCCACGCCTTCACCCTCGTCCACGACAGCGAGCGGGACGCCTTCCGCGCGCAGATCGCCTCCATGGGCAAGGGCACCACGCTGCTGGTCGACACCTTCGACCTGCGCGAGGCCGTCCGCACCGCCGTCGAGGTGGCCGGCCCCGAACTGGGCGCCGTCCGGATCGACTCCGGCGACCTCACCCTGCTGGCCCACCGGGTCCGCCGCCAGCTGGACGACCTCGGCGCCACGAAGACCCGGATCATCGTCACCTCCGACCTCGACGAGTACGCCATCGCCGCACTCGCCGCCGCCCCGGTGGACGGCTACGGCGTCGGCACCAGCCTGGTCACCGGCAGCGGCCACCCGACCTGCGCGATGGTCTACAAGCTGGTCGCCCGCGCCGAGAGCGCGGACGGACCGCTGGTGCCGGTGGCCAAGCGCGCGGCCGGCGGCAAGACCAGCATCGGCGGCCGCAAGTGGGCCGCCCGCCGGCCCGACGCCGACGGCGTCGCCGAGGCCGAGGTGGTCGGCACCGGAGCGGTCCCCGCCGACCTGGAGCCGCACCTGATGCAGGTGCCGCTGGTGCGGGCCGGCCAGGCCGTCGGCCGCGAACCGCTCACCGCCGCGCGCGAACGGCACATCCGGGCCCGGGCCGCACTGCCGCTGTCGGCCACCCAGCTCTCCAAGGGCGACCCGGTCCTGCCGACCGAACTCGTGCTCTGACCCCGCCCCGGCCGACCGGCGCGGACCGGGAGCCGGCCCGGGGTCCGCCCCAGGCCTTCCGCCCCCGCACGCCACTCCCTAGAGTCAACCGTAGAGTTCCCCCGGAGCTCCCCGAGAACCCCCGAGCCCCGCCGCGGGCCGAGTACTCCCGAGGGCTCCCCCCACCGGCGCGCCACCACGGCCGCCCCCCACATCCGAGGATGCGAGCCATGCACCGGGCACTGATCGTCGTCGACGTGCAGAACGACTTCTGCGAGGGCGGCAGCCTGGCCGTCGCCGGCGGCGCCGAGGTGGCCGCCGCCATCACCGACCTGATCGCCGAGTCCTCCCCCGGCTACCAGCACATCCTCGCCACCCGCGACCACCACATCGACCCGGGCGACCACTTCTCCACCGAGCCCGACTACGCCACCAGCTGGCCGGTGCACTGCGTGGCCGGCACCGAAGGCGTGGGCTTCCACCCCAACTTCGCTCCCTCCGTCATCTCCGGCGCGGTCGAGGCGGTCTTCGACAAGGGCGCCTACTCGGCGGCGTACAGCGGCTTCGAGGGGCTGGACGAGAACAACCGCGGCCTGGTGGAGTGGCTGCTCGAACGGCAGGTCGACGAGATCGACGTGGTCGGCATCGCCACCGACCACTGCGTCCGGGCCACCGCCCTGGACGCCGCCCGGGCCGGCTTCACCACCCGCGTCCTGCTCGACCTCACTGCCGGGGTCGCGCCGGCGACCACCGCCGCCGCGCTCGCCGAACTGCGGGCCGCCGGGGTCGAGTTGGTCGGCGCCCCGGTGGTTCGGGGGTAGCTCCGACTCCGGTTCGGGGGTAGCCACGGCTCCGGGTGCGGATGGATCCGATCCTGAGCTAACCGACCATCAACTCCACCACGTCCGAACCGCCCACCCGATGGGCCTCGCGCAGTTCGGCGCCGACCGCGTCCCGGTCGGCCGCGAGCCGGGCGCCGGAGACGTACACCACCCGGATCCCCAGGTATTCCATCCGGTGCTGGCCGCCGCGCACCCAGGCAGCCTCGCCCTCGCTGACGCAGCGCAGGTCCGAGTCCACCTCCACGGCAACGCCCTGCTCCGGCCAGTAGAGGTCCGGGACGGCGATGTACGTGCCGCCGCGCATCCGCAGCTCGGGGCCGACCAGCGGTACGGGCAGCAGGCACTCGTCCACCAGTTCGCCGACCCGGTCCAGGACGAAGTCCCGTTCACCGGCGAGCAGTTCGTCCAGCGCGGCGCGCACCCGGGGCTCGCCGGTCAGCCCGGACTCGGTCAGCTCGGACGCCAACTCCCTTACGGTGCACGGGCCGTCGGGCCTGGAGACGGCCTCGCGCAGCACCTCCCGCACCGGCATCGGGGCGCCACCCTCCTCCACGGTCCACTCGCACAGCGCGTCCGCGACCGCCCGGGCGACCGGCGCGCAGGCCAGGCCGTGCACCGAGCGGGCCACCAACTCCCGTTCGGTACGCAGGATCCGCACCTCCCCGGCGTCCTTCAGCCGGCGCTGGCGGGGCACCAGGACGTCCACCCCGATCACCGCCGGCAGCCGGGGCACCGCGGCGAAGCCGTACAGCGCGAGCGCGGCCGCACCGGTGATCACCGCGCCCTCGCGACGACCCTCCTCGCGACCGTTCTGCGCCGCGTACAGCAGGGCGGCCCACATCCGCTGCTCCGGGGTCGGCCCGTCGGACTGCAGCAGGTACACCCGGGGCAGCAGCCGCCGCCAGGGCCCGCCGCTACGGCAGTGCTCGGTGATGACCCGGGCCGGCACGCCCCGGGCGCGCAACTGGCTCGCGGTGACGACGTTCTGTTGACGCTTCGCCAGCTCCTCCAGGGACGGCGGCGGCGTGGGAATCCGGTAGCTCATGCGGACACCATCCCCAACCGCTCCGACCCGCCACCGGCCACCTGACGCACTGTTACCCAACCGTCGCGAAACCGGGATCAGCTCGCACTAAAGTCCCCATACCCTCACTCAATCGGAGTAATTGACGGTCGTCAGGTTGTCATATCTGATCGAAAACGATCGCCCACCAGGCCGCCTGACCCAGAGTGACCAAAGGCATACGCCGGGAGACCCTCCAGGCGTCAAACCCGCCCCGGGAATTGCCTAGGCTTGCGTCATGTCACGTGACGAGACCGCCGGCCTCCGCGCGGCCCAGCTCCGCCTTGGCCGTCTGCCCGGATACGTCCGCCGCCCGGACCCGGCCCGCCGCAGCGGCGAACAGGGCCATACGTACAAGAAGGGCTGGGAGGTCCGCTTCACCGCCCGCAGCGAGGCCGAGATAGCCGAGATCCGCGACCTCGTGGTCGCCGCCGGGTTCGCCCCGGCCAGACCCTTCTTCAAAGGCCACCAGCTCATCCAACCGGTCTACGGCATGGCCGCCGTCCAGGCCTACCTGGCCGCGAGACAGGCGGCCGAGGAACACGCCGCCCGCACCGCGCTCGGCCGCCGCCGACGAACCGCCGGCGGACACCCCGCCACCACCGGGCACTCCACCGGGCACCCCGCCGGCGCCGCACACCGGTGCGAACGCGAGGAAGCCGCCGCCGGAGCCGCGGGGGCGGCGGGGGGCGGCCGCCCCCCCGGCGGCCCCCTACGGCCGGGGCGGGGGGGCGGGTGCGGGCGCCCCCA
>NZ_JBHXMU010000059.1:0-55037 GCF_042720685.1 Kitasatospora sp. NPDC058492
CTCGCCGCGAAGCTTCTCGATATCCCCCAAATCCACGCCGACAGGATGCCCGACCCGAAGACCAAGATCAAGTTAAGTTAACGAAGTACTACTAGCGCCGCGCCTGCGCTGCGAACCCGCCAAGGCCCCTGGCGGGAACGGCCGGTGCCGCGCGGAGCCGGTGCGCGCAGGATCGCGGCCCCGCGTCGGGCGGCGTGCGGTCAGCGCAGGGCGGCGAGTTCGCTGACGCGCAGGGTGGGGGTGCCCAGGAAGAGGTCGGCAGGTGCCGGGCCGTGGGCGATGTTGAGCGTGTCGAGCCGGTAGGTCCACGCGCCGTCGTGCGCGTGGGCGAAGCGGTAGTTGATCTGCCAGCGCAGCCATTGCCCGCGGGCCAGGCGCAGTGCCGGGGGGCGGCGCCGTCGGCGCGGCATGCCGAAGGGCGTCGCGACGAGCTGGACCCGCAGCAGGTGGCCGGCCTCCTGGAGGAGCACGCCGGTGTCCGTGCGGGAGCCGGGTGTGCTCTCGTGCGTCAGGGAGCGGGGCCGGAAGCCGTCGGACTCGTGCATCCGGACCTCGTGGACGAGGGGCGGTGAGCCGGGCGGCAGCAAGAAGGCGGTCGGGGCCGCGTTGCGCCGGGCGGCTTCGGGTCCGCCCCGGGACTGTCCGGTCCATGACGTGCGGACCCACTGCATCACCGTTTCCACGGGGCCGATCCTGCGGCAGGGCGGTGCCCGGGCGCCACGTCGTTTCGGCGGCTCACGGCACCGGCCGGGGCCGGGCGGGTGGGCCTGACGGCAACGGCCATGCGCGGGTGGGCGCGTAGTCGGCCTTGAGGCTGTGCAGCTGGGCGGCGAGCAGGCGGCCCGCCGCCCCGGCCAGGCCCTGGCGGTCCGTCACCGGATGCGGACCGTCCAGGAGGGACATGGTGAGGCGGTAGGTCGACAGGGCTCTGTCCGTCCGGGCCCCGGTCTGCTCCCGGGACGGTGCGCGGGACAGGACCAGTACCGCCGGCTCGCGGTTCTCGGCGATGGCGGCGCCGAGGCGGGCGTGGCCGTCCAGGACCACATGGCAGTTGAGCCCGCTGAACCACCAGAGCAGGACGGGCGCCAGGATGCCCTCCCGGGCCTGCTTGCGGCAGGCCTTCACCCGGGGGTCGTCGGGTGGCGGCATCCGGCGCAGCGGCATGACCCGCCACGAGCCGTCGAACCAGTCGATGTAGCCGTCGGGATGGCCGTCGAGCAGCAGGGAACGCCACTGGCCGCCCGGCCCGCCTGCGGCCGGTGCCATCCCCTCGCGGGCGAGCCGCGGGGAGAGCACCCACCGCCCCTCGTGGAGCGGGCCGGCGGCGCGGGCGTGCAGGGCGCCGGCGAAGCGGTGTGCCCAGCGGGCGTACCAGGACGGCCCTCCCGGCCCGGCGACCGCGCACGCCTCGGCGACCGCGCACGCCTCGGCGACCGCGCGTGCCTCGGCGGCCCGCAGGGGGACGACGGGGGAGCGGTAGTGGTCCGTGCGGGAGTACTCGACGCCGCACCGGTCGTCGTCGATCCTGCCGGTGAGCACCACCCGCGGCCCCTGCGACAGGACGATCAGGTTCCCGTTCGCCGTCCGCGGCCGAAGCCCCGGTTCGGTGGCAGGGGGGAGCTCCAGGCCCAGGCCGCCCCAGGATTCGCCGTCGGCCGCTGTCAGATTCCTCCGGTGCACCGGCCGATCCTAGGCGCCGGCAGGCCCGCGTCGCCCCGCCCGGCCCGGGTTGACACGTTTCTTCACATCTAGAATATTGGATGCGTCATCTGGTCGAGGGTCGGGCGAAGGGGGTGCGTGCGGTGGATCCGCTGGCCGTTCACAAGGCGCTCGCCAATCCGGCGCGGGCGGACTTCCTGCGCTGGCTCAAGACGCCCGAGCGCTACTTCGACGAGGACTACTACCGCGAACGCGGCGTGGGCTTCCACATCGGCGTGTGCGTGACGGACATCCGGGAGAAGTCCGGGCTCGCCCAGTCCGTGGTCTCCGGCTACCTGCAGATCCTGCGCGACGCCGGACTGCTGGTGTCCGAACGCGTCGGCAAGTGGACCTTCTACCGCCGCGACGAGGAGACGATCGCCGCGTTCGCCGCCTACGCCCGCGACGAACTCTGACGCTCCGCCCCCTCAGGGGCGCACCCCACCGCCCCCGCCGGGGCGGCCCGGGCTGCGCCCTTCCTTTTCGCCCCATTCCATCTAACTATCTAGATTTGTAGCCCTGTGCGTGGGGGGCGGGTGCCGTGCGCCCGCACACCCCGCGCACCGGGCGGACGGAGGCAGCACATGGCAAAGACCGGCCCCGCCGTCCTGACGCTCTCCCTGGGAGTGTTCGGGATCATCACCACCGAGATGGGCGTCGTCGGCGTCCTGCCCCGCATCTCCGAGGACCTCGGCGTCACACCCTCCGCCGCCGGCTGGCTGGTGGGCGTCTTCGCCCTCGTGGTCGCCGCCACCGGGCCGTTCGGCACCCTGCTGGCCTCCGGCCTGCGCCGCAAGGCCGTCCTGGCGGGCGCCCTGGCCGTCTTCGCGCTCTCCAACGCCGTGTACGCGCTCACCGGCGACTTCGCCGTGATGTTCGCCTTCCGGATCCTGCCCGCGCTCTTCCACCCCGTCTTCTTCGCCGTCGCCCTCACCACCGCCGCCAACCTGGTCCCCGCACACCGCGCCACCCGGGCGGCCACCACCGTCTTCGCCGGCGTCACCCTCGGCTTCGCCTTCGGCGTGCCGCTCACCTCCTACCTCGCCGAACACGCGGGCCTGGCCGCCGCGTTCTGGTTCGGCGCCGGCGTCAACCTGCTGGCCTGCCTGGGCGTCCTGCTCCTCCTGCCCGCCACCCCCGCAGCGCCCACCACCCCCACCACCCCCACCACCCCCGCAGCGCCCGCCGGTCGGCGCCCCTCCTACCGGGGCCAGCTGGCCATCCTGCGCCGGGGCCGGCTGTGGCTGTCGGTCCTCGCGGTCGTGTGCGTGTTCGCCGCGATGTTCTCCGTCTACGGCTACTTCGCCGAATACCTGGAACGCGTCACCGGCCTGAGCGCCTCCCTGGTGGGCGCCGCGCTGATGGCCTTCGGGATCGTCATGGTCCTCGGCAACCTCCTCTTCGGCCGCCTCCTGGAACGCGACCTGCTGCGCACCGTCACCGCCTTCCCCGCCCTCTACGTCCTCCTCTACGCCCTGCTCTACGCGATCGGCCCCTGGCCCGCGCCGATGACCGCCGGCGTCCTGCTCTGGGGCGCGGTGCACTCCGGCGGACTCGTCGTCAGCCAGAGCTGGCTGGCCCGCGACGCCCAGGACGCACCCGAGTTCGGCAACAGCCTGTTCATCTCCTTCTCCAACCTGGGCATCACCGCCGGCAGCGCGGTGGGCGGCCTCGTCGTCTCCACCGCCGGCGCCCGCCACCTGCCCTGGGCCGGAGCGGGCTTCGCCCTCGCCGCCCTGGCCGCCGTCCTGCTCCGCCGCCGCCTGGGCCCCGGCGCCCCCGCCGCCGCCGCTGCGCCGCAGGCGCAGGCGCAGGACGCACCGCCCGCCACCGTCTGACGGCTCCCGTATCAGTCCAGGCAGGCCAGGGCGTCCGCCACGAGTGAGCGCGCTGCCGCGCCCCGTACCGCCCCCTGTGAGAGGCGGTCGAAGGCCCGGGCGTACAGGCCGACCTGGCTGGGCTGGGTGAGGGTGAAGGCAGCGTCCAGCGTGTCCGCGTGGACCCTGCTGTCGTCGAAGATCGTGAAGGTCGGCATGGGCCACACGTCCCGTTGTGCCGCGAACGGGACGATGCCCAGGGCGACGTTCGGGAGATCCATGGCTCCGAGCAGGTGGCCGAGCTGCGCGGCCATGGCCTCGGCGCTGCACACGCGGTACCGCAGCACGGACTCCTCCAGGACGAAGGAGAACCGGCGTGTGCCGTTGTTCAGTACCGCGTTGCGCTTCATGCGGGCCGCCACGGCGTCACTCACGTCGTTCGGGATTTCCCGGAAGTCCGCGATGGACGCCAGCAGGGCGGCGGCGTATCCAGGTGTTTGGAGGAACCCGGGGATCACGTCGGAGACGTAGGTCCGGAACACCTTGGTCTGTCGGTACAGGTCTCCGGTGGACTCCTGCAGACGGCGCAGCCCGCTTCGCTGGAGCCGTCTCCACTGCACGTGGGCGTCGGTGGACTGCCTGTTGGCGGCGATCAGGTCGGGGATCTGATCGTCGGCGTCACAGGCCCGGCACCACGCCCTGATGTCCGCGTCGGAGGGGGGCGTCCTGGCGTTCTCGATCCGGGACGACTTCGACTCCGACCAGCCGCACCTGATGGCCAGCTCCCGCCCGCTGATCTCTGCGTCCTTGCGGATCTCGCGCAGCCGGGCGGCCAGGACTTCGCGGGCCTGCTGGACGCTCGCAGAGGGGTGCGCGGGCACGGAGGCGGGCCTTCGTCAGATTCCGTACAGGTGGTGCGGGACCGCTCGCTCCCAGACCGCTTCGAACGCGGTGGCGCACAGCTTGACGGTCTGCGGGTCCTCGGTGATCTCGTCCTCGACCACCGCGCCGTCGCCGGAGAAGTGGTGCACCCGAAGCAGCGCGCCGTCGAACAGCCAGAAGTCGTTGCCCGGCAGGGGGATGCCCGTGGCCCGTCGCCGGGGCAGCCAGCGGACCTCCTCGCCCGCCGCGACGTTGGCGTGGGTGACGTAGTGCTCCCACCGGATGTACGCGGACACGGGCTCGGAGACGACCCGGGCCCGGCGCACGGCCACACCCCGGGCCACCGTGTCCGTGATCAACTGGTCATAGGGATGCCACCAGGACCCGCGGTCCTCCCAGTCGATCCGCTCGCCGCGCCGCCACGCCTCGAACCGCTCCGTCGGGGCGTAGGAGTCCCGCAGCTCCAGATGGACGGCGGACCGCCGGCACCGCCCGAGCAGCTCAGCGAAGTCGGGCACGCTCGACGGCATCACAGGCCTCCCTGATCATGGGCACCATCCGGGCCGGAATCCTGACGATGGTCTCACTGTCGGGTACCGGACCGTTCGCGGGGCTGCTCGCCTCGCACTGCGCCTGAGTCTCGGGGCTCGCATTCCACCCCTGCAACAGGATCTCCTGAGCCTGCGGGTCCACCCACACGGTGGGGCAGTGGTCCCGATCGGTGTCGGGATCGATGCCAACGAACTCCACGGCCATGGTCGGCTCCCTGGTCCAGGTGCTTTCTCGGGCTCGCACAAGCTTTGCCGAGCAGCGGATACGGCGTCAATACGGGTACTCGCCAGGGTGATTGAAGTGCAAGCTCGTGCAAGTTCGTAGAGTCCGGTGCCTCGCTGTCCGTAGCGTGGCCTGTGCCGGTCACAGCAGACGGCGCAGGAAGCATCCGGGTGGAGTGCGGAGCCCGGGACGACGCGAAGGAGCCCGGCCATGGGTTGGGGAACCGGCAAGGGTGGGAGCAGCGGCGGCGGATCGGGCCGCAACGACGGCGGACAGGGCAAGCACGCGGGGAACAAGGACCCGGGCAAGTCGGCCCCGAGCCCCGACACGCAGGGCAGCAAGGGCGACAACAAGCACGGCAAGGGGAAGTAATTGCCTGAGCACGAGGGTCAGCCGGAGCAGGCCGCCGTTCGCGGCCTGCTCTCGGCCGTCGGCAAGGAGCTCGGCCGCGACGTGGCCCCGGAATGGGCGGCAGCCGCCGAAGCGGCGCCCCGGTCCTGGTTCCTCGCCGACCGGGTGTGGCTGGACGACGGGAACGGCGGCTACACGCCGTGCGACCGCGCATCCGATCCGGAGGGCTGGAACAAGGCCGCCTACGCCGACGTACCGGTCGTCACGCAGGTCAACGACGGGAAGGACCCGGACGCAGACCCATGGCCGTCGTCCTCGGCATCGGCCCCGTCCATCGTGTTCCGCATGCTCGAAATGCTCGATCTGCGGGACGGCATGACCGTGCTGGAGATCGGCACCGGCACGGGGCTGACGGCCGCCTACCTGAGCCACCGGCTCGGTTCGCCGAACGTCGTCTCCGTCGAGGTGGACGCGCAGGTCGCGACGCGAGCCCGGACCAGTCTGGCGAACGCCGGTTTCAGCCCCGAAGTGGTCTGCGGCGACGGCACCCGAGGGTGGGGCCTGCGGGCCCCGTACGACCGTGTCTCGGTGACCTGCGCCCTGCAAGGCGTCCCCGAGGCGCTGGTCCGCCAGACCAGGCCCGGTGGGCTGATCCTCACGCCGTGGGACAACCCGTGGGTCTGCTGGGGCCTGCTGAGGCTTTCGGTCGCCGAGGACGGCAGCGCCGAGGGCCGTTTCAGTCCCTACAGCGCGTTCATGCTCGCGCGGAACCAGCGAACGGACCTGCGGATCTATCGGGACGTGGTCCGCGACGAGCACGTGCCGGACGAGTCGCACACCGAGCTGCCCGCGCACGGGATCGCGGAAGACCGGTGGGACCTCGCGTTCACCATCGGCGTGCACCTCGGCAACGTCTGGACGGCGTGGGACGACGACCCCGACGTGGACGGCGTCGCCCGCCGGCTCTGGCTCGCCACCACCGACGCCACGTCGTGGGCGGCCGTCGATCGGGCGGACGACGGGTCGAGCGGCTACACCGTGTGGCAGTACGGCAAGCGGCGGCTGTGGGACGAAGTGGCACAGGCGCACGCCTGGTGGATCGGCCACGGCGAACCCGGGCCAGAGCGGTTCGGGCTGACCGCGACCCCCCAGGGCGAGCACCGGTACTGGCTCGACAGCCCGGGCAACGCCGTCCGTTCCAGGGACGATCGCTAAGGCTCGGACCGGGGCGCGGACGTCTCTCATCGCGACGGTCCATGCCTGCCGCCGTCCCACACGGGGTGTTGTTCAGCAGGGGACGGGGACGGCGAACCCTCGCGCCGGACCGGATTGAGGAAGGGCCCGCCGATCCGGCGCGGCCGCCCAAGAGCCCTTCCTGCGAAGCGAATCGGGAGCGCGCCGCGGCGTGCAGCGGGCGCGGTGACGGCCGGATGCCGGGGGTGTGAGCCGGGTGCCGGTGGCCTGTCAGTGGCGTGCCGGTGGGGCCTGGGAGCTTTCCGGGGACAGGCCGGGTGCCCATCCGGCAGGCGTGCGACAGACAGGGAACCACCATGACCACCGACATCACGATCATCGGCGCCGGACTCGGCGGGCTGACCCTGGCCCGGGTCCTGCACCTGCACGGCATCGCGTCCACGGTCTACGAGGCGGAGGCCTCGCCGGCGGCGCGTGCGCAGGGCGGGATGCTCGACATCCACGACTACAACGGGCAGCTCGCCGTCCGGGCGGCCGGCCTGATGGAGGAGTTCGAGGCCCTCGTGCTGGAGGGCCGCCAGGCGATGCGGATCCTCGACCGGGACGGGAGCGTCCTGCTCGACAAGGCCGACGACGGCACGGGCGGGCGCCCCGAGGTGCAGCGCGCCGAACTGCGGCAGATGCTGCTCGACTCGCTCCCGGCCGGCACCGTCCGGTGGGGCCGCAAGGCCGCCGGCGTCCGCGCCCTGGGCGCCGGCCGCCACGAGGTGGCGTTCGCCGACGGCGCCACCGCCGTCACCGGCCTGCTGGTCGGCGCGGACGGCGCGTGGTCCCGGGTGCGGCCGCTGCTGTCCGCCGCCACCCCCGAGTACACCGGCACGTCGTCCGTCGAGACCTACCTGTTCGACGCCGACACCCGCCACCTCGCCGCCGCGAAGGCGGTCGGCGGCGGGTCGATGATGGCGCCCTCGCCCGGCGCGGAGATCTTCGCCCACCGGGAGAGCGGCGACACCCTGCACACCTACGTGATGCTCACCAGGACGCAGGACTGGTTCGCCGCCGTCGACTTCACCGACCCCGCCGCGGCACGCGCCCGCATCGCGGCACAGTTCGACGGCTGGGCACCGGAACTCACCGCGCTGATCACCGACGGCGACACCGCCCCGGTCCTGCGCCCCCACTACACCCTGCCGATCGCCCACCGCTGGGACCGGGTGCCGGGGGTGACCCTGCTCGGCGACGCCGCCCACCTCACCGCCCCCAACGGCGAGGGCGCCAACCTCGCCATGCTCGACGGCGCCGAACTCGGCCAGGCCCTGGCCGCGCACCCCGGCGACACCGAGGCCGCCCTCGCCGCGTACGAGCGGACCATGTTCCCCCGCAGCGCCGAGGCCGCCTCCGAGGGCGTGCACATGCACGAACTCCTCAACGGCGACGACACCCCCCGCGCCCTGATCGCCGCCTTCCTCGACGGCGAACCGGCCTCCTGAACCGCCCACCTGAACCGCCCACCTGAACCGCCCGCCTGAACCGCCCACCTGAACCGGCCTCCTGAACCACCCACCGGCAAACGGGCGCAGGGCGGCGCTCAGGCGTACCGGTCGAGCAGCGCCTCCAGGTAGTCCTCCAGGCGCCGGCCCAGCAGGGCCGGCGTCAGGTCGCCGCGCCCCAGCTCCCGCCACGGCACGGCGACCTTCTCCGCGTCCGGGGCGAACGCCAGCGCGTCCAGCAGCCGCCAGTACAGGTGCGCGCCCGGGTCCTCCTCCAGCGTGCCGCCGGCCGCCAGGTAGCGGGCGGCGAAGTCCAGGCCGGTGTCCACGCCGTGCAGCAGGGCCAGGGCGGTGGAGCAGTGGGCCATGTCCAGGTCGGCCGGGCCCCAGGAGGTCTCCACCCAGTCCACGACCCCGCTGACGGCCAGCGCGGCGCCCTGCCCGGTGAACAGCACGTTGCCGGGGTGGAAGTCGCGGTGCAGGAAGCACGGCCGGTACGCGGGCGCCTCGCGGCGGATCACGTCCACCGCCCGCCGCCACACCCCGGGACGCGCCGTGGCCCCGGGCACCTGCACCCGATCCGGGGCCGTCCACGCCTCGAAGGCGCGGGGTCGCTCGCCCGGCGCCACCGCGAGGGCGTGCACGGCGGCCAGCTGACCGGCCAGCAGGTCCGCGCGGCGCTCCACGTCGCCGTCCTGCGCCACCCGCACGCCGCCCGGCAGCAGCGACATCACCAGCGACGGGTGGTCGCAGAACTCGCCCGCCGCGTCCAGGGCGTGCAGCCGCGCCGCCGGCACGCCGCCGTCCGCGAGCAGCCGCAGCACGCCGGCCTCACGGGTCAGCAGGGCGGGCGCGTGGCGCAGGTAGAACGGCTTGACGAACGAACGCAGCACCAGCGCGTACCCGCCCGGGACCGGGCCTGCCTCCGGGCCGACGTCCAGGCGCCGCATCCGCGACGTCCAGCCGCCGCGCAGGCCCGTCACCGAGCGCACCCGGTGGCCCGGGGGGAGGCCCTGCTCCACCCATCGCAGCGTGGCGGCCCAGTCCCGGCCCGAGGACCCGTACGGTTCGTGCGGGGGTTCGTGCGGCGGCGCGAAGGCGTTCATCCGCCGAAGGATACGAACACCGCCCGCCCGCCGCGACGCCGGGTTCCCCCCGCTCCCGCAGTCATGGCCTGACGCAGGGTCAACTCACCGTCAACGCCCGCCGACCGCCCACTATTCCGAGACCAGTCGAAGTTTGACAGTTTCCCGCGCACCGGGTTACGTAAGTGGCCGCACCGCACGCCGCACCGCACGCCACGCCGCACGCCACACCGCCACCGGCCCACCACAGCAGGGGAGTTGCGCCATGTCCAGGACCGTCGTCTTCGACCGCACCGGAGGACCGGAGGTCCTGACCGTGCGAGCCGCCGCCGTACCCGTGCCCGGCCCCGGCGAACTGCTCATCCGCGTCAGCGCGATCGGCCTCAACCGCGCCGAGGCCCTCTTCCGCGCCGGTGCCTACCTCGACGAGCCCAAGCTGCCCGCCACCCCCGGCTACGAGGCCGCCGGCACCGTGGAGGCCCTCGGCGAAGGCGTCACCGGCTTCGCCGCCGGCGACCGGGTCGACACCGTCCCGGCCTTCTCCCAGAACGACTACGGCGTCTACCGCACCCACGCCCTCGTGCCCGCCCGCGCCGTCGTCCACCACCCGGCCGGCCTCACCGACGTCCAGGGCACGGCCGTGTGGATGCCCTACCTGACCGCCTACGGCGCCCTCGCCGAGGACGGCCACCTGCGCCCCGGCGACCACGTCCTGCTCACCGCCGCCGCCTCCGGCACCGGCCTGGCCGCCATCCGCACCGCCCGCCGCCTGGGCGCCGTCCCCATCGCCACCACCCGCACCCGCGCCAAGAAGCAGCAACTCCTGGACGCCGGCGCCGCCGACGTGATCATCACCGGCGAGGAGGACCTGGTGGCCCGGGTGGACGCCATCACCGCCGGCGCCGGCGTGCGCACCGTCTTCGACCCCGTCGCCGGCCCCGGCGTCCTCACCCTCGCCCGCACCATCGCCGCCGGCGGACGCCTGATCGTCTACGGCCGCCTCGACCCCCGCGACACCCCCCTGCCCGGCCAGGACACCTTCGCCCCCGTCACCAGCCGCTTCTACTCCATGCACGACATCACCCGCGACGACGAACGGCTGCGCCGCGCGCAGGCCTTCGTCGCCGCCGGGCTCGCGGACGGCTCTTTCACCCCCGCCGTCGACCGGGTCTTCGAGGGCCTCGACCGGATCGCCGAGGCCCACCGCTACCTGGAGGCCGGCACCCAGGTCGGCAAGATCGTCCTCACCGTCCAGAACTGACCCCACTGACCCCACCAGGGCCGAGCCTTCCAGAACCGGCCCGTCCCACGGCCGCCGGCCGTGGGACGGGCGGGCCCGCTCAGGGCGCCGTGCGGGCCTCGGCATCGGCGGCGGCGACCACCGCCGACAGCAGGCCCGGGAAACGGCCCTCCAACTCCTCGGCGCGCAGCGAGTTCATCTTGGTGGTGCCGACGTAGTACTGGTGCAGCAGTCCGGCCTGGCGCAGCACGTTGAAGTGGTGCGTCGAGGTGGAACGGGAGACCGGAAGATCAAAGGAGCCGCAGCTCAGCGCGGCGCCCGCGTGGGCCAGCCGGCGCACCACCGATCTGCGGGCAGGGTCCGCGAGTGCCTCCAACACCTGCTGGACCCTGAGGTCCTCCACACCAGGGTGCACGATCACCCGCGCCGCCACGCGTGCCCGTCCCACACCCACCACCCCTTCCCAACGCTCGACCCCCGTCCCGGTTCGGTAAAAGCCGCGCGGCGTGCGCGACTTCGCGCCTCGACGCTACTACGAGCGCGCCGTGCGCCACGCCCACCGCAACACCTCCGCAACACGCGCGCGCCCGCCCCGGCGCGCCCGCGACCCCCGCGCCCCCGCCCGCCCCCGTGCGCGCACGCGGGCGGGCGGCCCCCTCAGCGTCGGGGCGCCGCCCGCCACGACGACAGGCCGTCAGGCCGCGCGCGCACCGACAGGCTCTCAAGCCGCGCGCCCCGGCGATCCGCCGAACCACGCGCGCACCGACAGGCCGTCAGGCCGCGCGCACCGCCGGTCCCGTCAGGCCGCGCGCACCGGCGGCCCGGCCGGGCGCGCCAGCCGGGCCAGGGCCAGCGGCTCGAAGATCCCCATCAGCACCGGGTCCACCGGCCGCACCACCGCCGGAGCGGGCGCGACGGGAGCGGGGGAGCGCAGCAGCGCCAGGTAGAGCTCCTGGGTCTCGGCGGCCGGGTCGATGCCCAGCTCCTCCGCCAGCACCCGGCGCAGCTGCTGGTAACAGCGCAGCGCCTCGGCCCGGTTGCCGGCCGCGGCCAGCGCCTCCATCCGGCAGCGGTAGGCGCTCTCGCGGAACGGGGCGCGGCGCACCGCCTCGTCGGCCCAGCGCAGCGCGTGGTGCTCCTCGCCCAGCGCCGAGGCCGACAGGCTCGCCGTCTCCAGCGCGGACATCCGCAGTTCCTCCACGTGCTCGCGCACCCCGCCCGCCCACTCGCCCTCGTGGTCGGGCAGGAACGCGCCGCGCAGGTTGGCGATCGCTCCTGCGGCCAGCTGCTGCGCCACCGCGTAGGAGCGGGCCGCGTACGCCTCCCCGGCCTCCCCGACCGCGCTGGCGGCGGCCTCCAGGTCCACCGCCGCGTCCGCGGGCAGCCGCAGGACGTAGCGCCCGCCCTGGGCGATCAGCGGGGTGGCGCCCGGGCCCTGGCCGGGGGAGGCGACGAAGGCCCGCACCCGCGAGACCACGCTGCGCAGCGCGGAGGCCCAGGTGTCGGGCAGGCCGTCGGGCCAGATGGTGTCGGCCAGCTGGTCGCGGCTGGTGCCGGCGGAGCGTTCCAGGACCAGGCGGGCGAACGCCACCTGGGCCTGGGCGCTGGACAGGTGCTGCGGGGCGCCGCGGTCGTGCTCGATCGTCACAAGTCCTGTCAGGCGGATCAGCATGAGAATGTCCCCGATCTGCCGGACGGACTGTCTTCCCGGAAGCCGTTCAACGTGCTCCAACCCCCTTGAGCCAAAGCGGAGCCGACGGCCCGTGACGCCAGGCCGACGGCGTGGGAAACCTGGACCGGAAATTCCGCCTACCAGCCGTTCGGTTTCGGCGGATTTCGACCATACATTCGGCGCATCACACGGTGTCAACACTGGTCGGCAAAACATACCCACCGGCCGGTCCATGCGTCGTGGACGCAGGGTTTCTGCACGTCAGAGCGTTACCGCAGGCCGAGAACACGGCTATTGCGGACGCCTTGCGCATCCTGCCGTAGAAATGTAGTCATCCTTGAGCACCCCGCGTGAAGGCTTCGAGAAACACCACCCACCCCCTGCGCCGGGCACCACCCGTAAAAGCCCCGGGACTATCCCGGGAGGAAACCCCAGCACCACCACCCGCCCCCGCGCCGGGAAATACCGAAAACAATCCGGAACAAGCCGACGACGAACCGCCGAACAGCCGACGGACAACCGGCGGCAAACCGACGGCAAACCGCACGGCAAAACCGCCGCGCGCCCGCCGCGCCCCGCCGAGAAGGAGACCCGCACGTGAACGCCACCGGAGCATGGGACCGCCTGGAGCCGAAGCTCGCCGCCACCCTGGACCGCGTGGCCGCGCTGGAGTCCGACCCCTCACGCCGCAACAGCTTCGTCGCCTACACCATGGAACGCGACAGCGCCTACTGCGACCTGGACGGCGAGCGCCTGCTCATGATGTCCGGCTACAGCTACCTGGGCCTGGCCGGAGACGAACGCGTGGTGGCCGCCGCCAAGGCCGCCGTCGACGTCTACGGCACCGGCAACCACGGCGTGCGCGCCCTGGCCGGCACCATCCCGCTGCACGAGGAACTGGAAGCCGAGGTCGCCCGCTTCGCCCGCCGCGAACGCGCCCAGGTCTTCGGCTCCGGCTACGCCGCCAACGTCGGCACCGTCGGCGCCCTGGTCGGCCAGGGCGACACCGTCCTGATCGACAAGTACGACCACGCCAGCATCGTCGACGGCTGCCGCCTCTCCGGCGCCACCGTCACCCGCTTCCGCCACAACGACGTCGACCACCTGGAACGCCGCCTCAAGGCCGCCTCCCCGACCGGCGTGCGCCTGGTCATCGTCGACAGCGTCTACTCCATGGACGGCGACATCGCCCCGCTGCCCGAACTGCGCGCGGTCTGCGACGCCCACGACGCCCTCCTGATGGTCGACGAGGCCCACGCCCTGGGCGTCATCGGCGAGACCGGCGGCGGCATCGAGGAGCACTTCGGCTACCGCCACCGCGTCGACATCAAACTCGGCACCCTCTCCAAGGCCATCCCCTCCATGGGCGGCTGGGTCGCCGGCAGCCACGAACTGATCGGCCACCTGCGCTACGCCGCCCGCCCGTTCCTGTTCTCCGCCGCCCTCGGCCCCGCCCAGACCGGCGCCGCCCTGGAGTCCCTGCGGATCCTGCGCCGCGAACCCGAACGCGTCACCCACATCCAGGTCCAGGCCGAGCGCCTGCGCCGGCGCCTCAACGACGCCGGCATCTCCACCATGGACTCCGCCACCGCCGTCCTGCCCGTCATCGCCGGCTCCGACGACGCCGCCTACGACTACGCCACCGCCTGCCGCAAGGCCGGCGTCATCGGCCTGCCCGTCGTCACCCCCGCCGTGCCCAACGACCTGGCCCGGCTGCGGATCGCCGTCACCGCCCGCCACACCGCCGCCGACATCGACTTCGCCGCCGACGCCTTCCTGACCGCCGCCGCCCAGACCGGCCTCATCTGACCGAGCCGGCCCCCGGCCCACCCAGGAAGGCCCGCCGGCCCCCGGCCCCGCCCCACCTGGGAAGGCCCGCGCCGGCCCCCAACGCCCGGAAAGGACAAGACCATGGCAGCCCGCCCCACCCGGCCCCCCATCGCCGTCACCGGCCTGGGCGTCGTCAGCCCCGCCGGCCACACCCCGGACGCGTTCTGGCACACCGTCAGCACCGGCACCCCCACCGCCACCGCCCTCACCGACCCCGCCCTGGCCCGCCACCGGGTCCGCCTGGGCTGCCGCGTCACCGGCCTGCCCGACAACGGCCCCGTCCCCGCCAAGGACGCCCGCCGCCTCGACCCCTTCGCCCACTACGGCACCCTCGCCGCCCTCGCCGCCCACCAGGACGCCGGCGCCCCCGAACCCGACCCCGGCCGCAGCGCCATCGTCGTCGGCAACGCGGTCGGCGGCCGCACCACCAGCGACCGCGAATCCGCGCTCTTCACCACCGCCGGACCCCTGCGCGTCAGCCCCCTGATGCCCCTGGTCACCATGCCCAACGCCGCCGCCGCCCAGATCGCCATGCGCCTGGCCTGGACCGGCCCCGCGCTGACCATCGCCACCACCTGCGCCTCCAGCGCCGACGCCATCGGCCACGCCGCCCTCCTCCTGGAAACCGGCCGCGCCGACATCGTCATCGCCGGCGGCTGCGAAGCCACCCTCACCCCCGTCACCCTCGCCGCGTTCGGCAACCTCGGCGCCCACTCCCAGCGCAACGACGACCCCGCCCGCGCCAGCCGCCCCTTCGACACCGACCGCGACGGCTTCGTCATGGGCGAAGGCGCCGGCTTCCTCGTCCTCGAACGCCTCGCCGACGCCCGCGCCCGCCACCGCACCCCCTACGCCCTCCTCGCCGGCTACGGCTCCAGCGCCGACGCCTACCACCTCTCCAACCCCCGCCCCGACGGCGCCGGCGCCGTCGCCGCCATGCGCGCCGCCCTCACCGACGCCGGCCTCACCCCCGCCGACATCGCCCACGTCAACGCCCACGGCACCTCCACCGTGCACAACGACCGCGCCGAAGCCGCCGCGCTGCGCACCGTCTTCGGCCCGCACGGCGTGCCCGTCACCTCCACCAAGGGCGCCATCGGCCACCTCATCGGCGCCGCCGGCGCCGTCGAGCTGATCGCCGCCGTGCAGGCCATGAACAGCCGCCTCGCCCCTCCCACCGCCAACCACGAGCACACCGAACAGGGCCTGGACCTCGACGTCGTCCACGGCACCGCCCGCCCCATCCGCGCGGGCGCGGCCCTGTCCAACTCGTTCGGCTTCGGCGGCCACAACTCGACCCTGGTGGTGACCCCGCTATGACCACGACCACACCCGCGACCACACCCGAGCCCGCTACGGCGACCGGGCCCGCCCACCGCACCGCCCGCACCAGCACCACCGTGACCGCCGACGCCCTGGCCGCCTACCGCACCGCCGCCCGCACCGGCCTGCCCCCCGCCCCGGACGCCGCCGCCGCCCCCGCCCACCCCTTCGTCCTCGCCCACACCCTCGCCCAGCACACCGTCACCACCCTGACCACGGGCGACACCGGCTTCACCGGCGTGGTCCACCTCGCCCAGGAGATCCACACCCACCACCCCCTCACCGCCGGCACCCACGTCGACATCGACGTCACCGTCACCGCCGCCCGCCGCGAAGCCCGCGGCACCCGCCTGGCCCTCACCACCCACCTCACCGACGGCACCCGCACCCTGGCCCACCTGACCACCTCCGCCCTGCTCGTCGGCGCCACCACCATCGAACCCTTCGGCACCCTGGGCCCCGCCGCCCACCCCGGCACCACCCCCGACACCGAACCCCTCACCCTCACCCACACCCTCACCCCCGCCGACGTCACCGCCTACGCCCACGCCGCCGGCGACCTCAACCCCCTGCACCTCGACGACGACGCCGCCCGCGCCGCCGGATTCCCCGCCGCCATCGCCCACGGCATGCACCTGGTCGCCCTCGCCACCGAGGAGATCACCGACCGCCACGCCGACGGCGACCCCACCCGCCTCACCGCCCTGGGCGCCCGCTTCGCCGCCCCCACCACCCCCGGCACCCCGCTGCGCCTGACCCTGCAGCCCTACGACCGGGGCACGGTGGTGCGCTTCACCGTCGCCACCCAGGCCGGCACCGCCGTCAAGGCCGGCTGGGCCGCCCTCACCCCGGCGGGGGAGTGAGACCCCGATGACCACACCCGCCGAACCCGCCGAACCCGCCGCGTCCGCCGCGTCCACCGCGTCCGCCGCGCCCGCCGTGCAGGCCCCGCCGCCGCTGTCGCTGCCCGACGCGTTCACCGCCCACGCCCGCACCCGGCCCGACGCCGTCGCCCTCCTGTGGCACGAGCGCGCCGTCACCTACCGCGAACTCGCCGAAACCGCCGAACGCGAACGGCTGCGCCTGCACACGCTGGACCTCGCCCCCGGCGAGCCGGTGGGCCTGCCCGCCGCCAAGTCCCCCGAGCAGATCGCCCTCGTCCTGGCCTGCCTGATCGAGCGCCGCCCCTTCCTGCTGCCCTCCCCGCAGCTGGCCCCCGCCCTGCTCGCGGCCCTGTTCGCCCAGGCCGGCGCCCGCCACCTGCTCGCGCCCCTGGGCCAGGACGCCCCCGCCCTGCCCGCCCTGGCCCGCCCCGCCCCCGTGCCCACCCTCGCCGCCGGCACCTCCTTCCTGCTCACCACCTCCGGCTCCACCGACCTGCCCAAGATCGTCCCCCTCGCGCAGGCCGCCGTCGACCGCTTCACCGCCTGGGCCCACGACACCTTCGACCTCGGGCCCGGCCGCGTCGTCGCCAACTACGCCCCCCTCAACTTCGACCTGTGCCTGCTCGACGTGTGGGCCACCCTCGCCGCCGGCGGCACCGTCCTGCTCATCGACCCCGCCCACGCGCTCAACGCCCGCCACCTGCTCGCCCAGCTCACCCGCCACCGCCCGCACGTCCTCCAGGCCGTCCCCCTCGCCTACGCCCTCCTCGCCCAGGCCGCCGCCCAGACGGCAGGCCCGGCGGTGCTGGACAGCGTCGAGCACGCCGCGTTCACCGGCGACGCCATCGACGCCCGCACCCTGGCCGCACTGCCCGCCCTGCTGCCCGGCGCCGCGCTCTACAACATCTACGGCTGCACCGAGACCAACGACAGCTTCCTGCACCGCCTGGACCGCCTGGACGCCACCGCCGCCCTGCCGGTGCCCATCGGCACCCCCCTGCCCGGCGTGCGCACCCTGCTCGCCGCCCCCGACGGCACCCCCGTCACCGGCCCCGGCCACGGCGAACTGTACGTCTCCACCCCCTTCCAGGCCGCCGGCTACCTGGACCGCTCCCGCGACACCGGCCGCTTCACCACCCAGCCCGAAGGCGCCGGGCCCGGACGGCGCTGGTTCCGCACCGGAGACCTGGCCGCCCGCGACGAACACGGCCGCCTGCACCTGACCGGACGCGCCGACTTCCAGGTCAAGGTCCGCGGCGTCGCCGTCAACACCGCCGAGGTCGAACGCGTCCTGCTCGCCCACCCCGAGGTCCGCGAGGCCGCCGTCGCCGCCGCCCCGGACCCGCTGACCGGCAAACGCCTGCACGCCGCCGTCCAACGCGCCGCCGGCTCCGCCCTCAACAGCCTCACCCTGCGCGAGCACCTGGCCCGCAACCTGCCGCGCGCCGCCGTGCCCGAACGCCTGGCCATCCACGACACCCCGCTGCCCAAGACCGCCACCGGCAAGGTCGACCGCAAGGCCGTCCTGCCCACCGCCTGACCGAGCCACCCGACCATCGCCCGACCATCACCTGACGACGCCACCAAAACCCGACACACCCAAGGGAGTTGCGAGCCATGAGCAACATCGCCCAGATCAAGCGGTTCCTCATCGAGGAGTTCCTGCCCGACGTCACCCCCGAGCAACTCGCCGACGACCACGACCTGCTCTCCGACGGCGTCATCGACAGCCTGGGCGTCCTCAAGCTCATCGCCTGGGTCGAGGACCACTTCGCCCTGCCCGTCGACGACACCGACCTCGACCCCAACAACTTCCGCTCCGTCACCGCCATCGACGCCTTCATCACCCAGCGCCGCGCCGTCCCGGCCAGCGCCGTGGCAGGCGGCTGACCCGTGCACCCGGCCCTCACCGCCCTGCTCGCCGGGCACGACGTCGACCTGGACACCTGGCGCTCGTGGTGGGACCAGCTGGAGCAGCGCACCCCGGGCCCGGCCCGCGACAGCGACCGGGCCCAGGCCGCGGCCCTGCTGGCCGCCCTCACCACCCGCCTGCCCGCCCCCGACACCCTCGCCGCCTTCACCACCTCCCTGACCGAACGCAGCCCCCACCCCGGCCCCGCCCACCCCGCCAGCGTCAACATCGTCGGCACCGGCGGCGGCCCGGCCACCTTCAACCTCTCCACCGCCGCCGCCCTGACCGCCGCCGCCATGGGCGTACCCGTCGTCAAGACCGGCTCCCGCGCCTACACCAGCAGCGCCGGCTCCATCGACCTGCTGGAGCGCCTCGGCATCACCCTCACCTCCTCCCACACCGCCACCGCCGACCACCTCGCCCGCCACGGCATCGCCTTCGCCGGCCCCCACGTCTACCCGCCCGCCCTCACCCGCCTGGCCCGCCTCCTGTTCCCACTCACCCTCAAACCCTTCGGCCGCCTCCTCAACACCCTCGGCCCGCTGCTCGCCACCGTGCCCGTCACCGCCCAACTCACCGGCACCAGCGCCACCACCGACCTGCCCGCCCTGCGCCACCTCGCCCCCCGCACCCCCGGGCGCGCCGTGTGGCTGGCCACCAACACCGCCGGCGCCGACGAACTCCTGCCCTTCGCCGACAACACCCTGCACACCCCCGACACCACCTTCCACCTGCCCGCCGGCTCCATCGCCCCCGCCGACGGCACCCTGGCCGACCTCGCCCCCCACCCCGAGGACCTCACCGGCCACTTCCTGCAAGCCCTCGCCGGCCGCGCCGGCCCCACCGCCACCCACACCATCGCCCTCAACGCCGCCGCCCTCGCCCTCGCCTCGGGCCGCCACACCCACTGGCACACCGCCCACACCGCCGCCCTGGACGCCCTGGCCGACGGCGCCCCCCGCGCCCTGGCCGCCCGCCTGCGCGCCGACCACAAGGCCCCCGCCCATGCCTGACACCACGTTCTTCGCCGCCCGCGCCGACGGCCGCCCGCACCTGGCCCTGTTCCTCAACGCCGGAGACCCGCCCGCCCGCCTCACCGACCTGGCCCTCGTCCTGGAGGAGGAAGGCGTCGACGTCCTCGAACTCGCCGTCCCCTTCCCCAACTCGCCCACCGACGGCCCCGTCATCCGCCGCTCCGCCGACCGGGCCCTGGCCGCCGGCACCACCCTGGACACCGTCCTGGGCGAACTCGCCACTCTGCGGCCCCAGTTGAAGAACATGAAGATCGCACTGCTCGCCGACTGGAGCCACAGCCTGCGCGCCGCCGACCCCGCCACCTGCGCCCGCGCCATCGCCCAGGCCGGCGCCGACGCCCTGCTCGTCCACGCCCTGCCGCCCCGCCTGCGCCCCGCCTGGCGCCAGGCCCTGCGCGAGGCCGCCCTGCCGCAGGTCGCCACCTGCTACCCGACCTCCACCCCCGAGGTCCTCGCCGCCGCCGCCCGCGACGCCCACGACGCCTACGTCTACCTCGTCGCCCACTACGGCCGCTCCGGCACCACCCCCGCGCAAGGCCACCACACCCTGGCCGCCACCGTCGCCACCCTGCGCGCCGCCGCCCCCGCCACCCCGGTCGCCATCGGCTTCGGCGTCAAGAGCGCCGCCGACCTGGACGCGGTCGCCGCCGCCGGAGCCGACGCCGCGATCGTCGGCTCCGCCGCCGTCGCCCGCATCGAGACCGCCCTCACCGAGGGCCGCGACGCCGCCCAGGCGCTGCGCGCCCTCCTCCACGACCTCCGCCCGCCCGGGCCACCCCAGCCCGCCACGGCCGGACGCACCACCAGCACCACCGCCGTACCGCGCACCACCAGCACCACCGCCACGAGCACCACCCCCCGGCACCACCACCCCCGCCCGCTGACACGAAAGGCAGAACCAGCATGCTGATCCGCGACCTTGACGACGTCCAGACCGTCGAGTGGGGCAACGGCCTGTCCCGCCGCTTCCTGGTGGCCGGCGACAACCTCGGCTACAGCCTCACCGACACCATCGTCAACGCCGGCACCAAGTCCCGCCTGGAGTACCGCAACCACCTGGAGGCGTGCTACTGCATCGCCGGCTCCGGCGAGGTCATCGCCATGGACGGCACCTCCCACCCCATCACCCCCGGCCGCCTCTACGCCCTCGACGAGCACGACGCCCACTACCTGGTCGCCAGCCCCCACGAGGACCTGCGCCTGGTCTGCGTCTTCTCCCCGGCCCTGCGCGGCGACGAGGTCCACCAGCTCGACGCCTCCTCCTCCTCCGCCTACTAGGCGACCCTCCCCTTCGAGTCACGCGCCGGCGCCCCGCGCGCCGGCCTGCCACCCCGGGCCCCGCACGCGGGCCCGGGAGGAAGGCGGCACGTCCATGATCCGCTGGAACGCCGACCAGCACGCCCTGCGCGAGGGCCTGGCCCGCTTCGGCGACGACCTGAGCGCCGGCCACATCGAAGGCGACGAACAGGCCGCCTTCTCCCACGACAAGTGGCGCCTCGTCCAGAAGACCGGCATCCTGTCCCTGCCCTTCGAGGAACGCTACGGCGGGCTGGGCCAGTCCCTGCTCACCACCATGTACGTCCTGGAGGGCCTGGGGCAGACCTGCCGCGACGGCGGCCTCAACTTCTCCGTCACCACCTCCCTCGCCTCCACCGGCGTCCCCCTCCAGGCCTTCGGCTCACCCGCCCTCAAAGAGGCCTACCTGCCGCGCATCGCCTCCGGCGAGGCCATCGGCGCCCACGCCATCACCGAGTCCGAGGGCGGCTCGGACGCCATGCAGATGCGCACCCGCGCGATCCGCGACGGCGACCACTTCGTCCTCAACGGCGCCAAGACCTTCGTCAGCAACGGCCCCGTCGCCGACGTCATCGTCGTCTACGCCCGCACCCACCCCCAGGGCGGGGCGCTCGGCGTCACCGCGTTCCTCCTGGACCGCGACATGCCCGGCATCAGCACCGGAAACCCCATCAAGAAGATGGGCCTGCGCACCTCACCGCTGTCCGAGGTCTACCTCGACGACGTCAAGGTGCCCGCCTCCCGGGTCCTGGGCCGCGTCGGCGGCGGCTTCCTCGTCCTGGACCACGTCATGAAACGCGAGATCCTCTACTCCTTCATCGTCAACACCGGCGAGATGCAGCACCGCCTGGCCCGCTGCCTCGACTACGCCAAGACCCGCATGTCCTTCGGCAAGCCCATCGGCTCCTACCAGTCGGTCGCCAACAAGATCGTCGACACCAAGATCCGCCTGGAGACCGCCCGCAAGTGGCTCTACGACACGGCCCAGCGCCTGGAGGCCGGCGAGAACGTCACCGTCGACATGGCGATCGCCAAACTCCTCACCAGCGAATCCAACCTCGCCACCTCGCTGGCCGCCGTCCAGGTCTTCGGCGGCAACGGCTACATGTCCGAATACGGGCTGGAGAAGGACGTGCGCAACGCCGTCGCCGGCACCATCTACTCCGGCAGCAACGAGATCCAGTACAACCGCATCGCCGCCATGCTCGGACTCGGCAAGTGAGCGCCCCCGCCCCGCCCCGCCCGCTGCCGCCCGCGCGGCCCCGCCACCTCAAGGTGTGCGGGGCCCGCACCCGCGCCGACCTCACCCTCCTCGCCGAAGCCGGCCCCACCCTGGTGGGCCTGTGGCACGGCGTGCCCGGCGGCCCCGCCGAACTCTCCGAACAACACCTCGCCCACCTCGCCGCCACCGCCATCCGCCTGGGCCTGGAACCCGTCCTGGTCACCTTCCTCGACGACGCCGACCGACTCGCCCGCCTCGCCCGCGCCACCGGCATCCGCTGGATCCAGCTCCACGCCTACCAGAACCCCGCCCTCGTCACCGAACTGCGCCACCACCTGCCCTACGCCGTCCTCGTCAAAGTCCTCCACCTCTCCCGCGGCCGCTGCCTGGAACGCCCCTTCATCGGCGCCTTCGAACGCGCCGGCTGCGACCTGTTCCTCCTGGACACCGTCACCGACGACGGCCGCGTCGGCTCCACCGGCCACCCCCTGGCCCCCGCCGACGTCCACACCCTGCTGCCCCGCCTCACCATCCCCTTCCTCCTCGCCGGCGGCCTGAACGCCGCCAACCGCGACACCTACCGCACCGTCACCGACCACCCCCTGTACGCCGGCGCCGACATCGACACCGCCGCCCGCAACCGGGCCGGCGACTTCACCCACGAAGCCGTCACCGCCCTCGCCCACGCCTGGCACCCCCGCCCCAAGGAGGCTCGCGTATGAGCGCCCCGCGGTTCCTCGACGCCCTGCTGGCCGCGAGACGCCCCCTGATCATGGAAGTCAAACTCCGCGACCCGCACGGCACCGACCTGCTGGGCCCGCGTACCGTCACCGACCTCGTCACCCGCTACGAACAGGCCGGCGCGCCCTGCCTGTCCGTGGTCACCGGCCGCTGGTTCGGCGGCACCCCCCGCCTGCTGCGCGAGGTCACCGCCGCCACCGACCTGCCCGTCCTGCAGAAGGACTTCCTCACCCGCCCCGCCCAACTGGAGGCCGCCGCCGCCCTCGGCGCCTCCGCCGTCCTGCTCACCGCCGCCCTGCTGCCCGCCACCTCCCTGCACCGCCTGGTCACCACCGCCCTCGCCCTGGGCCTGACCCCGTTCGTCGAGATCACCGGCGAACACGAACTCGCCCACCTGCCCCAGCCCGAACACTGCGTCATCGCCGTCAACAACAAGGACATCCGCACCCGCGAACGCGACCGCGGCGACCTCGGACGCAGCCTGCGCCTGCTGCCCGCCCTGCACGCCACCGGCACCCGCGCCCCCGTCTCCGCCTCCGCCATCACCGAACCCGCCGACGCCGCCCGCCTCCTGGACGCCGGCTACGCGGGACTGCTCATCGGCACCACGCTGATGCGCCAGAGCGACCTCACCGGCTGGCTCACCGACCTCGACACCGCCCGGGCCACCACCGCTGCCCGCGCCGCCACCGTCCGGGCCGGAGCCGCCGTATGAACCCCCGCCCGAACCCGCGGCCCAACCCCCGCCTCGCCACCCGCTCCCTCGTCCTGGACGCCGGCGGCATCCCCGTCTCCGCCCTCGTCGCCGAACCCCAGGACCGCGCCCCCAAGGCCGTCCTCCTCGCCATCCACGGCCGCGGCATGCGCGCCGCCTACTTCGCCGGCCCCGCCCACCCCGACACCAGCCTGCTCACCCTGGCCGCCGACCTCGGCTACACCGTCCTGGCCCTGGACCGCCCCGGCCACGGCGCCTCCGCCCACCGCCTGCCCGACGGCCAGCTCATCGCCGACCAGGCCGCCACCCTGCACGCCGCCCTCACCGACTACGCCCGCGCCCACCCCGTCGGCGCCGGCGTCCAGCTCCTCGCCCACTCCTTCGGCGGCAAGATCGCCCTCCACCTCGCCGCCCACTGGCCCGCCGACCCCCGCCTGCCCCTGCTCGGCGCCGACATCTCCGGCCTCGCCCAGCACTACGCCCCCGGCGCGTGGGAACGCCCCGACGACCTCGCCGGCGGCGGCCGCCTCAACTGGGGCCCCCTCGGCCTCTACCCGCCCGGCACCTTCCACGCCGCCCGCACCCTGCTCACCCCCGTCCCCGCCCTCGAATCCCGCGAACTGGCCACCTGGCCCGCCCGCTACAGCGCCCTGGCCGCCCGCGTACGCGTGCCCGTGCGCCTCACCCTCGCCGACCACGAGGCCTGGTGGCGCCTGGAGCCCTCCCACCGCACCGCCCTCACCGCCGCCTTCCCCCCGGGCCTGGCCCACCTCGTCACCGCCCACCGCGCCGGCCACAACCTCTCCCTGGGCCACGCCGCCCGCCCCTACCACCTGCGCGCCCTCGCCTTCACCGACGAATGCCTCACCCGCCCCCGGCCCCAGCCCGCCGCAGCCGCCCCCGAACCGGCCCTGGCCGCCGCCGGCTGACCGCAGGGCGGGCGATCACCCGCCCTGAGGGCGACATCCGAGCTACTGTGGATGTCATGACTGCGGCCTACGAGGACGTGCCCTTCAGCGAACTGCTGCACCACCCCGCCGCGACCGCGCGCCGGCTGGACGCCGTCCGCGCGCTACGGCTGCGGCGGCGCGACGCGGGGGACCTGGCCCTGATGCGCGTCGAGCAGATGGAACGCGACGCCTCCGTCGTGGACTTCACCTCGCGCCTGCTGGCGGCGCTGGTACGGACCGGGAACACCGCCGCCCTGCGCCAGGCGCTGCCCGAGGCCCTGCCGTGGAGCACGTTCCTGCCCGCCGAGGACATCGACACCCTGCTCGGCGAGCTCGTGGACACCGCCCTCGGCGCGGTGGCCCTGGACAACCTCGCCCCCATCGCGCTGCTGCTCACCCAGTGGCGCCACAGCGCCGAGGTCCACGCCGACCCCGCCCTGCTCGCCCTGATCACCCGCGAGCCCGACGGCGACCTCGGGCCGGCCGCCATGCCCGAGGCCACCGAGTGAGCCCCAAGGCCACGGACTGACCACCTGCCACCCCGCCGGCCGCGCGACCCACTGCGCCATCGCCCGTGCCCATCGGCACACCGCTGGGGCGCACGAAGCGAATTGCCTTGGTGCTGCAGCTCCCTGACGTCTCGTCGCAAGACAGTGGATCGTCATCGAATGAACCCGGCTCGTGAGCCGCTGCGCGCTGTCGCCACTGCCGATTGCCGCCGGGGCCGCCAACGGCCCCTGCCGACCCGAGCGCCGCTGCGCAGCGGACGGCTGCATGAGAAGTCGGAGGGGCCGACTTCTCATGCAGGGCGGGACGGCGCGACCGCGACCACCTGTGCAGCAGCCGCCCCGGCCGTGGCCGGCAAGACTTCTCGCAGCAACACCGATTCCCTGATCCCCATTGCGGCCGAACGGGCATCCGGTGGGACTCTTTCAGGTGAATGCCCTGGTATCGCCCGGCGCGGATTCCACCCTCCGGTATTGGTTTCACCAAGAGCCACGCACGTGGCACCGAGTGGCGCGAAGGGTGGAGCGTGCGCAAACGCAGCCCTCCCCCCGGAGAGCGCCGGGTAAGGGAGTTGGGGTTCATGACGAATCGCTTCGCACGGGCGGCCCGCAGGGCCGGTCTGGCCGGGGTGGCACTGGTGACGGTCGCCGGAACGGCACTGCTCGCCACCCCGCCCGCGAACGCCGCCGAGCAGTGCTGGGGCGAGGACGTGTGCATGTGGGATCAGCCCGACGGACAGGGGCAGATCCACCGGGTCTCCGTCCCGGCGGACGGCACCTGCATCCCTCTCGACGTCACTTGGGCCGACGGCACCACGTCCCAGGCCAAGACCGTTCACAACGCCGGATCCGGAGGGCTGGCCGGATTCGAAAGCACCGACTGTTCCGGCAAACCGCTCACCCTGCTGGGCCCCAACAACTATGCCAATGTCTCCCGGGCCCATTCGGTGCGGGTCGTCGACTGTGAGAGCGGCAAGGTCTGTTTCTGGGAGAACGACAACTTCTCCGGATCGAAGAGCACGGCGGACTACGCGGACTCCTGTTCGCCCATCGGGATCGACTCCGCCAAGACGGTGTGGAACCGCACCAGCAAGGCGATCGGCCTCTACGAAGGATGGGCGTGCGTGGGCGCGGGCTGGAAGGGAGACGTGCCCTCCGGCGGCTGGTCGTCCTTGAACAGCGGCAGCGTCTCCAAGATCAGCCGGGTCTGACAGCGGACCCCGGCCCGTGGGGCCGACCTGCCCGACGCACCAGCGCGGGCAGGTCGGCCCCACGGGCTGCACCGATCTTGTGCCGGTTCACAGTGCGATCACGATCTTGCCGTGGACGTGCCTCTCGGCCTGCGTCGTCACGGCTTCGCGGATCCGCTCGACCGGGAAGGTCGCCGCGATCGGAACGGTGATCTCGCCGGAACGGATCGCGTCGGTGATCCGCTCCAGGGCGCCCGGGCCCGCATCGAGGGCGCCCGCCCTGCGCACGCCGGGCGGCGGGGCGGGGCCGTCGGCGACGACGGTGATCCGCTCGGGTGCCACGCCGAGCTCGAGCGCGGTCTCGGCCGCCTCCCTTGCGAACAGGTCGGTCGCGGCGGTGATTCCCTCGGGCGCCAGGGCCCGTACCCGGTCCGCCAGGCCGGGGCCGTACGCCACGGGTTCGGCGCCGAGCCCGCGCAGGAATCCGAACGTGCCCTCGGAGGCGGTGCCGAGCACCCGGGCACCCGCAAGCTTCGCCAACTGCACGGCGAAGATTCCCACGCCACCCGCCGCCCCGCCGATCAGGACGGTGTCCCCGGTGCGGAGCCCGATCGCGGCGAGCGCGGCGCAGGCCGTCAGTCCGGACACCGGAAGCGTGGCCGCCACCTCGTCGCCGACGCCCTCCGGGGTGAGCCACAGCTGTGCCGTGGGTGTCTTGACCAGCACGAATTCGGCGACGGACCGGCCGATCGCAGCCCCGTACACCCGGTCGCCGGTCGCGAATCCCGTGGCTTCGGCGCCCACTTCGTCCACCACTCCGGCGAAGTCGCTGCCGAACCCGGCCGGCAGGGTGATGCCGAAGCGCGCCGCCATGTCGGGCTGTGTGGTGATCTGCCAGTCCATCGGATTCAGTCCGGCGGCCGTGACCCGGACGCGGACCTCGCCCGGTGCCGCGTGCGGCTCGGGTATCTCCTGCACTTCGAGTACTTCGGGACCGCCGAATCGCCGGTAGCGCACAGCTTTGCTCATCGGTGACCTCTCCTGGCCAGTGATGGGACTTGGTCTCATCGACCGTACACCAGTGATGGGACGAAGTCCCGTACACTGCTCCCATGGCCCGCTGGCAACCCGACGCACCAGGACGACTCGCCGCCGCCGCCCTCGACCTCTTCGAGGAGCACGGCTACGAGAACACGACCGTGATCGAGATCGCGGAGCGCGCGGGGCTCACCAAGAGCACGTTCTTCCGGTACTTCCCGGACAAGCGCGAGGTGCTCTTCGGCAGCACGGTGACCGGTCTGCTCGTCGAAGGGATCGCCTCGGCGCCGCCGGCGGCCGGGCCGCTCGACGCGGTGGCGGAGGCCCTCGATGCGCTCGGCCGGACGTTCTTCACCGCCGACCGCCGCGAGTTCAGCGGCCGGCGCCAGGCCGTGCTGAACGCCAACACGGAACTGCGTGAACGCGAAGCCCTGAAAAGGATCGACCTCACCGCCTCGATGATCGAGGCCCTCAACCGCCGCGGAGTCCCGAACCTGACCGCGCGCGTGGCCGCGAACCTGGGCGCGCTCGCCTGGGAGATCGCCTACGACCAGTGGATCGACACCAGCAACAGCGAGGGCTTCGGCCCGCTGGCACGGCAGGCGCTCGCCGAAGTACGCGCGGCCGGAGCCGTGCGCTAGTTTCGCACCCCGCAGCTCCACCTGATCCGAAGTCACCGCACGGCGATCATCGAGGGCAGGACGACCCACACGGCGAGTGCCGCCGCGGCACCGGGGAGACCCCGCATGGCCGACTGCTTCCCGTACCGGATCACCACCCGCAGAGGGGACCTGACGCTGATCTGGCGGCCCGGAGAGGGCGATGCCCCCGATGAGCTCGCCGTCGACGACCTCGGAAGACTCGTCCACCTTGGCCCGTCAGGCCCTCGAATGCCGCCTGCCGGCCTGTGGCACACGGCCACCGGCTGATCTTCGTTTGTCGACACAACTCACGATGATCAACGGTGGCCGTCTTCATCTGAGGGCCGGCCTTACCCGGCACGATCAAGGCCGGCTTCAGCGCGCGCGTCGGGACTTCCACGTGAAGGCGTCTGCGGTCCGCCTGGCCAACGAGCCGGTCTGCCAGGATTCCGTGATGTCGGTCCAGTTGTGGAACGGCTGACGGACTGACTCAGACAGTCACCTCGGCCGACCGCGCCCGAACCTGCTGGAGGGTCTCGTCGGCGCTTCTCTGCCCGGCCCAGCCCTCGGTGAGGGCGGCGCCGGCGGTGCGGCATTCGCCGTGGAACGTGGCGTATCCGCCGCCGCCCGGCAGCATGAAGTGCGCCTTGAACGCGCTTCGCTCCAAGTTGGTGGTCCCGTGGAACTGAGTGCCCATGAAGTCCGCACGCGCGAACCGGCAGTCACTGAGGTCGAAGTCGATCAGAGTGGCGGCGGAAAGGCCGAGATCGACTCCGTCCCAGAACTGTTCGCGCGGCGGGGAATCCGGCGCCGCCCCGGGGTCGTGAGGGCGGAGGTGGTCGGTGAGGATCTGCTGCGCGGTCCGCCGCAGCCTCAGTTCGGCCACCTGCTCCGCGGTGAGCGCGGCTTCATCGCCGGCCTCGAACGCCAGCGGCGCCCTCAGGAATCCGCAGACCGCGTCGACGATTCCGGCCCGCTGGTCGGCGCGGGCCTGGCCGAGCGCGTCGAGCACGTGCAGTCCGGACAGCCGCACCGCCGGGTCGGCGTCGGCGAGCTGGTGGGCGTAGGGCGCCACGGACTCGTCCGTCACCAGCCGGCCCGGCCCGTTGTCCTCGGGACGCAGCACCCAGCCGAAGGGCCATTGCTGAGGGCTGAACGACTCTTCCGCGTCGTCGACTTCCGAAGCGTCGTCTTCCTCGGCGACAGTGTCCGCGGTCGCGCCGGTGAGATCCACACTCGGCTGGTCGAGATGGACCTGATCGCCGAACCAGGCGTCGCCGAACTCCGCATCCGCCCCGAACCGTGCCTTCCAGAACCAGGCCGGACCGTGGAATCGCGCGCCGCGGAAGGACACCCGATCCCGGAAGCAGGTGCCGTCGCTGCCCTCGTACCAGGTCTGGTAGTCCTCCTGAAGCACGGCGCTCGGCCAGCCGGGATCGGCCTCGTTCGGCTCGCGCCAGGGGATCTGCACGCCGAACGGATCCGGCTTGCCAGAGGGCAGATCGCCGTCCTCGTCGAACTCTTCGAATCGGGAGTCGTCCTCCTGGACGGACTCCTCACCACGGCCGAACCAGGCCAGATGGTCGAACCGGGCGCCGGCGAAGCCGGCCGGGGAGTGGAACCGCGCCAGCCCGAAGTGGGCGTCTGCGCCGAACCTGACGTCGGCGAACGACGCCTCGCCTTCGAACACGGCCCGCGCGAAGATCGCGTCGTCGCGGAAGTGAGCGCCGTCGAAGACGCAGCGGCCGCGGAAGTGGGCGTCCGCGAAGACAGCCGGGCCGAAGGAACAGCCGCTGAAGTCGACGTCCGGCAGTACGGCGCCCTCCAGGGCGAAGGAGAGGTGGTCTCCGCCCCGCGCCAGTGCGACAAGAAGCGCGACAGCACTGTCGACAGCTTCCACAACCGTGCCGCGCAGGTAACGGCACACGGCGTCGGCGGCAGGCTGGCGCAGCGCGGGATGTGCCCGGGCGAGTACCTCAAGCTCCTGCAAGCCGGCGTGGTGCGCGTCGGCGCCCGGTCCCGCCAAGCAGTCGGCTATCCGCTGGAACTCCCCGGAGGCGTCCGGGTCCGTCGGTGATCCCATGCCGCCAGACCCTAGCGCAGCACCGCGTTGATCCTTCGTGGGTTCATGTGGCTTCGAGCGGGGAGCCGTCGTAGGTCCAGCGGTAGACCTAGTTGGCGCCGAATTCGCCGGTACGGACGGCGGTGACGAAGGCCTGCCAGGCGGGGGTGGGGAAGAGGAGGACCGGGCCGTCGGGGTCTTTGGAGTCGCGCACGGGCTGCACGTGGGTGAAGCCGTCGGCGACTTCGATGCACTGACCGCCGCCAGCGCTGTAGGTGCTCTTTCGCCAGGTGGTGTCCATCGCGGTGCCTCCTGTGGGCGGAGTAGGAAGTCGATGGTTATGACTTCCCACTCTGGTGTCAGGTAGGCCTAGTCGGAGCCGAGTTCGCCTGCGCGGACGGCGCTGACGAAGGACTGCCAGACGGCGGAGGAAAAGAGAAGGACCGGGCCGTCGGGGTCTTTGGAGTCGCGCACGGGCTGCACATCGGTGAAGCCATCGGCGACCTCGACGCACGCGCCGCCGGATCCAGTGCTGTACGAACTCTTTCGCCAGGAAGCGTCGGTCAAGCTGACATCCACTCCAGGTTCCTCCTTGTCGCGCGGATGAAGGCCAGTGTTTCAGCCTGGCCAAGGGCCTCGACCGCAAGCCGATCGTAGCTCCTGGTCAAGGCCGCAACCGACTTGATATCCCGGTCGAGGTAGCCGCGCTGCTCGATCTCGCCATAAGCGATCACTTTTCGGTTCGGCATGGTCAGGAGATGCGTCATCAGCGAGAGCGGCCGGTTTTCGCCCAGGGAGAACGGGGCCACCTGGATGACTACGTCGGGGCGAGTGGCCAGCTGCTCGAGGTGAAGCAACTGTTCGACCATGACGTCACGTCCGCCGACGAACCGCCTGAGGCAGCTCTCGTCCAGCACCACGTGTACGAGTGGAGGAGGAGTCCGTTCCAGGACCTGCTGTCGGGAAAGCCTGAACTCGATGCGTTCCTGGGCCAGTTGCGGGGACACATTGCCTTGCCTGGCATAACCCATCAGAAGCGCGGTTGCGTACGCCCGGGTCTGCAGGAGCCCGGTGACGAAATCGTTCTCGAAGATCCTGATCTGCTCCGCGAGGGCCTCGTAGCCGGCGTACTCCGGGAAGCCCTCCAGGATCGCGGCGTTCTTCAGCTGATACCACATCAGCACGAGGGTGCCGCCAGTGTCGAGCTCTTTGTCGGCGAGCTCGGCGAGCTTGCGGGTCGGAGGCCGGTGCGCAAGTTCGACGTAGGAGAGGTGCGACGGCGAGCACTCGAGGAGCGGAGCCAGCTGCCACTGGAGGAGGCCTTTGGCCTCTCGTGAGTTGCGGAGTTGGATTCCGAAGGGCGCCCAGGGGCTGGACTCCGGGTCGATCTTCTTCTTGTTCATGGCAGTCCTCAACTTCCGGCGCCCCAGGTGCAAGTAGGCAGGTCACTTCCAGCGCTAGACGACACCGGGCCATCATGTGCACAGAACGTGAAACGCTGATTGCGGAAGGTTATTCCCATGGCCGATGCCCAAGTTCCCCGCCACCACGGCTACGGCGTGCGCTGGGACACCGGGGCCCGCCTCTACCGGGTCCGCAACGAGGTCACCCGGGAGTGGCTGCGCCAACCGGACGGTGAGCTCAGCGGGTTCAGGTCCTTCTCCGACGCCTGGGCACGTGGCGCGTCTTCGAGGTCCACAAGCGGCCGGGGGAGTGAGCGCCGGACGCATGACGGCTGAACTCCTCGCCCGCCTCCTCTGGTTGGCGGGCTTCTCCCTCGTACTCCTCGCCGCCCTCAGAAGGTGAACCGCCCGATGCGCGACCCCCGCCTCCTCGCCAAGCCGCCCGTGTGCCGGCTCGGCTGCCTCGTCCTCGTCCGCAACCCGCGCGGCGACGTCCTCCTCGTCGACCCGGACTACATGGACGGCCTGATCCTGCCCGGCGGTGCCGCGAAGCCGAACGAGCCCCCGCACCTCGCCGCCGCCCGCAACCTGCACGCCGAGACCGGGCTCAACCTGCGCCTCGCCGACGTCCTCGCGGTCGACTTCACCCCCGCCGACCGCTACCTGGAGCGCCTCAACCTGGTCTTCGACGGCGGCACCGTGCATGACGACGTCCGCCTCGCCGTCCCACCCCGGCGCAGGAGCGGGCTGTTCGGCGCCCGCTTCGTCCCCGCCCGCCAACTCCCGGACGTCATGGCGCCCTCCCAACTCGCCCGCGTCAGCGAGGCGTTGGCGGGCCGGGCGCTGCCCGTCCTCCTCCACGGGCAGCGCGCGACCTGAGGACCGCCGTGCTGGTTCACCGCGCGCCGGCGGCCTCCAGGATCGCGGACAGCCGCGACAGGCATTCGCCGGCGAAGCCGGGATAGGTGTCCCAGTAGTACGACAGCCCGCCGACTGCGACGCCGACCGCCCACGCCCGGGCCCGTAGCCACGTCACGTCGTCGAGGCCGAGGGCGTCCCAGTACGCCTGGCGGGCCGGGGACGGAAGGTCCCACACCGTGGCGTGCTCGGCGTCGGGAAAGCCGACCGACAGGCATCCGAAGTCGATGACCGCGTGCAGCCTGCCCTGCCGGACGAGCAGGTTGGAGGGTTTCAGGTCGCCGTGCAGCCACACCTGGCGCCCGGACGGCCCGGGCAGGGCGAGCGCGCTCTGCCACAGGTGCCGCAGGTGCTCGATGTCGAGGTCCAGGCCCGGGATCGTCCGGCACTTCTCGAAGCAGTCGGTGATCGACTCGTCGCTGTCGCGCAGGTCGCCTCCGCGGTACCAGCTGAGCGCGCCGTGGCGGACGGCCCCCATGAGCGGGGCGCCGTGCAGGCCCTCGACGACCGCCGCCAGGTCGGCCCCGAAGGCGGGCCAGTCGGTGACCGACCCCGGGCCGGGCTCCTCGCCGTCGATCCAGCGGTACACCGACCAGGCGAGCGGGAACACGGCACTCGGCGTCCCGGCGTGCACCGGCTCCGGGACGCGGCACGGCAGGTGCGGTGCCAGCCGCGGCAGCCACGTCAACTCCTTCCGCACGGACTCCGCGCTCTGCGCGGTGCGCGGCAGCCGCACGAGCAGGTCGTCGCCGAGCCGGTACATCGTGTTGTCCGTGCCCGCGCCGGCCGGCGAGACGGACAGGCCGGCCCAGTGCGGCCGCTGCTCCCGGAGCAGGGAGCGGACGACCGCCTGGTCCGCGAAGATCTCGTTCTCGTGAAGGGCCACGGTGCGAGCCTTCACGCCGGGCGCCACCGCCGCCAGCGATTTTCCCGAGACCGCTGCTGTTCGGGTCCCTTCGAAGACCACTGCGGCGGCTCGGCGGTGTGGTGGACGAACGATCCGACCGGCGAAGCGTGCTGCGGTCGGATCGTCGGCGTGCAGGGGTTTCGGCCGAACCATCTCCTGGACGCGCGTTCGGGTCAGCTCGGCCGGTCGTTGCCCCGGTACAGGTGGGCGCCGGCGACGATGACCTGCCGGTCGGGGTCGGGGAGGGCGTCGAGCTCGTCAGCGGCCCGGTAGCCGAGGACCACGCTGGTGCGAGTGGATCCGTCGCTGTTCGCGCCGACGGTGTGGAAGACGGTCCCGTCGAAGAGCAGGACGCCGCCGGCCGGGACCGGCACCGGGACGGCTTGGTCGGCGAGGCCGGAGAGTTCGGGGTGCTCGTCCATCCAGGTGCCGCCGCCGTCGGGCTGTGGGACGCCCACGTAGGGGGCACGGTGGGAGCCGGGGACGATCCAGGTGCAGCCGGTCTCCACGGTGGCGTCCTCGAAGTACACGACGGCGGTGAGCAGGCCGCGGGTGGGCTGGAGGATGTCTCGGTGCAGCCGGGGCTCCTGGGCGTCGGGTGCGTTGAGGGAGCCCTGGTTGTGCCGGTTGAGCACGTAGACCACGTTGGGGCCGAGCAGCGCGGTCAGCGGCTCGGTCAGGGCGGGATGGGCGATGAGCCGGTGCATCAGGGCCTGGTCGTGCTGGTAGAGCCGGTACACCTTGGCCTGGCCGGTAGGCAGGTGGGCGGCGCAAGCCCGGACCAGCTCGGCCACCTCGCCGAGGAGGCCATCGGGCAGGCCGGCGTAGGGCAGGCGAAGGTATCCGAGGTCGCGGAAGTGGCGGGCCTGCTGCTCGGTCAGCGTGGACGGGGTGGTGGTGAGCATGGCGGTTGATCCCTTTTCAGGTGATGCGGCCGAACGTGGCCAGACGGTCGGGGGCCGGGGTGTGGATGTCGTAGGCGCCGACCGGGTGGCCCTGGCTGATCGCCCAGGGCATGAACTGGCGGTACAGGTCGGCCTCGCCGGGGTGGGCCAGCCGTCGGGAGTACTCGTCGAACAGCGCCCGGAACGGGGTGGGGGTGAGGATGACCGCGCCGGTGCTGGTGGCCTGCCGCAGGCCCTGGCGGTTGTCGGAGGGCAGGGTGGCGTCGGTGCCTTCGAGGGCGTGGACGACGAAGGCGCCGTCGGGGTCGAGGAAGAGCCGGCCCGCGTTCTGCGCGCCCTGGCCGGGGGTGCTGGTGACGGTCCAAGTCACCGCAGCCGGACGGGATCGGTGGGCGGCGACGGCGGAGGGCAGCAGGGTGAACGGGAAGAGGGTGTCGGCGGGCAGTACCACTGCCACCGGGACGTCGGCCAGGTGGTGCAGGGCCGCGTAGGCGGCGCCGGCGGTGCCGAGCGGGTGGTCCTCGCGGTGGAAGGTCAGCTCTACCTGACGCGCCGAGCAGGTGAGCGCGTAGGTCTCGACGGCTTCGGCGCCGGTGGCCGGGTCGGTGCTGGTGAGCAGTGCGATGCGCCGGAACCCGATGGCCGTCAGCTGGGCGAGGGCGTGGCCGAGCATCGGGGTGCGGCCCGTCGGGGTGTCGATCGGCACCAGGACCTTCGGTGTGGCCTGCAGCTCGGGGTCGGCGGCGGCACGCAGCCGGCTCCCCCTGCCGCCGGCCAGCACCAGGGCGACGGTGCGGGCGGGTAGGGAGACAAGGGCGCTGGTGTAGTAGCGGGCGATGGTGCTGGTGGTGTCGGTTGTGTTCCGTTCGGTCACGGGGTCCTCCCGGGGTGGCGGGTGGGCGCTGGGATGCCGGCCCGCCCGTATGCCCCGGGTCAGAGGAGCCCGAGGCGGTCCAGGGCGAGGTAGGCGGCGGCGGTGTCGGTCATCTGGCCCCTGCGCAGCACGGTGGAGCGGAACTCGGGCAGGGGCAGGGTGACCACGTCGATGAACTCGGTGCGCTCCGGGGTCGGCTCGGCGACCTTGGCGCAGCCGGTGGCGTAGAAGGCGATGCGCAGGGCGGTTGAGTAGGCGTCGTGCCAGTACGGTCCGGCCGCGTGGACCTCGCCCTGGTAGCCGGTCTCCTCCAGCAGTTCGCGGGCGACGGCCTCGGCTGCCTCTTCTCCAGGTTCGATGAAGCCACCGGGTAGTTCGTACAGCACGCGGTCGGGGCCGGGCCGGTACTGGCGGGCGAGGATGACGTGCTGGTCGGGAGTGAGGGCGAGCACGGCGCCGGCTGGGCGCTCGCGTTTGAGGTAGAACTCCTCCTTCCGTCCGTCGGGCAGCTCGAAGTCGACGCGTTCCACGGACCGGCCGAACTTGCTGAACATGGTGGTTCGTTCGATCTCGCGCCATGACGCGCCGGGGTAGGTCATGGCTGGACTGTACGGCTCTGGCCTGACTCCGGGCGCTCGTTGTGCCGCCGGATCCTGGTAGCGGAGGGGGCATGTCCAGGAAACCACCTGATCGGGTGATGGCGGCAGGGCAGATCGGTAGGCAATCCATGTGGCGCTCGGTACGTTGAATCCCCTCCTTGAAGCGGGAGTTGGTGGTGTGTGCGATGGTGAACGCGCTGTTCAGGAGTGCGCGGCTTGCCCTGGTATTGACGCAGCGACAGGTCGCCGAGCAGGTGCGAACCCTGGTCGAGGCGGCGACCGAGCGGGAATCGTCGTTTGACGCCGGCTACGTCTCACGCATAGAACGTGGCCTCATCACGTGGCCGCACGAGCACTACCGGCAGGCCCTGTGCCTGGTCCTGAGGGCGGGGACGGCGGCCGAGCTGGGTCTGGTCGCCAAGCAGGTCCACCACGAACATCCCGATGAGGTGAGTGACTCGAACCGCCGAGACGTCCTCGCCGTCGCGCTGGCAGCCCTGTTGCCGCCCGCCCGGCCGCTCTCCCGCCTGCGCAAGGGCGATGTCACCGCGATCGCCGAGCGCACCAGCGCGTTGGAGCACTGGGACCGAGCCTGCGGCGGACAAGCCGTTCGCGACTTCGCGCTGCGCGAGCTGCACGCCGCCATCGACCTCACCACGGCGTCCACCACCCCCGCCGTGCGAGGCGCACTGCTCGGCGCGGTCACCCGCCTGGCCAACCTGACCGCCTGGTCCAGCTTCGATGCCGGCCGGTACGGCGAGGCCCGCCCGCTGTTCCAACTCGGCCTGGCCGCCGGCCGCGAGCACGGAGACACCGGATTGCTGTGCCACCTGGCCACCAACGCCGCCCGCCAGGAGATCCACCTTCGCCGCCCCGACCAGGCCCTACTGCTGGCGGGGCAGGCGGGCGGGCGTCTGCCCGCCGCGGCGCGGGCGATGCTCGCCGCCGTCACCGCCCAGGCCCACGCCCTGACCGGTGACGAGCGGCAGACGGCCCGGCACCTGCTGGCCGCCGAGCGCACCTACGAGCGCGTCAGGGACCTTGCGGCGGGACCTGTCTGGACGCAGACCATCACCGTGGCCAAGGTTGGCAGCGACACCGGCTTCGCCCTCTACCTGCTGTCCACCGCCACCGGCCGCCTACATCCCCGGGTCGTCGCCGACTTGCGCCGGGCCACCGAGGGCGACACCGTCCAGGCCCGGGTGCGGGCGATGGCCACCGCGCGGTTGGCCACCGTGCTCTACCGGCAGGGCGAGCGCACCGAAGCCGGCCATCACGCCGCCCAGGCCTCTGCGCTCGCTGCCGCCGTCGGCTCCGCCCGCCTGGCCTGCGCCCTCAACGACATGCGCAATGCGTCTTCGCTGGAGGCCAGTTGACGCCTCACCGATCCGGCGGCCCGTTCCCGGCGCGGTCCCTCCTCGGCGAGATGGCCGCAGAGCAGGCCGCCGCTTGTCGCCGGCGAAATGGCGACATGCGCAACAGCGAAAAAGGGGGTGCGCGCGGAGCCGGGCGCCGACCCGGCTCCGCGCGCAGGGGGGCCGCGGCTCAGGCGGCGGTCAGGCGGGCGGTCCTGCGGTGTTCCGTCATGCCGGAGACCAGCTGGTCGCGGATGCGGGCGGGGACCTGGGGGGCGAAGCGGGCCAGGTAGTGGGCCAGGTGGGCCTCGTCGTCGACGAGGAAGGGCAGGTCGAAGACGAGGAGCTTGCGCACCGCCAGCAGCGGCACGGGCGCGCGCAGCGGCCTGAAGGAGCCGTTCCACAGGCCCCCCTCCTCGCAGACGGGGTGGAACTGGCCGATCATCAGGCCCTGTTCGACGAACTCGTCCTTGGCCTTGCGCTGCGCCTCGTCCAGCGCGGTGGAGTCGGCCCGGTCCAGGCCCGGCAGCACCAGCAGGACGGTCAGCAGCTCCCGGTCCGACTCCTCCGTCAGGTCGGCCAGCAGCCGGTCGTACCAGGCGCGCAGCTCGCCGACGAGCGCGGGCAGGTCGCCGCCCGCGCCGGTGTCGGCGACGGCGATGTGGAACAGGCCGCGGCGCAGCGAGGGCTGGGTGTAGGGGCAGACGGGGCCGCTGCGCCCGAGGTCGGGGTGGGCGGTGGTGAGGAAGCGCCGGCTCCAGGCGAGGATCTCGGCGGCCTCGGGGTGGTGGTCGGCGGCGCCGGCGTCGATCTGCTCGGCGGAGTAGACGCGCAGGGCGGTGTCGACGCGCAGTGCGGTGTCGCTGCGCAGGGCGGTGTCGATGTCGAGGGTGTGGGTGGTCATCGGGGGCCCCGCCACACGGGGGTCAGGCGGGGGCCGCCGGCGGGCAGGGCGATGGCCTCGCCGAAGCGGGTGAAGCCGCCGGCGCCGCAGACCCGGGCGCCGCCGGGGGAGCTGGTCTCGGCGTAGGCGGCCTGGCCGTCGTGGTCGACGCGGGCCAGGAAGGCGCGCAGGAGGGCGGTGCCGGTGCCGGTGCGGCGGGCGTCGGGGTGGGCGCCGACGAACGCCAGGTAGTGGTGGGGGCGGTGGCGCGGGTGGCGGCGGGCCTGGAGGCGGGTGATGGCGGCCAGGCGGCGGGCGGATTCGGGGTGGGCGTCGGCGTCGACGGCCGCGTCCAGGGCGCGGGCGGCCGCCTGGTCCTGGTGGCCGGGGTGTTCCCACACGCCGGGGGGCAGGAAGAGCAGCGCGCCGACGGGGGCGTGGTCGTCGGGGTGCTGGGCGGTCAGGGCGCCCTGGTGGGCCAGGCACTGGTCGACGTGGACGCGGAAGAAGGCGGGCAGGATGCGGGCGCGGTGGGCGTCGTCGGGGAAGGCCCAGCGGGTGAGCGGGTCGTCGTGGAAGGCGGCGGCGAGCACCCGGGCGAGGGCGGGGGCCTCCTCGGGTCGGGCGGGGCGGACCGCGGGGGCCGCGAGGGCGGCGTCCGGCGGGACGGTGGCGGTGGTCAACGGACACTCCTCGGCAGACAGGGGGCGGGCGGCGGGGCGGTCGTACGGGGGTGCAGTCGTACGGGGGGCCTCAGGGCCGGGCGGTGGCGAGCGAGGTCAGGCGCGCGTGCAGGGCCGGCAGGTGGTCCTCCGCCTCGGGCTTGATCAGGACGCTGCGCAGCACCGAGGCCCCCTCGGCGTCCGCCGCCGCTGCCGGGTGGCGGCGGGTGAAGTCGGCGGCGTCCACCCGCAGCAGGCTCAGGTAGAGCGGGTCCTGCTCGTCGGCCATGCCCTGGCGCAGCACGTGCCGGCTGGCGGCGTCGACGGCGGACATCGGTGTCCCGCCGGGGGTGGGGTGGTAGGTGACGATGTCCAGTTGCGGGCGCTGGTGGAGGGTCAGGTGCGGGCTGTCCTCGATCAGGTCCGCCCAGGCCAGGGCCGCGCGCCGCCCGCCGGCCAGGACGGCGCCCAGGCCCTGGGGGGTGAGCGGCAGCAGTTGCAGGGTCAGCCACAGGGCGGCGGCCGCGGCGCCGGCGCGCGAGCATTCCAGGCTGATCTCGCCCAGGTGCAGTTCGGCGTCGGTGAAGTAGGTGTAGGGGGAGTCGTGGGCGAAGTGGCGGCCGATGTCGGGGTCGGCGAACAGCACCGCGCCGCAGCCGTAGGGCTGCAGGCCGTGCTTGTGCGGGTCGACGGTGACGGAGTCGCAGCCGGCGATGGCCCGCCACGGCGCCGGGTCCAGGTGCAGGGCGGCGGCCTGGGTGTCGTCGGTGGCCAGCAGGGCGAAGAACCCGCCGTAGGCGGCGTCCACGTGCACCCGCACCCCGTGGCGGCGGGCCAGTGCCAGCACCTCGTGCACCGGGTCGACGGCGCCGAGCCCGGTGGTGCCGGCGGTGACGACCACCGTGCCGACGCGGCCGGTGGCGAGCAGGGCGGCCAGCGCGTCGACGTCCATGCGCCCGTCCGCGTCGGCGGCCACCGCGTGGCCCTCGACGCCCAGGACGTGGCACATGCGGCTGTGCGTGTAGTGGGACTGCGCGCTGTAGGCGACGCCGCGCCCGGGGTGGCTCTGGCGGGCCACGTACAGGGCTTCCAGGTTGGCGATGGTGCCGCTGCTGGTGAGGTGGCCGACGTGGCGGGGCAGGCCGAACATGGCGGCGAGCTGGGCGACGCACTCGCGTTCCATGTCGTTGGTGGCGGGCCCGCCCTCGTAGGCGTGGTTGTTGGGGTTGAAGCGCATCGCCGTCAGGTAGCCGACGACGGCGGCCGGGTGTGGCGGCTTGACCATCTGCCCGGCGTAACGGGGGTGGAAGAACGGGTAGTTGTGCTCCAGGCGCTTGGCGAAGCGCTCGAACGCGGCGGCGAAGTCCGCGTCGTCCACCTGGTGCGAGGGGTGCGGGCTGTACGGCCCGAACCGCTCTCCCCACTGCTCGGCGACCTCGGCCGCCCTCGGCAGCCAGTACCGCAGGTCCACGCTCCGGCCCTTCCCTTCGAGGGATCCTCCAGTGTTCTGCGAGCCACGGTGACCGCCCGCCGCAAGCGGCCCGCAACACCCGCAGCTCACCGCGCGCCCCGCCCGCAACCCGCCCCGCGCGCTCCACCGGGCCTCAGCCGGACCCCAACCGGGCGCAAGGATCCGCTGCTGCAATCACCCCCGGAACCCGCCCCCGCCCCACCCGCCGGGGCCGCACGGGCACACCGCCACACCGGGCCGGCAGCAGGAGGACGCGCGATGGTGACCAGACGCAGGATGATCGGCGCCGCCCTGGCGACCGGGGGAGGGGTCCTGCTCATGCGCACCACCCTGCGCCCGGCCGCCTCCGTGGAGACCGCCGCCGCCGCGGCCGCCCACACCCACCCGGGCGCCACCGCCCCCGCCGCCGAGGCCGACCCGGGCCCCGACGCCGGCCCCGCCCTGGCACCGAAGTTCACCGCCGCGATGCCCCTGCCCCCGGTGCTCGCCCCCGTCTCCACCGACGGCGCCGCCGACACCTACGCCGTCACCATGCTCAAGTCCTACGCCCGCATCCTGCCCGGGCACCGCACCGACGTCCTCACCTACAACGGCGCCTTCCCCGGCCCCGTCATCCGCGCCCGCTCCGGACGCCCGGTCGTGGTGCGCCAGACCAACCTGCTGGACGACCCCGTCTCCGTCCACCTGCACGGCGCCCGCGTCCCCGTCGCCTCCGACGGCGGCCCCATGAACCTCCTGGACGCCGGCGCCACCCGCACCTACACCTACCCCAACGACCAGCCCCACGCGAGCCTGTGGTTCCACGACCACGCCCACCACCTGGAGTCCGAGCACGTCTACCGGGGCCTGGCCGGCACCTACCTGATCACCGACGCCACCGAAGCCGCCCTGCCGCTGCCCGCCGGCCGCTACGACCTGCCCATCGCCCTGCGCGACGCCCGCTTCGACCCCCAGGGCCGCCTCGTCTACCGCATGGACGACCCCCTCAACCGCACCACCATCCTCGCCAACGGCCGCCCCTGGCCCAAGGTCGAGGTCGCCGCCCGCAAGTACCGGCTGCGCCTGCTCAACTCCTCCAACCTGCGCTTCTTCTCCCTGCGCCTGGCCGACGGCGGCCCCCTCACCCAGATCGGCTCCGACGGCGGCCTGCTGGAACGCCCCCACGTCACCGACACCGTCGACCTCTCCCCCGGGGAGCGCGCCGACGTCGTCGTCGACTTCTCCCGCTACCCGGTCGGCTCCAGCATCGTCCTCACCAACTCCATGCCCCCCGGCCCCGCCGAACACGTCGGCCAGGTCCTGCGCTTCGACATCACCCGCGCCGCCGACGACCCCAGCCGCGTCCCCGCCCAGCTGCGCACCCTGCCCGCCCTGGGCGCGGCGGCCCGCGAGCGCACCGTCGTCCTGGAGTACCAGGAGAAGCCCGGCGCCGCCCCGCTGGGGCTGATCGACGGCAAGGTGTACGACCCGGCGCGGGTGGACGCCTCGGTGGCGTTCGGCACCTCGGAGATCTGGACGGTCGTCAACGCCAACAAGGACGTCCCGCACAACTTCCACCTGCACCTGGTGCAGTTCCGGGTGCTGGCGCGCAACGGCGCCGCGCCCGGCCCGGCGGAGTCCGGCCTGAAGGACACCGTGCGCCTGCTGCCGGGGGAGAGCGTGCGCCTGCAGGCCCTCTTCGACTCCTACCGCGGCCGCTACCCCTACCACTGCCACCTGCTGGACCACTCCGCGATGGGCATGATGGCGCAGCTGGAGATCACCTGACCACCTTTTACTCGACCCCCCCCGCCGGGCCGCCCGCCCCCCGCAGGCGGCCCGGGGGCCCGGCCGTCAGCCGGCGTGGATGCCCTGGCCCGGCGCCAGGATCCCCGCCGGATCCCACCGCCGCTTGGCCCGCTCCACCCGCTCCCACAGACCGCCGTAGTGGCGCCGCCAGTCCGCCCCCGTCATCCCCGGCACCGCCCCGATCAGGTAGCGCTTGCCGCCCAGCTCCACCGCCCGGTCGTACAGCCGCCGGTTGCGCTCCAGCATCGCCGCCGTGTCCGCCCCCGGCGCCGGGAACGCCAGCAGGTCGAAGTGCCAGCCCACCGGCTCCTGCGGCAGCACCGCCAGCGGCGCCCCCACCCGCGCCCGCGCGTACGGGTAGAACAGCAGCAGCCCCGCCCCCAGGTCCTCCGCCGTCAGCAGCGCGGTCGCCTCCCGCATGAACACCCCCACCGTCGAGGCGGGCAGGAACAGGCTCAGCCACGGCTTCGGCAGCCCCCAGAACCCGGCCGCCCGCAGGTACCCCGCGAACGCGTCCACCCGGAACGCGTACTCGCGCCAGCTCTGCTCCACCACCGTCGTCTCGCCCGCCACCCCGTGCAGCCCCGCCAGCAGCGCCTCCCGGTCCACCGCCCGCCCGGCGTCCCCGTAGGCCACCAGCTCCGCCGTGTAGCGCCACCGCTGCCCGTCCGCGCTGCGCACCACGTTGCCGACCTGGAGGTCGAAGCGGCCCTGGGCCAGCACCTTCTCCTGGTCCGCGCGGTAGAGGTCCGCGTCGTCGTAGGCCAGGGTGAACACGGTGGCGCGCTCGCGCGCCGGCACCAGGGCGAGCGTGGCCCGCACGATGATCCCCACCTGCCCGCCGCCGGCCAGCACCGCCTCGAACAGCTCCCGGTTGTGCTCGCGCGAGGCCGTCACCAGCTCGCCGGTGCCGGTCACCACGTCCAGCGACCGCACGGTGTCCGCCTGCAGCCCGTGGCGCTGCACCGCCCCGCCGATGCCGCCCACGCTCAGCGTCCCGCCCACCGACAGGTGCAGGTAGTCCGTCAGGCACGGCGGCATCCAGCCCGCCGCCAGCGCCGCGTCCGTCAGCTGCGCCCAGGTGGCGCCCGCCTCCACCACGGCCCGCCCGGGTTCGACGGAGAGGATCCGCGACAGCCCGCGCGCGTCGATCGCGATGCCGCCGCGGGGGTTGGCCTGGCCGTAGCTGGAGTGCGACTCCAGCCCGCTGTCGCCGGCCGCCGCCTGGTCGCCGCTCTGCCCGTTGACCGCCACCGGGATGCGGTGGCGGCGGGCGAAGGCCACCACCTTCTGGACGTCGCGCACCGAGGCCGGGCGCAGCACCGCGCGGGGCGAGGCGGTGACCAGGTGCCCGAAGTCGGAGGAGAACCGTTCCACGTCGGCGCCCCGCAGGGCCACCGTGCCGTCCAGGGCGGGCAGTTGATCCACGTTCTCGCCCGGCTCGGCGGCCCAGGCGCGGGCGGCGGTGTTCCAGCCGACGACGGCGGCGCCGGCGCCGGCGATCAGTGCGCGGCGGGACAGACCTGAACTGCTCATATCAGCGTTTCTCCGATCAGTCGTCAAATAGGGATTGTTGTACCGCAACCACCCCGCGACCACCTACCTCCCCGCACGCCCCTCCTGCTCCAGCCCCGCCAGCGCGGCCGCGATGTACTCCGGCATCCGCATCTGGTGGGCCGGGGCGCCGGCGGGGATGTGCGCGCAGGCGGCCCGCGCCTCCTCCAGCAACGCCCGCCGCGCCCCGGGCAGATGGGCCACCCGCGGCGAGTCGGCCGCCGTCCACAGCACGTGGGCGAGCTTGTAGGCGTACACGGGCGGGCTGACCGGGAACAGCGCCCGGTACACCCACAGCCCCTCCGGGGCGTCCAGGACCCACTCGTTGTGGCTCAGCAGCCGCACCCGCGCCTTGAGCACCAGGTCCCTGTGCGCCGTGTCCTTGTGCACCGTCATCCTCGCGTCCCCCTTCGTCCGTTCACCGCCCACCGCCTGCGGCGCCGTACGGCCCGTGCGCAGCACGGCGCGCGCCCCGGCCGCCCTGGACAGGGGGCCGGCGCGTGGCCGAAGGAGTGGATGCGGACGAGTCTGCGGGCTGCGCCCGCCGCCCGGCAAGGTGTGATCCGGGTGCTCTGCGTCCTACCGAAACCCCCCGCTGAACTGGCACAATGGGGCTCGGTACACGCCGGGATCCCCGGCCGCGAGGCCCCTGTCGTGCGGGGCTAGCCTGGTCGCATGTTCGTACTTGAGCTGACGTACACCGCCCCGCTGGAGCGCATCGACGCCGCCCTGCCGCAGCACGTCGAGTGGCTGCGCGGGCACTACGAGGCCGGCACCTTCCTCGCCTCGGGCCGCAAGGTGCCGCGCGAGGGCGGGGTGATCATCGCGCTGGGCGAGGACCGTGCCGCGGTCGAGGAGCTGACCCGCACCGACCCCTTCGCCCGCGAGGGCCTGGTCGCCTACACGGTGACCGAGTTCCTCGCCACCACCACCGCCCCCGCCCTGGACGCCTACCGCCAGCAGCTGCCCGCCTGAACCCCGGCCCCTGAACCCCGGCCCCTGAACCCCGGCCCCGCCGTGCCCCGCCCCGCCTCGCGGTTCGGGGCACGGTCGCGTTCTGGCTACGATCGGTGGCACGGGGCAAGGACGCGTACGGGAAGTTGGCGGGAGAAGACGGATGGCACACGCACGGGCCGGGCAGTTGGCACAGCCGGATGACCTGGTGGATGTGGCGCGGCTGGTGACGGCGTACTACGCGCTGAACCCGGACCCTCAGGAGGTCGGCCAGCGGGTGGCGTTCGGCACCTCGGGCCACCGCGGGTCCTCGCTGGACGCCGCGTTCAACGAGGACCACATCGCCGCGACCACGCAGGCGATCTGCGAGTACCGGGCCCAACAGGGCATCGCAGGACCGCTGTTCCTGGGCGCCGACACGCACGCGCTCTCGGAGCCGGCGAAGGTGACGGCGGTGGAGGTGCTGGCCGCCAACGGCGTGCAGGTACTGCTGGACGCGGCCGACGGCTACACCCCCACGCCCGCGGTCTCGCACGCGATCCTGGCCCACAACCGGCGCAGCCCCCGGGCGCTGGCGGACGGCATCGTGGTCACCCCCTCGCACAACCCGCCGCGCGACGGCGGCTTCAAGTACAACCCGCCCAGCGGCGGCCCGGCCGGCTCGCAGGCCACCGGCTGGATCCAGGACCGCGCCAACGAGCTGATCCGCGAGGGCCTGCGCGGCGTCAAGCGCGTCCCGTACGCGCGGGCGCTGGCGGCGGCGACCACCGGGCGCCACGACTACCTGGGCACCTACGTCGATGACCTGCCCGCCGTCCTCGACCTGGACGCGGTGCGCGCGGCCGGGCTGCGCATCGGCGCGGACCCGCTGGGCGGGGCGTCGGTGGCGTACTGGGCGCGCATCGCCGAGACGCACCGCCTGGACCTGACGGTGGTCAACCCGGTCACCGACCCGACCTGGCGGTTCATGACGCTGGACTGGGACGGCAAGATCCGCATGGACTGCTCCTCGCCGTCCGCGATGGCCTCCCTGATCGGGCGCCGAGACGAGTACGCCATCGCCACCGGCAACGACGCGGACGCCGACCGGCACGGCATCGTCACCCCCGACGGCGGCCTGATGAACCCCAACCACTACCTGGCGGTGGCCGTCGACTACCTGTACCGCCACCGCGCGGACTGGCCCGCCGACGCCGCGGTCGGCAAGACGCTGGTGTCCTCCTCGATGCTGGACCGGGTCGCCGCCGACCTCAAGCGCGAACTGGTCGAGGTGCCGGTGGGCTTCAAGTGGTTCGTCGACGGGCTGGCGGAGGGCTCGATCGCCTTCGGCGGCGAGGAGTCGGCCGGTGCCTCGTTCCTGCGCCGCGACGGCGGGGTGTGGACCACCGACAAGGACGGCATCCTGCTGGCCCTGCTGGCCTCCGAGATCACCGCCGTCACCGGCGCCACCCCCAGCGCCTACTACCGGGAGCTGACCGAGCGCCACGGCGCCCCCGCCTACGCCCGAGTGGACGCCCCGGCCGACCGCGAGCAGAAGGCGCGCCTGGCCCGGCTCTCCCCGCAGCAGGTCACCGCGGGCGAGCTGGCCGGCGAGGCGGTGACCGCGGTGCTGGCCGAGGCGCCCGGCAACGGCGCGCCGATCGGCGGCATCAAGGTGTGCACCGACAACGCCTGGTTCGCGGCCCGCCCCTCGGGCACCGAGGACGTCTACAAGATCTACGCCGAGTCCTTCCTCGGCACCGGCCACCTGGCCCGGGTGCAGGAGGAGGCCCGCGCCCTGGTCGGCGAGGTCCTCGGCGCCTGATCCCCGCGCCCGCGGGTGCCCCGGACCGGTTCCCCGGCCCGGGGCACCCGCGTTTTCCGGGCCCCTCGCCCTCACGGCGCTGTCCCGCGCGCCCCGCCGCCCCGCGCGCGCCCCTTCGCCCCGCCGCCCCTTAGCCCTTTCGCCTCGTGCTCAGCCGAACGGGCCCTGCTCGGTGAAGCGCCGCAGCGACCGGGCGAACGCCTCGGCCTCCCCGGGCGGCCAGGAGGCGAGCGCCTCCTCGATGCCGCCGGCCAGGCGCCCGCGCATCACCGCCACGGTGCGCTCGCCCGCGCCGGTCAGGGTCAGCAGGGTGGCGCGCTGATCGTGCGGATCGGCCTCGCGGCGCAGCAGCCCGGCCTCCTCCAGACGGGTGGCGCGGCGGCTGACCCCGGAGCGGTCCAGGCCGATCTCGGCGGCCAGGTCGGCGGCGCTGCGCGCCCCGGTGCGGGCCAGGCCGGAGAGCACGGGGTAGGTGACCTCGTCCACCGCCTCGCCCAGGCCCTCGGTCAGGCGCCGGTAGAGCGCGGCGCGGGCGGGGCGGCGCAGCAGGACGGCCAGGGCCTGGGCGACGGCGTCCCCGAGGCCGGGGGCAATTTCAGGGGCGGGGTCGGGGGCGGGGTCGGGGATTTCGGGGGAGTGGTCCACCCCCCGATCATAGCGTGCGCGGCGCACGCGTTCCTGGGGTACGCTCATCCCATGAAGCGTGCGCCACGCACGCATTGTCGGATTCCGAGAAGGGAACCCCCATGCCCGCCACCGCCCCCCGCACCACCATCGCCGCCGCCCTCGACGACCTGCTCTTCACCCCCGGCCTCGACCTGGAGACCGCCGTCGAGCGCCACTTCACCCCCGACTACCGCCAGCGCACCGACGGCCGCTGGGACGACCGCGCCGCCTTCACCGACCACATCCGCCACCTGCGCGCCGTGGTCGCCTCCGGCCGCGTCCAGGTCCACGAGGAACTCCACGACGGCGACCGCACCGCCACCCGGCACACCGTCGACGTCCTCAAGACCGACGGCACCCGGGTCTCCATGGAGGTCTACCTCTTCGGCCGGTACGCCCCCTGCGGACGCCTGCGCCGCATCGAGGAGACCACCCTCCTGCTCGCCGGAGCCGAGGCCGACCGCAACCTCGGCTCCGCCCGCTGAGACCCCGGTCTGTTCGACGATCAGGACCGCGACGGTGCCGGCGCCGGCACCGTCGCCACCTCCTCCTCCGCCGCCCCCGCCGCACCCGCCCGCGCGTCCCGCGTGGTCGCCGCCGCCGTCACCGCCGCCACCAGCGCCAGCCCCGCCGCCGCGAACGGGAACCACCGCCCGCCCAGCACCGCGATCGCCGCACTGCCCGCCACACCCCCGGCCGCCGTCCCCAGGTACAGCGCACTGCTGTTCAGCGAGATCAGCAGCGGCGCGTTCCCCGGATCGATCGACGCCAGCCGGTGCGGCAGCGCCACCGACACCGCCCACCCCGCCAGCGGCACCACCGCCGCGTACACCAGCGCCCCCGGCATGCTGCGCCCCAGCCACGGCAGCACGGCGAACGCGCCCGCCGCCACCGTCGAGCCGGTCAGCAGCACCCGCCGCACCCCGACCCGGTCCACCAGGCGCCCGCCCAGCCAGCTGCCCGCCACCGACATCACGCCCGCCGTCAGCAGCACCAGGCTCAGCCGGTCCGCGTCGCCCCCGGTCGCCCCCGAGACGGCGGTGGCCAGGTAGATGTAGACGCACTGGAAGGCCAGGAAGAACGCTAGCGTGGTGGCCGCCGCCCCCAGCACCCGCCGCTGCCCCAGCGGCGCCAGGCGCGCCCGCAGCCCCGGCGCCGCCACCGGCGCCGGCAGGTCGCGCAGCAGCAGCGCCAGCCCCGCCAGCGCCGCCACGCCCAGCGCGGTGACCAGCCACATCGTCATCCGCCAGTCGCCGCGCCCCACCCAGGTGCCCAGCGGCACGCCCAGCGCGGTGGCCACCGTCATCCCGCCCAGCACGGTGGCCAGCGCCCGTCCGCGCCGCTCGGGGGCGACCAGGGTGGTGGCCACCGCGTTGGCGGTCGGCGTGTACAGCGCGGCCCCGGCGGCCGCCAGGACCCGGGTGGCCAGCAGCAGGCCGTAGCTGGGGGCGAGCGCGCTGAGCGCGTTGGCCGCGCTGAACACCGCGAGCGCGGTCAGCAGCAGCCGCCGGCGCGGCCAGCGGGCGGTGAGCGCGGCCAGCGCCGGGGCCAGCAGCGCGTAGCCGAGCGCGAAGACGGTGACCAGCTGGCCCGCGGCCGGCACGGACACCCCCAGGTCGGCGGCGATCGGGCCGAGGATGCCGGCGACGACCATCGAGTCGGTGCCCATGGCGAAGGTGCCGAGGGCGAGCAGGAGCAGGCGTACGGGCATGGAAAAGCCCCCCGATTGTTTGACGATAGGGCAACAGTTTGACGCTCGTCAAACACTAGGGGATTGGTGGATGATCTGAACTCTTGGGCGCAGATCGCCTGCTTTGCCTGGGGGTTGGCCCATCCTTGGCGCGAAGCTGCGCGGGTCGCTGCGTTGTCGGTGGCGTGCACTACGTTGATCACAGTGGTTGGAAGGGTGGTGTTCCCGTGCTGTCCGGCCGCAGGTATCGGCTTGAACTCACCTCAGATCAGGCGGTGTTGTGTGAGACGTTCGGCAACATCTGCCGGTCGGTGTGGAACATCGCTCTGGAGCAGCGCCGGGAGTATCGGCGGCGCGAGGCGTGGATGAACTACGTGCCGCAGGCCGCTGAGCTTGCGGAGGCGAAGCGGGAGTTTCCGTGGCTGGCGGTCGCGCCGTCGCATGTGTTGCAGCAGACACTTCGGGATCTGGACCGGGCGTGCCGGGAGCACGGGACGTTCGGGGTGCGGTGGCGCTCGGTGCGGCGCTGGTCGCCGTCGTTCCGCTTCCCGGCCGGGAACCTGATCACGGTGGAGCGGATGGGCCGCAGGTGGGGCCGCGCCAGACTGCCCAAGCTCGGGTGGGTGCGGTTTCGCTGGTCGCGTCCGCTGGGTGGCGGGATCCGGTCGGCGACGGTCACCCGGCAGGGGCGGCACTGGTTCGTCTCGTTCCTGGTTGAGGACGGCAAAGCAACACCCGAGGCGCACGTGATGCCGTCCACGGCGGTCGGGATCGACCGCGGCGTGAAGATCGCCGCCACCACCAGCGACGGCACGTTCCACGACCGGCGGTTCGCCACGGCGGGCGAGACAGCGAGGCTGCGCCGGCTGCGGCAGAAGCAGGCCTGGCAGAAGAAGGGCAGTACTCGCCGCGAGCAGACGATCGCGGCGATCAACCGGATCACCGGCCGGGTCCGAAACCGCCGCGCGGACTTCTGTGCCTGGACGGCGAACCGGATCACCGGCCAGGCCGCGCTGGTCGTCCTCGAAGACCTCCGGATCAAGAACATGTCCGCTTCGGCGGCCGGGACCGTCGAACACCCCGGGCGCAATGTCCGGGCCAAGGCCGGGCTCAACCGGGCCATCCTGGACAAGGGATGGAACATGCTGGAACTGGCCCTTCGCAACGCCGCCCGGTACACCGGGACGGACGTCGTACTGGTCGACCCCGCGTACACCTCCCAGACGTGCAACGTGTGCAGGCGCGTGGACCCGAAGAACCGCAAGAGCCAAGCGGTCTTCGAGTGCACCGCTTGCGGACACACCGACCACGCCGACGTGAACGCGGCGAAGAACATCAAGGCCGCCGGGCAGGCGGTCTCAGGGCGTGGAGACCTCGGGGTTACCCGGTCGGTGAAGCGCCAACCACCGGCCGACCGCACCCACGCGGGGCGAAGCCCCCGCGCGGCACGCGCGGCCGGAGTCCCCGTCCTTCAGGGCGGGGAGGAAGCCAATGTCAAACCGACGCCGACCCGACGAGGACCACGTGCCATGACCGAAGACGAGCGGCTTCCCCAGCCCACCACCGCCGACATCGACCTCGTCACGGTCCTGCACGCCCTCGGCGACCCCGTCCGGATGACCCTGCTGCTCAGCTACGCCGACGGCGCCGAACACTCCTGCGCCCCCCGCGACCTGGGCCTGGAGCACCTCCACAAGTCGACCGTCTCCCACCACATGCGCGTCCTGCGCGAGGCCGGCGTCACCACCACCCGCGTCGCCGGGCGCAACCGCTTCGTCAGCCTGCGCCGCACCGACCTCGACACCCGCTTCCCCGGCTTGCTCGACGCCCTCCTCACCGGTGCGCCCGCTGCCCCCGCAGCTCCCGCCGCGCCCGCTGGGCCCGCCGTCTCCGGCTGAGGCCTGCGCCCCGGGGCCTATGCCCGCGGTCGTACCCGCCGCCCGGCGCTCCTGCGCCGGCCCGACGCGCCCGCAGGGCCCGACCCGCCACCGTGGGCCCATGACCACCCCGCACACCGTGACCACCCCGTACGCCGCTGCCGCCCCGCACACCGCGGCCGCCCCGCAGTTCGGCCGCCGCAGCGCCCTGGCCGCCCTGGCCGCCACCGCCCTGCTCGCCGCCGCAGGCACCGCCCCCGCCCGCGCGGCCGCCCGCGCCGCCGCCCCGCCCTCACCCCCGGGCCGGCCCCCGCGCCTGATGCTGCCCGCCCCCACCGGGCCCCACCCCGTCGGCACCACCACCCTGCACCTGGTCGACCCCGCCCGCCCCGACCGCTGGGCCCCCACCCCGCGCCCGCGCGAACTGCGCACCCGCCTCTGGTACCCCGCCGCCCGCGTCGCCGGCCACCCCCGCGCCCCCTGGATGAGCCCCGCCGAGACCGCCCACCTGGAGACCGCCTACTTCCAGGTCCCCGCCGCCGGCCTGGACTGGCCCACCACCCACGCCCACGCCGACGCCCCCGCCGAGACCTCGTGCCGCCACCCCGTCGTCCTCAACTCCCACGGCTCCGGCGGCGACTCCGCCTTCAACACCGCTCTCGCCGAGGAACTCGCCTCCCACGGCCACGTCGTCGCCGCCGTCGACCACACCTTCGACGCCGGCGAGACCGAATTCCCCGGCCACCGCCTGGAAGTACGCGACAAGGCCGCCGTCCAGGCCATGACCGACGCCGACATCGTCGCCTACCGCGCCGCCGACGTCCGCCTCGTCCTCGACCGCCTCACCGACCTCGCCGCCGGCGCCGACCCCGACGCCGACCACCGCCCCCTGCCCGCCGGCCTCGCCCAGGCCCTCGACCCGGACGCCGTCGCCATGTTCGGCCACTCCATGGGCGGCGCCACCACCGCCCAGGCCCTCCACGACGACCCCCGCATCCGCGCCGGAGCCGTCCTCGACGGCCCCCTCTTCGGCACCTGCGCCACCGCCGACCAGCCGCGCCCCCTGCTGCTCATGGCCTCCACCTGGGCCAGCCCCGCCCGCGACGCCATGTGGGACACCCTGTGGCCCCACCTGACGGGCTGGCGCCGCCGGCTCACCCTCACCCGCTCCGGCCACCTGTCCTACACCGACCTCCAACTCCTCGTCCCCCAGGGGCAGGACGTGATCGCCTGGCCCGCCGACCAACTGGAGCACTTCCTCGGCACCGGCGACCCGCTGCGCGCCGTCACCGCCCAACGCGCCTACCTCACCGCCTACTTCCAGCTCCACCTGCGCCGCCGCCCCACCACCCTCTTCGACGCCCCCTCCCCGCACTACCCCGAGATCACCCTCGACGCCTGAACCGGCCTGAACCCGCCTGAACCGGCCTGAACCGGCCAGGACCCACCGCCCGCGGGGTGCCGGGGCGGCGGGTCCTGGAGTGGGAAGTCGGCCTGTCCGACTTCTCGCGGCGGCGCCGTGCCGGGGCGTCCGTCGGCAGGAGATCGGCAGGGGATCAGTAGGGGATCGGGCGGTTCTCGCGGGCCCACAGCTGTTCGGCCTCGCTCTGGGGCGGGGGCGGGGAGATCCCGTCCATCATCCACAGGTCCCGGGGCGTCTCGTCGATGTGGAACTCGCAGTACAGGCCGCGCCCGGTGGTGTGGGGCGCGAGGAGGGCGGCGAGGGCCTCCCGGGTGCGCTTGCGCAGGTCGGGGTCCTCGGTGTGCCGGGCGATGTGCTCGACCACGATCCGCACCGCGTCGTGCGCGGGCTGGTCGCCCACGTGGAAGGAGTCGGCGCCGATCTCGTGGAAGAGCGTCATCACGTAGAACTTCGGCAGTCCGAAGCGGGTGTAGAACCCGGTGATGTCGGCGGCGAGTTGCTGCTTCTGCCCGGGGGTGTAGGTGCCGGGAGGGTGGTAGACGTGCCACAGCGGCATGGGTGTTCTCCTCGGTGTCGGCCGGCGGTGGCCGGCGGGTTTCGGCGGTTTCGGCGGGGTGCGGTTCAGCGGCGGATGGGGATGGTGAGGCCCTCCACCGGGCCGGGGAGCGCGGACTTGAGCGCCCGGGTGAGGTCGTCGACGAGGACTTCGCGATCGCCGCGCTCGACGCCGTCCAGGACGATGCGGGCCACCTCGGCGGCCGGGATCTTGTCGACGGGCAGGGCCGCCACCATCTCGGTGTCCGCGAAGCCCAGGTGCACGCCGACGACCTGGGTGTGCTGGGCGGCGAGTTCCAGGCGCAGGGAGTTGGTCAGGGACCACAGGGCGGCCTTGGAGGCGCCGTAGGCGCCGGCGCCCGCGCCCCAGGACAGCGCGGAGTGGATGTCGACCAGCGCCCCGCCGCCACGGGCCGCCAGCACCGGCGCGAAGGCCCGGGCGATGCGCAGCGGGCCCAGGACGTTGGTGTCGAAGGTCTCCTGGACCTGCCGCAGGTCGGCGGTGAGCAGCGCTCCCGGGTACAGGACGCCGGCGTTGTTGAAGACGACGTCGACGTCCTGGACGCGCTCGGCCAGGGCGGCCACCGAGGCGTCGTCGGTGACGTCCAGGGCGAGGACCTCCACCCGTGCGTCCTCGCTGGGCACGGGGGTGCGGGCGGTGGCGTAGACCTTCTTCGCGCCGCGCGCCAGCAGTTCCCCGACGAACGCCCGGCCGAGGCCGCGCAGGCCTCCGGTGACCAGGGCGGTGGAGCCGTCGATCACGGTCATGTGCGTGTTCCTCGCTCTCGGAAGGCGGTGCCCGCAGCCGGGGCACCGCAACGTTTAGATTATTACTATCATCTAAACTGGATGGGGAAGCCCGGATGGGAAAGTAGGACCACCACCACCGCAGGACGAGGAAAGGAACGCAGGCATGCCCCGCGTGTCACGGGCCGAGGCCGAACGCCACCGCCAGGAGGTGATCGACCACACCGCCAGACTGATCCGGGAGCAGGGCTCCGACCAGGTCAGCGTCCCCCGGGCGATGGCCGCCGCAGGCCTGACGCACGGCGGCTTCTACCGGCACTTCGCCTCCAAGGACGACCTCGTCGCCCAAGCCCTCACAGCCGCCTTCACCGAACGCCGCGAAGCCATGGACCGCCTCGCCGACCACCCGCCCACCGGCGACCCCACCCCCGGCACGCCCGCCGCCCAACACCCCACCCCCCGCGCCGAGTTCCTCGCCCGCTACCTCTCCACCCTCCACCGCGACAACCCCGGCCAGGGCTGCGCCGCCGCAGCCCTGGCCGCCGACGCGGCCCGCGCCGAACCCGGTTCCCCGCTGCGCAGCGCCTTCACCGCCGGACTGCACGACCTGGCCGACGGCTTCCAGCACCTGCCCGACGCGGCCGAACGCGAGAGCGCCCTCGCCGACCTGTCCACCATGGTCGGCGCCCTCCTCCTGGCCCGCGCCAGCGAGGACCCCGCCCTGTCCGACGAACTCCTCGCCGCCGCCCGCCACCGCCTGACCACCCCCACCACCCCCACCGCCCCCGCCGGCCCCGCGTAGGGTCGGGGCCGTCGCGCCGCCCCCGGCCCGCCCGCCCGGGCCCGGGGCCACCGGCCGCTGCCGCGGCGGCGCTTGCCCCGACGCCGCGGCCCGTGATCGGATGGCGCCAGCATCGCGTGCCGGTGGCGGACAGCGTCAGGCATGGAGGTGTGGAACCGAAGGGGCCGCCTCCCGTGGCTTCCCATGACGGCGACCGCGTGGTCGCCCTGAGCCTTCAACTCTCCCGAGCACACCAGGAACTGCGCCGCCAGGTCGGCCGCATCAGGGCCGGGATCGGACAGCGCCGCCCGGACGGCGACGCACTGCGCACCCACTGCCTGGCCTTCTGCGCCGCACTGACGGCACACCACCAGGGCGAGGACGAGGGCATGTTCGCCCAGCTGGTGCGCGAACGCCCGCAGCTCGCCGGGACGGTCGCCAAACTCGTCGAGGACCACGAGATGATCGCCGCCATCCTCACCCGGGTGCGCGAACTCGCCGACCGCGCCGCCGAATCGGCCGAATCAGCCGAACCGCCCGGCGAGGGACTGGAAGCGGTCGGGCGCGAACTCGACGGACTCACGGCGATCATGGAATCCCACTTCGCCTACGAGGAACGGACGATCAGCGAAGCCCTCGACGGCGCGACGCCCGAGGGCAGTTGGCCCGACCGGGTGTTCCGGTTCGGCTGACGAGCGAGCCCCCGCCCGGCGGGGGAGCGGAATCCCGTTGCGAGGTGAGGGCCGGCGCTGTAGACATGCCGCGATGACGATTTTTCATTGCGCCGCCTGCGGCGAGGCCCTCACGGCCGACCTTGAGCCCCTCCCGGCGGTTCCGGCCCGGCACCTGTTCGAGGGCGAGCTCGTCAACGGCCGGCGACAGGCCCCGCCCACCATGCCCCGCGGCCACTACGCCGTCGATCCGCAGCCGTACGGACCGCCGTTCGTCCCGGCCGAGGACCAGGACGGCTGTCCCCCCGCCTACCCCGGCGGCCCGTGCATCAGCGACTTCGACGGAATGGTCGTCGTCTCGGCCGGGCCCCGGAACACCTTCGTCCTGCACCCCGACGACGGGACCGGCCTCACCGGGCACATAACAACGAGCGGCCCACCCGGCTGCTGCGGAGCCCCCGGCGACGGCCCGCCCAACCGCGCCTGCCGCTGCGGCGCCGTGGTCGGAGGCGAGATGTCGGACTGCTACACCCCCTACGAACTCCACCTGCTGCCCGACGCCGTCCGCCCCGCTGCCCACACCCCCGACCGCTGACGCACGAGGCCGCACGGACCCGACAGCTCCTTCATCCCACCCAGGAGTTGCCACTACCGGTCGTCGAACTCGCCCGCGCTGACGGCGGCGACGAAGGCCCGCCAGGCGGCGGAGGGGAAACGGAGGACGGGCCCGTCGGGGTCCTTGGAGTCCCGGACGGGCATGAGGCCGGTGAAGCCGTCGGCGACCTCGACGCAGCCGTTCGACCCGCCGCTGTACGTGCTCTTGCGCCAGGTGATCGCCATCGCGGTTGCCTCCTGCGGGTGGAGTGGGAAGTCGATGGGGATGACTTCCCACCCCGGCGCCGGGTTAGTACTGCAACCGCATCTGGGGGGTGTGTCCTCGGCGTTTGTAGTGGGAGTTGCGGGCGCGGGCTTGGCTTCGTCGTCGGAAGTGTGACCAGTGGAG